>JBBRSV010000096.1:0-18358 GCA_038245055.1 Chitinophagales bacterium | reverse complement strand
CTGCTTGCTGATAATTTGCTTTGAACCGCAGCATTTGTAAAATGAGCAGCAATTTGTAAGGAACGCATATCTCAAATTTTAGAAACCTAAGATACAACTAATTATTTATATTAGTATAATTGATGGCGGTTTATTATTAAAGGTTGGAGAAAGCCAGTGACATCATCATCTACTCCTTATAATTAAAAGATTAGCAATCGAATGGGAAGATGACTATCTAAACCAGTTTTTGATAAATGGCTTTTGCCACAGCTTCGCTCTTGGAGTGTACATGTAGTTTTTCGTAAATGTGCCGTACGTGCGTGCTGACAGTATCGATGGAAATAAAACATTCGGATGCAACTGCTTTATAAGATTTACCCTTTACAAGCAATGCTAAAATTTCTTTCTCACGTTCTGAGAGATCAACAAATTCTTTTTTTATTTCTGGGGATTGAAGCCTGAACATCTGTATCACTTTAACGGCAACAGATGCGGTCATAGGTGCACCACCACGATAGGTTTCACGAATGGCTTCAATCATTTTCAGTGGAGATGTTTTCTTTAACATGTAACCAGAGGCACCGGCACAAATAGCAGCAAATATTTTATCGTTTTCTTCAAATACTGTTTGCATTAATATTTGAACCTCGGGAAATTTTTCTTTTAATATTTGTACGGCCTCAATGCCAGATATGCCGGGCATATTAATATCCATCAGCACCACATCAGGTGCGGCCAGTTGTATACTGCGGATGAGTTTATTGGCATTTGCAAAAGCCCCAGTACAAAACATGTCTGATTCTGAATCCACCAAACTCTTTAAACTTTCACGCAAGGTTTTATTGTCTTCGAATATAGCAACTTTGATTTCCATCATTTCAATATAAAGAAAGCAAATTTATTTTTCCGGGATACTCACCCGTTTATGTGATTTTAAATCTGAGCTGCACATTTGTGCCTTCATTAATGGGCGAAGTAATTTTAAACTCAGCATTGAGTTCTTCAGCACGTTTTTTAAAAGTATTCATCCCGTTGCCATTGAAGACGCCGGTAGCATCGAAACCTTTCCCATTGTCTGTTATATTCATTTCAATATGGCGGTCCTTTTTAGTAATTCGTACAAACACCTTTTCAGCTTCAGAATATTTTGCCGAGTTGTTAATGGCTTCTTTAAAAAAAAGGTATAGATTTTTGCGCTGCTTCATGGTCAACCTGTAAGTGGCAAGCGATGCATCGCTGGTAAACTCAAGCCGGATGTTCTTTGCTTCCAGTATTTCTACAGCAAACAGAGTCATACGCAGCAATACATTTTCAAAGCGGTCATTTTGGGGATTCACTGCCCATATAATATCACTCATATTTTCCTGGATAGCAGCTGTATTTTCACTAATGGAATTGAGCAGTGGCCGGGCTTCCGGCGATTGTGCTTTTGCAAGCTCACTCATAATGCTGATGCTGCTTAACGTGGAACCAATATCATCATGCAGGTCATCTGCAATACGGTTACGAATATTCTGCAGTTGCTTTATCCTCCTGTTTCTTACAATAATGCCTGCTACAATTAATAATATAACCGATAAAGTAATTAACAGGTAGGTGGTGTACTGTCTTTTTAGTTTTTGTGTGGCAGCTTCTATATCCTTTTGCTTTTCTTTTTCTTTAAAGATGATGTTCTGGAAAGCAATTGCTTTTTCCTTGTTAAACAAACTATCTTTTATACTAAGTGTAGCATGCAAATACTTTAAACTGCTGTCAGCATTATTTATTAATTCATACATGGCAGCAAGAAGTGTTGTTGTTTTAAGTTTTCCTAACGGGTAAGTATTAGCTATTTTTTCATCCAAAGCTTTTTTAGCATACCATATTGCAGAATCAGTATTGTTCTTTTCTTTGTATATATCTGCAATACCATTATAAGCATCAACCTTGTTTAGCAGCATTTGAATATCATCAGAAAAAGGAATACTCATCCTGAAATAAAGCAATGCAGAATCATATTCAGCTTTCCCTGCAAAAGCATCTCCGAGATAAGTATAGAGATCACTCCTGGCCCATTTACTATGATCATTGTCTTTGTTAAGAGAAGGCATGCTTTTTATTTGCCCGTAACTCTTCCTTGCATAAACTAATGCAGAATCGTACTCTTTCATACCGGTAAAAATGCGACTTGCGTTACCATAAATATTAAAGAGCTCACCGGGGAAAGTTTTTTCTGAAATCTTTATTACTTCACGCCAGTATTGCATGCTGGTTTCATACTCACCCAGGTAATAATAACAATCACTAAGCAACCCATTAGCATAAGCAATGGTATATGGAGTACCTAATCTTTTGGAAATCTCTTTTACCCTGAAAGCATAATCCAGTTCCAGCGTATAATTCCCTAAAACATACAGCGCTCCGGATACTGAAGTTATTGATTGAAAGATGGCATTTTCATCTTGTAATTTTTCTGCGAGGGTTAAAGCCTGCTGTGCATCTGCTAAAGCAGAATCAGGATAAGAAAAACGATAGGTGTCGCTTAAGGTAAGCAGCGTGTATACCTTATTGGTATCTGGTTTTTGAATTGCTATCGCTTTTTTTAATGAGTCAATCCAATGGTTTTGCGTGTATGCAGCAAATGAAAACAGGAGGAAATTTGCGTATACGCATATATGTAAAATTATTATTTTCATTTTTAAAAATGATCTCCACTTAGATGTTGCTTTGTACAAATAAGAATAACCACTACTATACAGCCTGAATTACGCGGTGACTGGTCCTAAAAAAAGTTACAGATCAATAGATAAATACCATGATAGCGTTGCAGGATTTTTTTCACTGTTGTTTACAAAGATATTTAGTTTCTTAAAATAGTTTTTCCATAATCTTTTCTTCCTGAGCTGTGTCTGTACTCTAAGCCTTGAGCGGGGCATGATACTGAGACTGATATTAAATATCTTCAGTAAGTTTATAAAGCCTTTTGGCAAGGCACAAAGACTAAGGGAAACACGGCAGACAAAAAACTCTTAAAACTAATGAAGCATGTCAATTTCAGAATTTATATCAACCCAACCACAAGAGAGACAAGAATTATTATCTCAGCTTCATGAAATTATCATCCAAAAAGATAAAACTGTCACAGCGGTAATTGCACCGATGATGGGGAAAGAGATGATTGTTTATAATGCGCCAGGGAGCTTTAAATATGGACTTTCCAGCGTGAAAAATCATATGTCATTACACGTTTTGCCAATGTATGTTTCAACCACTATTTACGAGAAATATAAAGTATTGTTGGCAAAAGCAAATTTCCAAAAGGGCTGCATCAATTTCAAAAACAAAAATGAAATGCCTTTAAAAATTGTGAAGGATTTAATTGCTGAATGTTCAACAATGGATCTTCATGCCATAAGAGAAAATCATCTCAAATCCAAATCAAAGAAAACCTGAGCTGTGCGCGGGATTGGTGCAAGTATATAAAAAGTTTTAGTAGCGCAAGTTTGGTAACATGGCATTGTCCGTAGTCCATACTTGTGCATTACAGGCAACGGGACAAGTACTGAAATTCAAAAGAATAACAGTTTGTGCGTGCAAATTTGTGTAAAAAGAAAGGATTGGTTTACTAATTCGGAAAGGTTGGCTAAACCTGAATTGCGAAAACCATTTTCAAAATGAGGTGACTAGATTGAGCCTACAGAAAAAAACCTGCAATACCAATTGATGACTGCAAAACTTATAAATATATTTATCAGTATCTGCGAACTTATATTTCATGCTCATTTATAAATGTAACGGATAACTCTATAAAATTTCAGGTACTATTTGAACGCACATATACACCGGTGCTAATGCTAATGCTGATATCCGCGCCAGCACAGGCGTGTTATTTGAACGGCATAGCATATAATGAGGGTTCAGCTATCACACAGAAGGATTCTTACAACTACGGCTTTCTTAAAAATAAACTTCAACATTCACTCAAATTTCAGCTATAGATTGCATCTATTATTTACTCAATTTCAATTAACAATAAAAAAAATTTATGAAAAAAATTACAGTAGCACTGATGTTTTTCTTTGGTTTTTTTGTCACTGGCATGGCCCAGACGGCTACCGCCACCACTAAAGCAGATAAAAAAGCAGCTAAGGAAACAGCAGCAGCTCAAAAGAAGGCAGATAAAGAATCAGCCAAAGAAGCCACTCTGGCGCAAAAGAAATCCGATAAAGAAGCAAAGATTTCACAAAAGTCTACTGGAACAAATAAAGACGGTTCCCCTGATATGCGTTTAAAAACAAACAAACAACCAAAAATGCAAGCCCCTGTTCAAACGCAAGCGACTATTCAGCCTAAAACACAAGCGACCGTTCAACCTAAAATGCAAGCGACCACACAACCCCAAGTAAAACCCCAGGCGCAACCACAAGCGAGAGTCCAGGTGCAAAAGACGCAAATGGCACCTATGACCAATGCAAAGGCGACAGATAATGCAATAGGCACAGATGCAAAAGGCAGGACAATTTACCAGGGTCCAAAAGGGGGCAAATATTATATTAACAAAAACGGCAATAAAGAATATCTTCCAAAAGACAAGTAATTAACAAGCCATCGGCCAAAATACAGCAAAATGGAAGGAGAAGCCCGGGATGAAATATGCTAAGTTTTTCATTTTCATCCTCTCTGTAGGGGTGCCCCTCCAGAGAGGATGAAAACCTTGTGTTGCACTTATTAATTGAACTTACACATTTTAAAAAATGCCTTAACTTAAATTTTTACAGCTTGGTTAATTATAAAGCCCATAGCTGAAAAAAGGAACCCTATACCCTATAAGATCGGGAACTTACTCCTGGGGCATAAATCGATAGAGAAAATATAACGAAACTATGACCCAACCATTAGGCCCTAAATGTATACTTATCTATCTTGTACCGCTAATTTATAACGCTTGAATAAGATCATCCATTTCCTAAGTCAAGAATCCACGGCGTCGCAGGTAGCTATATTAACTATTACTTTTATTATTTGCTGGAATATTGAAAATATTGCAGGGCTCGCTGTCAATTATTCTAAACGGAAACACTCGTTTCTAAATGCAAAATTTATTGCCTCTAATTTGCCGCCGCAACTAGTGCTCGGCATCATATTTTCAAAAACATTGATTTGGACTTCTTCTCATCATTTTGGAATAATTTATGCGTTACCGTTTCACAAAAGCCAGTTACTCATTTTCATTTACTCCTTTCTTCTGTTGGATTTTGGCGAGTATGTCTATCACATTATTATGCACAAACAAAAGAGATTTTGGATGTTTCATATAGTGCATCATTCTGATACTTGCGTAGATGTATCTACTACTTTAAGGGAACATCCGGGAGAAAATATCATCAGAAACTCAATGACTTTAATGTGGGTGTTTTTAACTGGCATACCTTTTTGGGCTTTGGTATTAAGACAGATTATTCAGATAGTGTCTAATGCATTCTCTCATGTGAATTACCGGTTACCACAGAAACTTGATTTGGTGATAGGCTGGCTGTTTATTACGCCTAATTTGCATCATGTGCATCATCATCACAAGCAACCGTTTACCGATTGCAATTACGGTGACGTACTAAGTATATGGGATAGAATGTTTGGAACCTTTTATAGTTTAAGTGACCTTGATGTAGTATACGGTGTGGATACATGCGCTGACGAAAAAGAAACATCAAATTACTTTAGCCTTATCAAAATGCCCTTTGGAAAATATCGGAAACAAAGTGGAGGTTAACCAGGCGTTTTATTTAATTTTTCCATTGGATTTTTAAACCAGATTATTTTTACCAGTTGAGCGATTGCGGCTATAGCAAAGGCAACCCCCACCGCATAATTTATGAGATGTTGGTTTGCGTTTATTTTACTAACAATTAACCTTCCACCATAAATATAAATGCAATTGGCAAGAAAAGTTCCTAGTCCGAGTGCGATAATGTATGTGGCATAATACACTTCTTTAGCTGCTAATATATTTTTGGAAAACAAAACAGCACTCCATCCAAACCAAAAGGGAATATGAGCGGGATTTAAAAAACTCATAATCATTCCCAGCACAAACCGGTTCAGGTGATTATTTAGCACGGCATTTTTCGCTTCCTGGGTTTTTCCGGCTGCTATAAAACTTCCGATTGCAAAAGCTGCGATTATAAAAAATGTGATCCATTCAAACACCCTGAATAATTTTTTTTGCTTACTCACCCAATCAATTCCCATCAACGTTATTCTTACCAGGATCATTTCGGCGATTAACGTACCTATGGAAAATGACATTGCATTCCGGATGCTTTCCTGTAAACTTATCTGCATTGCTGTAACATTCAGGTTGCTCAGTGGCAGTGTGCCAAGGAAACTGATTAAAAATCCCCAGGCAAAGATTTTTATAATGCGCATTGAGTAAAAGCTAATGGTGATTTTGCTTAAATAAGGTTTGGCCGTTCGTGATCCATATAGCTTTATCTAAAAGTTTAGAGGAGTGGGGATGAAGAATAGGCGAAATGAGTCCCAGGATCCCGGAACTCACGGCCACTGGCGTTGTAACAGTTTGTTTCGCAGAACTGAAAGTAAAGAATAAGGCCAGCCTAACGGACGCAATGTTGAATACAGTTGCAGTAGTTTGCAACTGCTTCGACTTGAAATAAAGGCATTTCGTTTCCGGAGCTATAAATGCATTTGGCAGGATGTGATAGGTAAGTTTGGCAGCGCCCTTTTGAAACCTGGTGCCCGAGCGATAAATAGTATTGTTTTTATAGCTTGATTCCAACGAATCATTCGCCCGCGACCATGAAACCTGGTGCAACAATATAGTTGCCAGCAAGAATAATAAAAATGTTTTCAAATGATTAGGTTTGATTTTCTGAAAAGTTCTCCTGTCTTAGTTGTTTTGTGGTTTTTCGGCTGCCGTCATGGCTGTAACCTGGTAATCCAAAAATATATTTAAGTTTCTGCCTAAGCGTAATTTCCTGGCTGGCATCTTTAATAATTTGTTTTATTTCATTAGTCACCACGTCAGCAAAGCTAATATATGGTGTTGTTCTTCGTACACCAAATTGTACCGGTTCTTCTTCCTCTTCTTTTATGTATGTGCCAAATATTTTATCCCATAGCACAATCGTCATTCCGAAGTTCTTATCAAGGTACCTGATGTTCTTTGCATGATGCACCCGGTGATTAGATGGTGTAATCAGGAAATAATCCAGAACGCCCAATTTTTTTATGAGACTTGTATGGGCCAGCGTGCCGAAAGTTTGGGATAAAATATACACCAATAAAATATCTATCGCATGATAGCCAATCAATGCCAGGGGAATAAAAAAGATAAATTTCTCTACAGGTTCGAAAATGGCCGCACGCAGCCCCACCGAAAAATTGAATTTGTCAGATGAATGATGTGTGACGTGCCCGGCCCACAAAATCCTGATATGATGGTCAAGAAAATGCATGGTGTAATATAAAAGGTCTTCAAAAAAATACAGGCTTATCCAATAAACCCATACATTGGCAGGGGCTACCTCAAAACCAGCACCTGCAATTATATTCATCATTAACAGGCACCCTCCGCTGAGCAGCGCTTCAACCCCTGCGAAGATTACTCCTAATAAAATATTGTGTTTCGTATCTGTAAAGCTGTAATATTTTTTGTCGTACCGGTAGCTGATATATAATTCTGTCACAATAAGCAAAAAGGTAAGCGGAATGCTGATAAGTATTGCTGACTGATTATTTAAAAACCCGATCATAGATGAACTTGGTTCAATGCTCCAACAAGGAACGAACACGCAATTTAAAAAATTAATTTCAACCCAAAACGATTGATGAACGGGAATATGCTTTCGGGAAAGGAAAAATAATTTCGCAAAGTAACTTCGTTGACATTTGTGACAAAATTTAAAATTAGCCAGTGCTAATTTTAGTCCTGGAAAATCCATGCATTCATGGTTGTTCTGGATTTTTCCTATTGCTTCGTTTAATTCATCCCATCAATAAAATAAATGATCTGCTGTCGCACAACTGAACACCTATAGCAAACACCTAAACAAAAATTGAAAAACAATCGCGTTGCTTTTGGTTGTAATTGGTCGTTGGAATACAAAGTTCCAACTGCCTTGCATCGATGAACTTTTCTCCATATCTTGAGCTATCGTATTTCAATGCGCTGACGTTAGGGCTGAGGGATATAAATGCCATCCCAAGCCTAAACTTTATGCGCTATCCGACAAGTCTATTTCTAAATCAATATTGCCCGAATACGCATGGAGTCCAGAAACCATTATAAAAACGGGGCGAATCCGAAAAGCCATAAGAGTAGGAATTAAAGAAAAACAAACATGAAAAAGTATTTAATTAAAGGAACCTATAACTCCGATGGAATAAAGGGGTTAATTCAGGAGGGCGGTTCCGGACGCAGAACTGCTATTGAAAAAATGTTGCAGGAAATGGGCGGCAAACTGGAGTCATTTTACTATGCGTTTGGCGAAGAAGACGTATATGTTATTGTTGAGCTTCCCGATGATATTTCTGCAACCGCTGTTGGGTTAAGTGTTAATGCTGCCGGTCTTGTTAAGATATCAATGACTGTGTTACTTACAGCTACCGATATTGACGCAGCATCTAAAAAATCTGTTAGTTACCGCGCTCCTGGAAAGAACTAACGAAACATTTTGTTCCCCGCGGGTAGCGGGGCAAAAGTGGAACACCCACTGGAAGAAATTAAAGAGGCTACTATTCTTATACTGAACTTTCCAGGACGTTTTATTATATCAATTACCCGGTTGGTTTAAACGAAATGGTGTTAATAATAGAGAGCGGCAAAAGGGATTTGAACCCTCGGCCCTTAGCTTGGGAAGCTAATGCTCTACCAACTGAGCTACTGCCGCTTGTGATTGATACTAAAATTAGATTTTTTTGAGTTAAAATAAATACCAGGGTTGCTTCTTTCGAATTTTTTGGATGGTCTAATAATTTCTTTCGCTGCTCTTCGATAAGTAATTTCTCCATTCGGACAATAATATACCTCGTTCGTCCTGTCCAAAACGCAAATATTATAGCTAATAAATTATCTTTAAAAAGACTATTGAATCACACCAGCAAACTTCCGATTTTTTTAAAGACTAATAAAAAAAGGAATGATAAAGCGAATAGTTTTATGTGTAGGCATTTTGTGTTTTTTCTTATTTGTCTCGCGGCAACTCGTTGCACAATCAGTAGTGCATGGTGTCATTAAAGATGCTAATGAAAAGCCTGTTGAATTCACGAATATACTTTTACTAAATTTCTCCGATTCGTCATTTGTTAAAGGAATGATCACAGATGCGGCAGGAAAATATTCATTTGAAAATATCAGGAGTGGCCGTTATCTTCTTTCAGCTACTTATACCGGAATGAGCCAGGAGTTTTCGCCAATATTCAACGTCGCTTCGGGTAAAAAAGAAATAGACATGGGTGTTATTCACCTCCGGCATTCTGAAGTGAAATTGCAAAATGTAAAAGTGGAAGCTAAAAAGCCAATGTTTGAACAGAAAATCGACAGGATGGTAATTAACGTAAAAAACAGCATTACAAGTGCCGGAGGAACTGCGTTGGACATATTGGAAAAATCTCCGGGAGTTACTGTGAACAGGCAAAATAACACGGTTGCCGTGAATGGTAAAAATGGTGTGGTGGTAATGATCAACGGTAAAATAACTTACATGCCCATGGAGGCTTTAGTTCAATTGCTGGCTGGTATAAGTGCTGGCAACATTGAAAAGATTGAATTGATTACGACGCCTCCGGCTAAATATGATGCGGAAGGAAATGCCGGCTATATCAATATTGTCCTGATTAATAATCCTGATGCCGGAGCTAACGGTTCTTATTTTCTCACAGCTGGCTACGGTAAAAAAGAACTGGGGAGCGCTGGCGTGAATTTTAATTACCGCACCGCCAAAATAAATCTATATGGTAATTATAATTTTAATTATGATCATTCCATTTCAACAGGTACAGGTTTCACCCAGATAACCAAATCTGGAAATATTATTGCCAATACTTCATTCTCAAACCGTGATGCCATAAGACAAGTGCATAATGTACGAATTGGCCTGGATTACCAGGTTGATTCTTCTACCATTATCGGTGCATTAATAAGCGGATATGATAACCATTGGAAAATGGCTGCAAGGAATGGGGCAACAGTGGAGCAAAATGGAAGTTTGGATACTACCATCAGTACCATTGATAATGAAATTAATCATTGGCAAAATATCATGACGAATCTCAATTTTCAACATACGTTTAAGCCGGGCAAAGTGCTTTATTTTGACGCGAATTACATTTATTATAAAGACAATAACCCTAATACCTACTCGAACGCTTATTATAAAGGCACAAACCAATTTCTTTTTAACGAGGATATTATTAGCGGAAAAACTACTCCTATCAGCATAAAAGTTTTATCTACAGATTATACTACACCGATAGGTAAGAAAATTACCATGGAAACGGGTGCAAAAGTTTCTTTATCAAAATTCACCAATGATGTTTATGTTCAGAATTTAAAGCAGGGCCTATGGGTTACAGATCCGCAACTTTCCGCCAACTATTTATTAAAAGAAAATATTGGCGCAGCATATACTTCCTTTACTATGGATGTAAGCAAAAAAATAACTATGAAAGGAGGATTGAGGTACGAGTACACTTATTCTAACCTTGGAACAGCAACGGCAATTAATATCGTAAACAGGAAGTATGGCGAATTATTTCCTACATTTTATATTTCAGAAAAGATGAATGATGATAACAGTGTGAATTTTTCGTACAGCCGCCGTATTACACGACCTACATTTAACGACCTGGCGCCTTTTACAATTTTCTTTGACCCTAAAACATTTTTTACCGGCAACCCTGCGTTACAACCGGCTATTGCCAATACTTTGCAGGCAAGCTACATTTTCAAAAATTATATTTTTACTTTAAGTTATACGCATGAAAATAATACGATTGAAAATTTTCAAACGCAAAGAATAGATACTATAAACAACATGTTGTACCTGTCGGCAGAAAACTTCAAATATGAGCAGCTCGCTACCGCAAGCTTTTCACTTCCTTTTACGGTTACGAAATGGTGGACGATGCAAAACAATATTAATTTCGACTGGAAGCAGGTTAATACGGTGTACAACAATACACCGGTTCGGCTGGCGGTTTATGACTATAATATTAATTCCACGCAACATTTTAATTTACCTAAGGATTTCTCCGTTGAGCTAACGGGTTTTTATATGTCTGCAAGTTATTTTGGAACTGCCAAATTGAATCCAATTTACCAGTTGGATGCGGGACTACAAAAGAAATTTGCTAATAAAAAGGATAATTTGCGTTTTACTGCGAATGACATATTTAACACGGGCACCTATTACAGGTATGTTGATGATTTACCTATAGCGGGCACTATACTTAGGGGTAGTTTTAATTTTGGCAGGGTTGCTTATAAGCTAACATTCACGCATAACTTCGGAAATAAATCTCTAAAGGGCAAAAGAGACCGCTCTACCGGTGCAGAAGATGAATTGAACAGGGTGCATAATTAAATTACCAGCTACTTTAGCTTGAAAGGAACGTTATCACCGGTTGTCAAAATATTTTGAGACGATCATTGTAATTCAAGAAAATAATTCGTTACAAAAGCCTAAGCTTCCAACCTGGAAGAAAAGTTTGTAGATCATATTTTTATAAAGTAAACCGGTGTCCTGCAATACTATTTTAGCTTAATATGGATGCGACAACATCATGCGCTCCATCTTCAAAACGTGGCAGCCTGCGTCGTCCCGCCCGGCTGAGTTGTCTTTTACCATATAGGCAAACATTTTGCTATGATATTGTTTTTTATCAATAAAACATCTCAAATGGAAACTACAACTACGTACACACCTACTTTTGATGTAGGCGGCGACCTTACTGTGAACAGGCTGGGTTATGGAGCTATGCGCATTACAGGAGAAGGCGTTTGGGGGATACCGCAGGATAGAGAACAGGCGCTTAAAGTTCTTAAAAAAACACAGGAGCTCGGCATCAACTTCATTGATACTGCGGATAGTTATGGACCGTATGTATCTGAGAAGCTCATTGCAGAAGCGCTGTATCCTTATCCCAAGGGCCTCGTGATTGCAACCAAGGGGGGATTTACCCGAACCGGCCCTAACCAATGGGTAATTAATGGTAAACCAGGTCATTTGAAAGAAGCGCTGGAAGGCAGTTTGGAGCGTTTGAAACTGGATAAGATTGACCTGTATCAATTACATCGTATTGACCCCAGGGTGCCTGCCAATGATACTTTCAGCTTTTTACAGGATGCGCAGGAAAAAGGCCTTGTAAGGCATATTGGCCTGTCTGAAGTGAACGTAGACGAAATAAAAAAAGCGGGAAAATTCTTTAAAGTAGTGTCGGTGCAAAATATGTACAGCATTGACAACCGCAAATGGGAAGCTGAGCTGGAGTATTGCAGGGATAATAATATAGCTTTTATACCCTGGTACCCCCTGAGTGCAGGCAATGTAAAGGCTGTGGAAAAGCTCACAAATATTGGTAAAAAGTACGATGCAACTGCGGCACAGATAGCCCTTAGCTGGCTGCTCAATCATTCGGATAACATATTGCCTATTCCCGGCACATCAAAAGTGATACATTTGGAAGAAAACTCCAAAGCTGCAGATATCCGTTTGTTTAAAGAAGATATGAGCGAGTTGGATACTATTTGATGTGGGATAAAAACAGAGTTGCTCGTCGGGCAGCTCTGTTTTTATTATAATTTTCCCCAAAAACTTTGCGGGATTTGAAAATCGTCAGCCCGTAACCAATGCTCAATTTATAAACTGCAATGGTAGCGGTAGTTTTTCTGACTTCCTATCGTAAGCTGACCTGCTAACAATCATCTTCTTTTCAATGGTAATCTTTTATGGTAACTGAGACATCGCCAGGCCCATTCGAGTGGTCCAAAATTATATTTTCCCAGCCACCAGGATGAAAACCGAACCTGGAGAATGTAAATTACCAAAGCAATTACAAGGTATAAATAATAGGGCATTGAGTGAATCAGCCTTAATCCAACACCGGAAAACAAGAGAAGCCCAATCAGATTTTGCATAACATAATTGGTTAAGGTCATCCGGCCATAGAGTCTCAATGATTCGAAAATGCTACCAAATTTATTAGAATTATAAATCCAACAAATTCCCGTTGCAATGATGACTGTCAAAGAAAGGGTAAGCCAGTTTATAACATAATAATAGCTACCTATATTCAATTTTAGTACCTGGTTTAAGATAACCCCTATAAATGATAAGATTATGAATAGCCAGGAGAACCAAAACGTGCGCCTGATTAATTTCATATTTTCTTTCAGGTGTTCAAAAAAAGCAATTTTTTGAAGTGCCATCCCAATTAGAAAACACGATAACATTATCAACCTTACATTGAAAATAAAAGGAAGAAAAAATAATTTCCAACTTGCCCAAACGCCAAATATTAGTGCCTTTAAAATATTTTGACTGGTATACCAGGAAAGCTGTGGTAATATGGCAGAAAATTCTGAAGGCGTTCTATGCGCTACAACCCATGCATTCATCAAAGGATCAATCAATAAGAATAATAAGGCTATAAGTAATAACTTTTTTGATGAAATCTTTTGGAACATTAGCAAGATCAAACCCATAATGGCGTAATCTTTAAGAATATCTCCGAAATAAAAACAGCTGTTAATTATACCTATTATAAGCAGCCAAAACATTCTTCGTATAAAGAAAGAATTTGAGTTTACACTTTTACTTTTTAAGTTATTTATTAAAATGGAGAATCCGTATCCAAACAAGAAACTCAGTAATGTCCAGGACTTACTTCCAAATAATATTTGCACAACCCCCATTAAAAATTTCACATAATTTAATTCAACATGATTGCTTGTTTCAACCCCAAGATTATAAAAAATAGAAAAATTAACGATAACTACTCCTAACAACGCCCAACCTCTTAGAACATCAATAATACCGGTCCGCATTTTAACCGGTAGTATACTTGAATTTTCAATATCCTTTTTTTCAACAGTTATAATATCTGCCAATGTTGTATTTTTTAATTATCATTAATAAATTATTTTTTCATGAATATAAGCCGAAGCAGCATTCCGATTGTGGTTCGCAATAGATTGCTTCACAGTCCAGCCTCACTTCCGGCAATACCTATCTTAGCTATAGGATAAGTTATTACAGGTTGATCGTGTTTATTTAAACTTCCTTTTGTTTTTAAAAATATAATTACGGCCGGAATTCCGTGGTTCCTGGCACACGAAACATATCTTTTATATTTCAGGGGAAACGAACCACGCCTTTGAGTATGTTAGTAAGAGTTGCCTGCAAAAAATGCATCACTTAAAGTACTAATGCATCCGAAAAATAATCACTTAGCATTGTAAGAAGCCAATAGCAACCGGTAGTGGTTTTAAAAAGGTCAACGTTTAGCTGCCTCAGAATGCTTTTTTTGCCAACGACAATCCGGGCCTTTAGCATCGCGGCCAGTTCTGGTTTCAGGTACATGATGGTTTTTCCAAAATAGGTGTGAGATATTTCACCATCGCGCCGCATATTGTTCAACTTGCGCTTCCCCACTTTTAGCTGGCTCATTACATCCTGCGAGGTAATGAAAAAGTCATCCAATGTACTGCCGGGCGGTAACACCATTTCGAGATTGATTTTCGTATGCTCTAACACATGATTGTTTGGTTGCTTACTGATCGAAGCAACCTTCCTGGGTTTCGTGCTCATTAAGTAATTGAGTTAGGTTAAGGTTTTAGTTACAGTATCGGTTTGGTTTTCAACTACCTTGTAATGATAAATTAATTTATTTATACAGCCAAAGAGTAAGGTGCAATTATTTGAAGGGTAGCAGGATAGGGTATAAAGGTGCATAGATAGGTATAAAGCGTACCATAGTGATGCAAAAAGATGATTTTCGGGTACGCATAATGTATAAAAGCGGCAAAAAATTTCATGACAGACTTTGCGGTTAACCTGCCCCGTTATATTGTCGCTTTACGCCGGTGTACACAACTGCAGTAAAAGCGTAGAGCAGGTATTTTTATTTATTCATCCCTAAAAATCCAAAATTATGGGAACCATTCAAAAAGGAATTCTCGGAGGATTCTCCGGCAAAGTAGGAACTGTAGTAGGCGGCACCTGGAAAGGTATCGATTACATGCGGAGCAAGGCAAACAAGCGTACATTTGTTCCAAGCCAGAAGCAGCTTGAGCAACAGTTAAAGTTTACGCTCATTATGCGCTTCGTCCAGCCTTTATCAGCCTTGTTAGAAGTAAGCTTTAATGACTTTGCCATCCAGAAGACGGGTATCAACAGTGCATTTTCTTACAACTACAAGGAGGCAATTACGGGAGACTTTCCCGATTTTACGATTGATTATTCGAAAACCCTTGTAAGCAGGGGACCCTTGCCGAACGTGCCAGGCCCTGCTGTTATTGCAGGCGCAGGCGGCATCCTCACCTGGAGTTGGGCTGATAACACGGGCGGAAAGGCTTCAGCGACAGACGAGGCCATATTGGTAGCGCTATGTCCTGCCATGAGGCAGGCGGTTTACACCATCACCGGTGGTAACAGAAGTGACCTTACGGGTAACCTGAACGCGCTGTCGTTCCTGGGAGAAGCGGTAGAAACTTATATTGGCTTTATCTCTGCAGATGGCCGTATGGTTTCTGTAAGTACTTTCACCGGCGAGGTATTGGTAAGCTAATCCATATTATTGAAGGCAGGCTTAAGACGGTCTTTTATAACGACCTTGCTTATACGCTGATCAGCTGGACGCTGATTGAATTATTAAAGCTGCCTTCGGGTGGCTTTTTTAGTGGATGGCCATTACCCAAAGCCATGTCCCGAAAGGCTAAGGCCAGGCGGAGATACGGCTGGGTATGGACGCTGCTCAAAAAGTTCCTCAAAGAACCTGCTTTTTATTTTTCACGAATAAGCAGCACAGTAAAAACATTTATCGTTAAAATGAGCTATTCAAAAAGTACAGAACTATTAATCACTTTCATATTTTGAGCACCTTGTAATGAGGTTTAAATTCAGCTATATTTGAGTTGAAACGGGCGGTTCTTAGGGCAAGCTTCAATGATCTTCTAAAATTAGTGACATGAAATATTTTCTTTTTGCAGTTTTTCTTTTTAATTTTTCTTTATTGACAGGACAGACTGTTGAAAACACTTCATATATGACACACACAGGGGAAAAAGTTTTAAGACTTGAAGTTATATTACCTGTAAACAAAAAAGAAGCCTGGCAACTTTTTACAACTGACGAAGGTTTAACAAAATGGATAGCGCCTCTGGCACACATTGAACTAAAAACAGGTGGCTACATTTTGACAAATTATGACAAAACAAAGTCTCTTGCTGACAGTTCATCAATTAAACTGACTATCATTAATTACATAGAACAAGAGATGTTTACTCTAAAAGTTAAACTAAATGACAATTTTTCAAAAAGTGTTCAGCATGAAGACGGAAACCTTCAAGAAATTATTCAGTTTATTAGAGTTGGAACAAAAAAGACAAAAATAATTTCCTCAATGATAGGTTGGGGAAAAGGAGACGAATGGACGAAGACTTATAACTTCTTTGTAAAAGGTAATATTTATACTTATGAAGAGTTAAGAAAGCTATTTAAATAGTAAAACTCAAAACGTATAAAGCCATCAGCCAACACGATTTTGTACAAGGGGGCTAAAGTGCTAATAATAAGCATTAGTCGATGTCCAGCTATAGTTCTGGATGAAAAATTTTTATTGGAAAATAGTAATAACAATGAATCACATTCATTTTCCTGCCTGGCAGGCAGGTTTATGTGAAATACCGGAAGATTATCATTATTCATCAGCAAGATTTTATCTTGATGGCACAAACGATTTTGGAATGTTGAAACACTTTGCAGGATAGTAGGTTGTGGGTGCGTAATCCCGCTGGTCTGGAGACCAGGCGGATGCATTACAGGCCTTGTGATTTAAAAGATGCAAAAAGTATGACACATACACTGGCAGAAATAAATAGAGAGCGGCTCATCGCATAACTTTGATGTTACACCGATAGCCGGGGATACAATTATCTGAAAGAAAAATATCCAGGTAAACAGTTTGCCAATTTTCCCTCCACTATTTCAAACTCGAATAAACGATTGATTCAAATTTTCCTTCAACATCGCCATGGCTGTCAGGATTTTGTTGTGTCATAAAAAGGCATACCAGATGCGCTTTTGGATCAACCCAATAGGTTGTACCATAATATCCTCCCCAGGAAAAAGATCCTGCATATCTTGGTCCCCTTGCAGCAGACTTTTCCGAGGTAATTTGAAAACCCAAACCAAAATTATCATCGCCAAACATACCCTCTTTAAGCTGCCCGCTTGTCATCATTTCTACTATTCGCTCAGATAAAATTTGATGCCCATTATACTTGCCGCCATTCAACATCATCTGCATAAAAATTGCATAATCAAATGCGGTAGAAGAAAGCCCGGCGCCGCCGGAGAAATAATGCTTATTCATAGTTGGGTAATCAGGATCAATATGGCGAAATGTATGGCTCCACTTTATTACATGATGTAGTGAATCTTCTGTATAAACTGTAGCCAGTCTGTCGGCTTTTGATGCAGGCACATTAAAATAGGTATCCTTCATACCAAGAGGCTGAAAGATATTTTCAGTTAAAAAATCCTGAAGATTTTTCCCGCTTATGATTTCAATTAATGCCCCCAGCAAATCGCTGTTTAAACCATATTGCCATTTCTCACCGGGCTGAAAACTTAACGGCAATTTTCCAAGCGCTTTCATTCTTTCCACAAGGTTTGCATCAAAGTATCCAAGACCTGATGGTATATTATTTTTTGAATAGATGGCCTTCACTTTTGAGCTACCAATATCAGTATAATCAAGTCCTGATGTATGTGTGAGGAGATCACGAAAAGTAATTTCTCTTTTTGCGGGCACGGTGGTATAGGTGGTATCCGCCTCATTAAATTTATCCAGCACCACAGGATTTTTAAACTCAGGTATAAAATCTGAAATAGGTTCATCCAATAAAAATTTCCCCTGCTCATACAAGATCATTATGCCCGCACCTGTTATCGCTTTTGTTTGTGACATGATGCGAAAGATCGCATCACTTTTCATTGGCTTCTTCGAAGCAACGTCTGCTAAACCATAACCTTTATATTGAACAACCTGGTTATCTTTTATTACAATGGTTACAGCACCGGTCAACCAGTTTTTATTAATGTATTCATTTACTAATCCATCAATCTTCGCTAACCTTTCATAATCAACAGAATTG
>JBBRSV010000095.1:0-18533 GCA_038245055.1 Chitinophagales bacterium | reverse complement strand
TTCGAATCCGCTCGGGACCTCTTTATTTTATATGTCTTTACTTCACTTTACGTAAGGTTGATAATTTTCAGCCTGCCTTTATGTTGGTTCAAAGTTTTCAAGTAACAAGTCCGCACGAAAGTTTATTGGAAGCGTTTAAATTGATTGCCTGTCGTTTTTAATTACCCCTTTAAACATTATTGCAAGCAGTAACATTGATATTGGAGCAGTAATTACCCACGGCAAAGCAATAACAAGCAACTTCTCTGAAAACGTTGGATAGAAATATACAAATGCAATCAAAGGAGTAACAAGGGCATTAGCTAAAAAAGAAAGGTTCAGATAACAGCCTGGTAGAAACCGTTGCGAAATTTACAAATAATTGTTTCTTGTCATTACCACTGCTTAGCAGAATTCCGCATGCCGGGCAGTGTACCGAAAATCATTTCTTTTCATTTAATATTTTACAGCCACCAGCATTTTATTTAACTAAAAACTCGTTTTCATTGCGAAAGAAATCTTTCCAATCCCAATCAAAATATCATGATGAAATTGTCATGTAGATAATCTTTGCAAACTCTCCGCCAAATACTGATTTGCAAAATGTAAATGCTTCTTTAATATTTCCGGTCAAGTAAATAAAAGGATTGATAAGTACCCTAATTTTATTTTCCTAAATCGTTTGCTTTCTTTTTTTGTTTTTGGCTGGCTTCACTCTAATTCTTCGCAGCGGTAGCTGTGCTTATTTAGCAAATCAATTATTATTAAAACGCTATTTCTCCCGCCGTCAATACGCAAAATTTTATCGACGTCTTCGAGATCAAAATTCCATTTTGCGTTCGGCAGTATTTTGTCAATATGTGGTTTAAGTTTCTTTATCTGTATTTTAGTTTTAACAGATGTTTTGAAAATGCAAATCATTTATGGGATAAAGTTGGTAATAAGGTTTCCAGGAAATTTAATGTCATAGTAAATCCTCCCTGAAAGCCCATTTCAATCTGCTTCTCCATACGCTCAAGGGATTCATTGTAAATGTCAATACTAACTTTTGTTATGCCGTTTTGTTCTGTAAAATTCAAATCCCAATCAGAACCTGGCAATTCAGAGTTTTCTTCTTTGTCCGCAAAAGCATTTACCATTTTGAAATTGGTGGTTGGAGTAATGGAAGTAAATTGTTGAAGTGACCAATGTTCTTGCCCTTCGGGGCTTACCATTGCATAAAATCTTTTCCCTCCAACTTCAAAATTCATATATTTTGTTTTTGATGCCCAGGGTTTTGGTGCCCACCATTGATCGAGGATTTCTTGTTTGGTAAAAGCATCCCATACAAGCGAAAGGCCGGCATCAAATTCCCTGGTTATGAATACCTTTTTTGTTGTTTTGTCAACGGTAAAATCAAATAGCAAATTGTTGTTCATTTTTTCTGTTTTTTAATTGTTAATAATACTTTGTCAAGTTGGTTAAATTGGGTTTCCCAAATTTTTCTGAATTGCTCAAGCCACTTGTCTATTTCCTGCATTTTTTTTGGATTGAGGTGATAATAAATTTCTCTGCCAGACTGCTCAGGTTTAATCAATTTGCATTCCTGTAACACCTTAATATGTTTTGATACTGCCTGTCGGCTCATATCAAATTTTTCCGTCATTGCATTTGGTGTTAATGCTTGCATTGCAATTAAAGTTAAAATAGCCCTACGTGTTGGGTCAGCTATGGCATGAAATATGTCTTTTTTCATTTTTAAATATCTAATTACGCAACTTGCAGGTTGCAAATATATATGCAACTTATGAGTTGCGCAAATTTTTATACAATTATTTTTGTTCGGGTAAAATGTCGGGACGTTTTATTGGTTGGACTTCTTCGTTGTGAAAGTGGCAAATTACGCCAACTGTTAAATTGTTGAATTTCCAAATAGCAAATGGTGCAGCAAGTGTAAACCAAATAAGATTGCTTGAGATAAAGGTTTAGATGCCTTATTAATTTTTCGATTACATTCAGCATATCTCAACTATTTTTTTGATCACTCTTGCTAAAGAAGGAAAATAATTTAAGAATTACAGGAATGCCTGCTACCAATGCAGCAACATAGGAGATCAGCTTTGAGTAGATTTCCTGTTGCGACGCAACTAAAAAACTAAGTATGGCAACCATAATTATTAAAAGCGGACTTCTTAGTTTGCTCCAGTTGCCATTGTCTTTTATATTACTTTTTATTTTTGTTAACTCCGTGTTTCCAATGGCCGTTAGTATAAAATTTCGGAAGCCTTTATTAAATAACTTAAGCGAACCTTCAGGCCGAATAATCACGCCTTTCGCGAGAAGCATATTCAAGTCATAATCATCAAATGAATTTACCAGGTTGTCTTCTGCAAGATCGTACAACAGGAACTTTTCCTCCTTAGTAAGCGACTCCCATATGTACATGTAAAAATAATGTGCCATCGCCTGCAATTTCAAAGCAAGTTCATCGGTATTTACCTCTTTGCCATCTTTTGTTAACTGGTTGGCAATATCAGTTGCATACGGCAGGGTTTTAATTAAAAAATGTGTTTGTTGTGTTTCTTTATAAATGGCCTCAAGATAATTTATGTGCTCATTCATTTCAACATGTTGCAGAGAAAATATAATGATGCGATAATGGCCTAATAATACATGCCATCTTTCAAGGTCCTGGCCGGATGAAGATTTGTCATTTTCATCTGTTGCCTGCTCCGTCATAGAATCAAGAAATGCAACCGGGTGAACCGTAGATAAAATAATTATACTGGCCTTGCTATCAAGCATCAGGTTTTCAAGAAGATTTAACTTAAGGCGATTCGTCACTGCATCCTGTATGTTGTACTCAAAATGAGTAACGATAATTAATTTGTTTTTTATATTAAAAGCTTTGGCCTTAAAATCTAACCAGGCTACATCGGTTTCCCTGTTATCGCCATAATCCGGAATGTTGATGAGGTCCGCGACATATACATTACTTGCGGCGTCATCATCAACCCGGTAAACAAGCGGCATATTTTCATTTGTAATTTTCCCATTATTAATCTTATCTAATATCCGGTTAAGTTTTCCAGACCCCGGCAACCCTATTATAAAAAGCAATTTATTCAAAACCGAACTCGTTATCATTTTTTCATCCAGAGGATCCCAGGCGGAGAGATCAGGTAAACCGAGACAAAATAACTTCCTGACAATTTTATAAATAATTAAATAAAAAAGGCCGAGCGTGAAAAATAATAATACCCAAAATAATAAACCGTTAAACCAATATTTTTTAAACACTGATGGGAATTTATAATTCAATCCTGATGCAGAAATAGCAAGATATTGGCCCGGCACACTTGTTTTAAAATAAGAGATTGTTTGATTATTTTTTTTAGAGGCCTCCTTTAATAATTGATTATAAAAAAAAGAAGTATCCGCGGCATTTTCGGTATAAAATTTTTCTTCTTTAACCGCTTCAGCACTAATGTTTATACGAAATAGCCCAAGGATTTTTGCCGTAATATTTTCTTCTTGCGAATATTTTACCGGTGCCGCAGAATTCGTAAACGAAATATTTTTTATCGCCGCTCCATCGTAATAAATGCCTTTAAAAATACCGTCGGTCATTTGTATGGTGTCGGGAAACTTGCCATTCAATTTATTGTATAACTGATTTTCATATTGCAGTTGGCGGTAACGTATCGTAATATTCTGTTCAAAATTATAAGAGGTTATATAAAAGAAAATTACGGGTATGCCACTTGTAATTAACAAGCGTGTTAACCCCATCGCTGAAAAGCTTTTTTTAAAATTCCATTTTGATAAAACGCTGCTGCTGGTTTTTCTCCTTAGCCAGTTCAAAACCTGGTCACAATTTTTAAAAAAGATCCATCCCGTAGCAAATGTCAAAACTTCATAAATAATTAATACAACGAAACTGCTACCATTGAGGGTTCTTATTGCGGCAACATCAATAATAAATACAAAAACGAAAAGCCATTGCAGGGTTAGCATTTTAAACCTGTAATTGTCAATAGCATTTTCGTTTTTATATCGCAACGCAAAAAGAGCTGTTAAGAAAATAGATATAAAAGTTACAGAGAATAATAAAATATAGAGGTAGGTTAAAAAAGTGCTAAACCAGAAAAATGCGATTACTAATATGATGACTAAAATATTAAAAATGATGGCCAGGTTATATTGGTGGTGAGAGGGAATCTTTGGGCCGATCCAACTTGTATCGTATTGCTGTCTTTTAAAAAACGAGCGCTTGGATGAAACAATTAACACAACAAAAAGTTCAAAAACTAAAAACCCGAAAAACAACAGCATCATCGAAATCGTAAAGCTATATATTTCTGTTTCGCTTGTTTGGGCAAAAGAAACATCATCAAAAATTACAATAAAGTAAGGAAGATCTTTAACAGGCCTGATGCTAACGTCATATTTTTTATTGAAATATTTGGTGTCAAATTCACCGTTAGTCCGCGCCTCTATGTTGCCTGTTAACGCTTCCTTCTCTGAAAACTCATCCAGCAAATTCTCATTAAGGTTCCTGCTCTCGTCAGAATGATATAAAACATTTGCGTTGTTATCTATAATGGCGAATGAATATCCAACTGGCAAAACGGGATGATGAAGACTCGTAATATTAAAAGACA
The DNA here is from genome assembly GCA_038245055.1 of Chitinophagales bacterium. Classification (GTDB taxonomy): domain Bacteria; phylum Bacteroidota; class Bacteroidia; order Chitinophagales; family Chitinophagaceae; genus Ginsengibacter. Next base: position 13,911 of record JBBRSV010000095.1, on the reverse strand, counting down.
CAGCACCTATCGACTTGTCTTTAATTGTTGATGGAATTGAGAGCACGGAGGTAAACGTTCCTGTTGTCCATGATGTAATTTGGTCGAGGTAATATTTTCTAATTGTATCATTATCTAAAAAATATTCCTGGTGATTAACAACTCTCTTAAAATATTCCCTGTTTTTAAAATTGCCATGTGGCGCACCCATGCGGGTAGATATCCAGTTTACTTTTTCATTTCCATTTTTATCAAGCCAAAATACCTGGTTAATATCGCAACTTTTAGCAATCGCCTCCACTTGCTTAAGATTTGGAGATGTACTGCCATTTTTAAAAGAGATGCTATCATTATCAAGATTAATAATATCATTTAAAATTTCAGGTGAAGCCTTAATTGCATTTTCAAATGCATGCATATTATTATAGGCGTTTTTAATTTCGTTTTGAAAAGAGGCTTTGATTTGGGCAGACAACGTATCCCTGGAATTGGGGCCCGGGTCATGTTTGAAAACAAAATCATATTTAAAAAAGGCAATAAAAATCAGCGACATTAATAACATTGAAACGGCTATAGATGAAATTCCATCCACGATTGTTAGCCGGTCTTTACTTCCCATTTGGTATAACTTAAACCATGGAAACGTCACTATAATTATGAACACAAAAGTTACCAAAAGAAGCACGCCGTTTGTAGGCAACTGGCTTTTTTCCTGTGCATACCGCGTGCTGGAAAGCAGGCCGGTGATCACCCATAATTTATCCGTTGTAAAACTTACCGGTTGCGAGAATAGTTTATAATCAGTGCCACCTACATTTAGAGGCTTGACCACCGACGTGACAATTCCATTTTTTTTATCCAGCAGCGAATCTTTAAAATAATTTAATCCTGAAGGAAAGGTTTCGTAAACTACCTCCCCATCACTAAAAATAATATACTGATCAAATACATTTTTAGGCAGCAACAATTCAACAAATTGTTTAAAGCTCCATTTCATTTGCAACGCATAGCTTAAGGTATCCTTTGCAGTAATATTTCTTTTCATCAACGTTAAAATAATCTGGCGCGTTAAATTGTTTACATTGATCGTGTAGTCACTATCATTTATATCTTTCAATATTATTTTTCCCCCGGTATTTGCTTTTGGCAAGGCCAGTGTAAATTTCTCTTTGGAATTTGCATTCAGATAATCGATATAATTTACATCCACAGTATCTTTCAAAAGGTTATTCATTAACCCGACGCTATTACTAATTTTTTTGTGGATGTTTTCCTCAATATTTTGTAACGTTCTGAAGTGTTGTTGCTGCAGCGCTTTTTCATTTGAGGGCACGTAAATAAAAAAATAAATAGCTCCACAAAAGAGCACAAATGCGAGCGTAATTATAACAGCGATATTGTTTCTGCTGAAAGAAAAATATTTCATTAAGCTATTTAAAAAAGCATAAAAGATGGTTTAGCGGAAAGCTAAATTTTACATTATTCTTTGGAAAAGAGGAAGCGCTTTTTTGTAGGGAAAGATTATCCTTTACTAAATTCTGAAATAAAAACAGCATTTTCAAATGTTGGCTCCTTTTAATTTGTTTGCAACGGCTGAATAAAAAAATAAATGTTTGAATTAATAATAAGAGCATCAACTTATTAAATTCTAAAATAAATCACTTTACAATGAAGAGGTTTGCCGTCGTCAAATTTGAAATGTTATGGAATCCAATGCTGATCAACTACAAATATTAAAATATTAAAAAGCTTGTGCCCGGGGAAATTTTGTAGAACTGGCGATCGTTTTTTGTTAATGAAAATACAAATAAATAACTTTTATATGAACGGAGAAGTGGAGGCTCATTATTATATTAGGTTTATGCCTGAAAATCATTTCCATGAGGGGCTTCTGCTTATTTATACTTCTATTTTTATATTCTTTTTTTGCAAATGCACAATTGGCAACAAAAAAATTAGTTGCACAAAGAACAACATCGGTTATTAAAATTGATGGCAATCTTGATGAAGCCGCATGGAAGGCAGCTGTTCCCGCAAAAGATTTTATAGAGTTCAGGCCCGATTTTGGGAAGCCTGAAGCGGCAACCTCCAGAACAGTTGTTTACCTTTTGTATGATAACAATTCAATGTACGTGGGTGGCTATTGTTATGAACAAACGAAAGATAGTATTTCAAAAGAATTAGTAGGCAGGGATGTGATTGGAGTAAACGATTTTCTCGGCGTTATCTTCGACACCTATAGTGATAAGATCAATGGCGTTGGATTTTATGTGACTCCTTATGGAGAACAATACGATGCAAAATATTCCAATTCTAACCAGGGCGAAGATCCAACATGGAACGCTGTATGGAATAGTGCAGCGAAGGTTCACGCGGATGGATGGAGTTTTGAAATGCGCATTCCTTATTCTGCCTTACGTTTTTCAAACCAGGCCAATCAATCCTGGGGTTTAAATTTTACAAGGCGCCGCAATAAAACAGGCCAGCAATATTTTTGGAATCCTGTTAACCCTAAAGTAAATGGGCTCATGAACCAGGAAGGATTTTGGACAGGAATTGAAAAAATTCAGGCTCCCCTTCGATTATCATTTTCTCCTTATTTTTCTACTTATTTAAATCACTATCCTTATAAAACAGCCGGCGTTAAAGATTGGACTTCATCAGTAAATGGCGGCATGGACGTGAAATATGGCATTAGCGAAGGCTTTACTTTGGACATGACTTTGGTACCGGATTTTGGCCAGGTGCAGAGCGATAACCAGGTTTTAAATCTTTCGCCATTCGAAGTAAAATATAATGAGAACCGTTCTTTTTTTACCGAAGGGACGGAGTTATTTAGCAAGGGAGATCTTTTCTATTCAAGGCGAATCGGCGCACAACCGTTGCGCTATTACGACGTTCAGGATACATCTGCCGCGCCCGATCACATTCACGCAGGGGAACGCTTTATTAAGAACCCGCTGGAGTCAAAATTAATTAACGGCACCAAAGTTTCCGGGCGAACCAAAGGAGGCCTTGGAATTGGATTTTTTAACGCAATCACAGCTCCTATGTATGCCCAGGTTGAAAATGATGCAGGCGTTAAAAGAAATATCAAAACAACCCCGCTTGCCAATTATAACATCATCGTTTTTGATCAAACGCTAAAAAATAATTCCGCTGTTTCCCTTATAAACACCAATGTTACCCGCGATGGGGATTATTATAATGCTAACGCCACCGCCGCATTATTTGATCTTAATAATAAAAGAAATACTTATAAAATAAATGGAAAACTCGCCATAAGTGAAATATATGGAAACACCCAAAGGACATCTACTGGCCACGCGCATCAATTCCAATTTTCCAAAACAAGTGGCAACTGGATATACCAGGTATTAGAAGATGCAACGGACTCAAAATATAACATCAATGACATGGGGATTCTTTTTTACAATAACTATTTAGACCACTATTTATATACAGGTTACAGTTGGCTAAAACCAAAGTCGTGGTATAATAACATAAGAATAAATTATAACGCTTATTATAGCATGCTTTACAATAAAATACCAGGACAAAAGATTAATGGAAAGTTCCAGGTGTTTACTACTAACGTAAACGCTCACATGCAAATGAAAAACCTATGGCTTTTATCAATGTTTGTTGGTTACGTTCCAGAGGGAAATGATTTTTATGAGCCACGCACACAGGGTTATTCCTTTCGCTCTCCATCGAGGCTGCAGTTGAACCCAGCAATAGAAACCAATAGTGCAAAAAAATACTACGTGAATTTAAATTTGTTTTACGCTATAAGAAGCCTTTTTCATAGCCCAAACTATCAACTTAATTTTTCACAACGCTACCGTTTTAATGATAAGTTTTCTATAACTGAAACTTTAAATTATAACCCGACAATAAATGATGCCGGCTATTACAGCCAATATCTTGTAAACAACACTGTAACGGATATAATTTTTTCACGCCGTGATTTAAAGACGGTTGAGAACATCATGTCATTTAAATATAATTTCAACAGCCGCTCGGGCATTTCGTTTAGAGCAAGACATTATTGGAGCAAAGTTGTTCCAAAACAATTGTATGATCTTATTCCCGATGGCAACCTCTCCCCCACTATTCATAACGATATTATAAAGACAGATAACAACATCAACTTTTTTAATGTCGATGCATTGTACACCTTAGAGTTTGCTCCCGGGAGTTTTATAAATATTGCCTGGAAACAACAGGGAGTAGTGAATAATGAAAACGCGTCTAACCCTTATTTCAAAAATTTTAGCCAAACAATTGCTTCGCCTCAAAATAATAATCTCTCCGTTAAAGTAATTTATTACCTGGATTATCTTGACTTCAAAAAAAGAATAAAAAGAAACAGGGAATGATGATTACACTTAAATACCATTTCCAATATTTAAATAAAACCATATTCCCTATTTCTACTTTTCAGATTTTAGTACCTTGAATTAACTAATTTTTCTGGATGCTTTTTCCTTTTTTGCAGATAACTTATTATTATTTGCAATAAGCTCCGGGCTTGTAAAGAAAGTGGTACTTAACGTGTTTGCGCATTTCATTTTTACCATACTTGTTGAGTCAGCCTTTGGTATCTTAGTGGTATTTGGCTTAGGCCTTTTTGCAGTATCCTAAGCAAATATCGCGATTATAGAAAACAACCCGATTGCAAAAACCCTGCTTTTAATTTAATAAAATTCATTTTTGTAAGTTTTATAGTTTAGAAAATTACTTGTTGAGAAAGCCCAAAATGATGCCAGTAAAAAAATTGGTGAAGCTTTTTTGTTAAAATGCAAATTTTATTATATCAATAAACTTCACCGAAAATTTGACTATTTATTTTTGTCATACTCAATCCAAAGGTTAAATTTATTGAACTGGATTATTAATAAAATTAATGCCATTTTCATCTAACAAATGATTGTATAAAAAAGAGTAAATGATTGATGCGATTACCATTTTTAAATGCTTAAAAAAATTTAATAAATGAGTAAAAAAGAAAAAACCGATCTGCTTAAATTTCTTATTCCATTTGATAATAACATCAAGGATACCGTTTTATTTTTAAGAGATTTCGTTTGGGATCTCTATCCAAAAACTAACAAATTAATTTACGACAATTACAATGCGCTGGCTTTTGGATGGTCACTAACAGATAGGCTGGGCCACACTTTTTGCTCTGTTGCAGTTTTCAGAACCAATAAAAATATTCATTTCGGATTTTATTGGGGGAATGAAATTGCAGACCCGAAAAAATTATTGATTGGTAACGGAAAACAATACCGGTATTTATTAGTGAAGAATAAAGAAACTTTTCCGGCTACCTATATTAAAAAACTGGTCAGAGACGCATATAGTAATTCGTTGAAGAAGGTGAAAGATATAAATCAAATTAAAGAAGGGTTCACTATTACAAAATCCGTTTCGCCCATGAAAAGAAAAATTATTAAGCCGGGAGCTGCATCAAAAGGAAAATAAATAAAGAATAATTGGCAATAATGACCAAAAATTGTTTCAATAAAATTCAGTCAATTGTTGAATTGCATGAAGTGGTTCCCAAATTTGAGCGAATAATAGTCGATATCTTACGCCAGATAATGAAAGAAAAACTGACTTCGCATTTTATTTTTTTAAGGCGGCTGAAAAACAATACAAGTATATGAGAAATATTAAAATAATAATAGTATGGGCGTTCCTACTTTTTTCTTCAACGAAGCTATTGGCTCAAAGTGAAAGTGTAAAACAAGTGAATGACTCGTTAACAAAAAATGTTCTGGATGAATACAAAAGAAAAATTGTTCTTATTGAGCAACAACGAATAAAAGATTCAATTGCGAATGCTGAATTACAAAATCAACTTAGCTCTTTAAAGTCATCCGATATTGAAAAAAAAGAAGAAATACAAAAAAAGCTAAAGGCGCTTAATGATAGCCAGGCCGAACGATTTCAGCAAAAGAAAATCCAAATTGATTCATTACGCCATACGGTAAAGGGCTTTCCGGTCATAGGGTTTTTCAATGATACCTTGTTTTTAATATACAGCAGGCTTGGTAGTTTTCCGGCGGAGGAAAGGTCCATGGCTATTTCCAGCCGAATCCATAAAGTTTCAGAAAACCTGGGATTTAAAGCAGATTCATTAAAAATTTCGGAATCTGAAACAACGACTGATATTACCTTCGGCGAGAATATTATTGTGAGTGTATCAGAAAATGATGCCTTGTGGACGAACACTTCGAGAGACTCTTTAGCGAATAGGTATCGTCAAATTATTGCCGATTCGATAGTGAAGTATAAATCTGAAACAAGCTTTATAACCCTTTTAAAAGAAATCGGACTTGCTTTGCTTGTTATTTTAATTATTTGGTTGTTGATTGTTTACATCAGTAGGTTTTTCAAGTGGACAGCAGGTAAAATAAAAGATCAGCAGGATAAAAATATCAAGGGCATCAAGCTCAAAAATTATACTTTATTAGATTCGGGACGGCAAGTCAATGCGTTGCTCAACGCCAATAATATTTTAAAGTGGATTATTATTTTACTGGCTATTTATATTACACTTCCAATATTATTTGGAATTTTTCCATGGACAAAAAACTTTGCGTCTATTCTTTTTAGTTACATTTTAAATCCTGTTAAAAAAATTGCAAGTGCCCTCTGGACTTATCTGCCAAACCTGATCACAATTATTGTTATAATATTCATTTTCAGATACCTGTTAAAAGGAATTCACTTTCTAAAAAATGAAATTCAAAAAGGCGATTTAAAACTGCCTGGCTTTTATCCTGATTGGGCAAATCCAACTTTTCAAATAGTACGGGTAATGGTCTTCGCCTTTATGATTATTGTTATTTTTCCTTATTTGCCGGGTAGCGATTCGCCGGTTTTTCGTGGAGTATCTGTGTTTCTTGGTTTCTTATTTACGTTTGGTTCTGCAGGCTCACTCTCAAATATCATAGCTGGTTTGGTGCTTACTTATATGCGCCTGTTTAAACTCGGAGACCGTGTGAAAATTGGAGAAGTTACCGGCGACGTGATAGAAAAATCGCTTCTGGTTACAAGAATACGCACCATTAAAAATGAAATAATATCCATACCGAACTCAACCGTGATGAGTAGCCATACGATTAATTATAGCAGTGATGCTCCAGAAAAAGGTTTGATTATTTATACAACAGTAACAATTGGATATTCAGTTCCATGGCGCGATATGCACCAGGCGCTTATAGACGCAGCGATAAAGACTGACCTTGTGCTGCCAGAGCCAAAGCCATTTGTATTGCAAACAAGCCTGGATGATTTCTATGTTTCGTACCAGGTGAATGCTTACATCAGGGATGCCGGTAAACAAGCATCCATCTATTCAAACCTTCATCAAAATATTCAGGACGTTTGCAATGAACGCGGTATAGAAATAATGTCGCCCCATTATGTTGCTGCAAGAGATGGTGGTATGAGCGGCATTCCCGCTGATTATTTACCTAAGAATTATAAAGCACCTGGTTTCAATGTAAATATCAAAAAAGAAGAAGGCAAAGATTAACGATCCTGCGTTATCGTTTTATCTAAATTTCACTAAACTTATTAAAAAAAGTAAATAATTTTTTTTTGATTTATTGTTTTCATAATTGTCTTATTCGCTTACCCGGTTAATATGAAATCAAAAAAAAATCTCAAAATTTCTCATTTAAGTATATCACCAAATTTAAGCGTTTAACCATGATAGTTATACTTCCTTAACTAAACCTGGATTATATATATGAGCATACATTTGAAAACCAGAAAAAGTAATTTTTTTTTAGTTTTTATTAACTAAAAAATTAAAGTTTTAATCACTTTTTAAAGCCATAACGGTTTGTTAAGGGCAGATTTAACAGCGTTAATCTGCGATATAACTTAATATAATTCAAACTATTATAAAGAAATAAATTTTCTCTATTCTTCTTTAAATAAAATATGGCACGATTATGGAAATTAGAGGGGCAAAAGCAAAATAAATTGACCATTCTGTAAAGTCAACTATTTTTTATTTTAAAAATTACAATCATTTCTCAAAAAAAAATCAACAACATGAGTACTACAAATTATCCAACGGCAACAACAGAAAATAACGAGCCAAGGAAAAATTTTAAGAATCTTATTATCGGAATTTTATCGGTGGCCCTGGTAGGTACAGGAGCATACTTAGTGATAGATAAGAACAAAACAGGAGATACTATTCAGCATCAACAAACTGAAATTGCAACAGTAACTGATCAAAAGAGTGATGTTCAAAGAAGCTTTGATGCTTCCTTAGCCCGCTTGGATTCAATGTCTACTGTAAATACAAGTTTACAAGGAAAACTTACAGCAGGCAATAAAGAAATTGCAAATACAAAAACAGAAATTCGCAGAATTTTAAATAAGAAAAATGCAACTGCTGCAGAATTATCTAAAGCAAAAACTTTAATTGCAAGCCTTAATGATAAAATAACAAGTATGGAGCAGCAGGTGGCCCAGTTAACACAAGACAACCAAACCCTAACACAGGATAAAGTTGTTTTAACACAGGATAAAGAAAAGCTAACGCAAGACCTTACAACCACAACTACTACAAAAGATAGCCTTGCGAAAAAAGTTGATGTCGCTTCGACATTAAACGCAAATAATATCGCGATAACACCAGTTGACGTGAAGCATAACGGAAAAGAAAAAATTACTTCTACTGCAAAGCGAGTAAACAAGCTTGTTATATCGTTTGACGTAAATAACCGTATCGCTCAACCAGGAACTACCGATGTATTTGTAGTTGTTACAGGGCCTGATGGCAAGCCAATCACTGTTCAATCGTTGAACTCTGGTACTTTCACAACTCGTGAAGATGGTGATAAAGCTTTTACAGCTAAATTGCCTGTTACCATTGAAACGGCCAAAAAGAAGAATGTTCAATTTGCCTTTGCTCCGGGTAGCAATTTTAAACAGGGAAATTATACCATCCAAATTTATCAAAATGGTTTTTTAATTGGAGAAGGCACACGCGAATTGAAGAAAGGTGGATTATTTAGTTAAACAAAAACACAACAATTAGTACCTGTATTTAATATTCAATAAAAAAAGCAACCTTAATTTAGGTTGCTTTTTTTATTTCTTTTTGCCGAGCCATAGAAGGGCGTTAAGGATTAATTGGTTTTGAATTTCGTTATCGAATGTGTAAGAAAGCGTCTTGTTGGTTGTGTCGTATTTATGCTCGTAATCAATATCGTTATGTCCCATATTGAAATAAACCATTTTATAATTCATGTTCGTCCACACAACCGGATAGAAACCGGTATGCCGGATTTCAGAAAGTTTTGGTCCGGTGCCAAGTGGATAGCTTGAGGAATCAATAGAGAGCAATATTTTAATCGAAGGATTTTTTCGCAAATCATTCTGCCACCGGTACCATTCATTTGGTGCTGATTTAAACGTTGATGGCAAGCCCATAGTAACCGGGTGCAAACTATCTTCCACTTTTAAAATTGCAGATACTGGCCGCCATGTGTTACTAACATATTGCCCGGAGCCCAAAAATTTTTCATGATACCAATTCCAGTTTTGAGGAAAGTCTGAAGGCGTTAATGCAAAGGCAGAAAAATGAAATCCCATCCAACCGCCGCCATGTTCCATATAATTTTCAAAAGCAATTCTTTGAGGCAAAGAATCGGGCCGGGTATCTAAAAAAATTACAACCTGGTACGTGGAAAGAAATTTACTATTTAAGTTATTCCAATCATTTGTAGAATCGTATTTAAAATTATATAACGTAGCTATTTTTGAAAACCAGTGGTTTGCTTCGTGTACAAAACTTATGTGAGCCTGGTCACTTTTGGCTGTATAAAATGCGATTACATTAAATGCCGGTGGAGTAACTTGCGCGGAGGTTATTGTAATATTATACGCTGACACGATCATCAACAAAATAATTTTCTTAAAGTGCATTGTTTATTTATTTATGTAAAATATTTATTTTCCATTGAGTAAATTTATCCGACTGGAAATTAAAATTATGATATTACGGCTCATAATTGAGTGTAATAAAAATGAGCAACGCAATCAAAGGCAATTTTTTATGGAACAAATTTCTTTTATACCTTATTAATTGAATCAAATACATGACGCGCTTTTCTTCATTTATTATTTTACTATCGTTCTGCTCATTTATATGCAATGCTCAAAAAAAAACAGTCCCTAAAAACTTCACCGTAATAGCTTACTATGCCGGAAGAACGACGATGATTGACAGTTTTGAAGTAGAAAAGCTAACGCACCTCATCTTTAGTTTTTGTCATTTAAAAGGCGATACACTTTCGGTAAGCAACGCACGCGATAGCGCAACCATTTTAAGAATGGTACAATTAAAAAAAAGAAATCCAAACTTAAAAATAATTTTATCGCTTGGTGGATGGGGTGGCTGTAAAACCTGCTCTGCTGTTTTTTCAACCAAAAAAGGAAGAAGGATTTTTGCAAAGTCTACAAAAGAATTGAACAATTATTTTGGCACTGACGGTATTGATCTTGATTGGGAATATCCTGTAATTGAAGGATTTCCAGGGCACGCCTTCAGTCCGCAAGACAATCCAAATTTTACTGCATTAGTTAAGCGACTCAGAAAAAAACTTGGTAAAAAAAATGAGATAACTTTTGCTGCAGGAGGATTTAATTCTTATATCGATTCTTCAATAGATTGGAAAAATGTGATGCCCTTAATAGATCGTGTGAACTTGATGAGCTATGATCTAGTGGGAGGATATAGTACTTTATCCGGCCACCACACTGCGTTGTACTCAACTCCAAAGCAGCCCGAATCAGTAGACAACGGAGTAAAAAAATTAATTGCAGCGGGAGTTCCATCAAACAAAATAGCCATTGGCGCCGCTTTTTACGGCAGACTTTTTTCGGTGGCGGATACTACTAATAATGGCTTATATCTTCCTGCACAATTTTATCACGGGCTATCGTATAGTCATTTTGCAGATACAATTAATGTCGCAAACGGTTTTATTCAATATTGGGACACGATTGCAAAAGCACCTTTCGCATTTAATATGCAACGGAAATTAATGGCGACTTATGATGATACGAATTCTATAAAGTTGAAGACGGAATATGTTATTAAAAATAATCTAAACGGCATCATGTTTTGGCAACTGGCAGACGATAGTTTTAGTAATGGTTTATTAAATGTTATTGATGATGTGAAAAAGAAAAAGGGAATTAACCAGAAAGTAGGTAATAAAGTTTATTAAGATTTTGCGTCATAAAACTTCTAAGAAACCTCCGGATAAATTTATCATAAGTTTGTTTTTACTAATTGGAACTAATAAATATAACATCGGTTGTCTATCCTAACATTTTTCTAAAATTCGAATCATGATCTTCAATTCAAAAATTAGGCTGCGCATCATAATTTTTTTATTATTTATTGTCTTTGATTGGCAAACAACAAAAGCGCAGGTAAAAAGTATTTATCATGAAGGCTGGATTGATTTTAATAAAAACGGCAAAATGGATATTTTTGAAGATCCAAAGCAGCCTGTTGAAAAAAGAGTAGCAGATTTATTGTCGCAAATGAATGTGGATGAAAAAACCTGCCAAATGGCAACCCTGTACGGTTATAGAAGAGTGTTAAAAGATAGTTTGCCAACGCCTGAATGGAAAAACGAAATATGGAAAGATGGTATTGCGAACATTGATGAACAATTAAATGGTGTGGTGAACGGGCCGGCAAGATATTACTCGAGTCCTCTTACCTATCCTTATAGCAACCACGCTGCAGCAATTAATAAAATCCAAAAATGGTTCGTTGAGGATACGCGTCTAGGCGTGCCCGTTGATTTTACTAATGAGGGTGTTCATGGATTAAACCATGACCGGGCAACTCCGTTACCTGCGCCCATAAGTATTGGTAGCACCTGGAACCGGCAATTGGTTTATGAAGCGGGGCAAATTGAGGGCGCTGAAGCGAAAGCCTTAGGTTATACAAATATATACGCGCCTATTCTTGATGTTTCGCGCGACCCGCGCTGGGGAAGAGTTGTAGAAACTTATAGCGAAGATCCGTATCTCATATCTGAACTCGGAATACAAATGGTAAATGGTATCCAGGGTGAAGGTGTTGGATCCACCATAAAACATTTTGCCGTGTACAGCGTACCAAAAGGCGGCCGTGATGGAAATGCGCGGACTGACCCGCATGTTGCGCCAAGAGAATTGCAGGAAATGTTTTTATATCCATTTAAAAAAGTAATTCAGAAGGCGCATCCTGTAGGCGTCATGGCCAGTTATAACGATTGGGATGGCGTTCCTATAATCGCCAGTTATTATTTTCTTACCGAATTGTTGCGTGAGCAATTTGGCTTTACCGGCTATGTCGTCAGCGATAGTGAGGCCGTTGAATATGTGTTCTCCAAGCACCATGTTGCAGAAGATTATAAAGATGCGGTACGGCAGGTTGTTGAAGCGGGGCTTAATGTGCGCACCAATTTCACTCAGCCAAAAACTTTTATTTTACCCCTGCGGGAATTGATACAGGACGGCAGTGTTAGCATGCAAACTATAGATAAAAGGGTTGCAGATGTATTACGAGTCAAATTTCAGCTAGGTCTTTTTGACCACCCTTATGTAAAAGATGTGAAAGCTGCTGATAATATTGTTGGCACTGATAAACATAAAAATTTTGTGATGGAAATGGAAAGACAATCGTTAGTATTGCTGAGAAACGTTAACAACATCCTGCCTTTGGATAAAACTAAATTGAATAAAATTTTTGTAACAGGGCCTCTCGCTGCCGAAACAAATTATGCCATAAGCCGATATGGACCGAATCATATTCCTATCACCTCAGTTTTGGAAGGTTTGAAAGAATACCTTCCCAAAAGCGTGCAGGTAAATTATCTTAAAGGTTGTGAAGTAGTGGACAGCACCTGGCCGGAAAGTGAAATCATACATACACCCCTTACTTCAATGGAGCAGCAAACCATAGATGAAGCAGTAAATGAAGCGAAACAAAATGATGTTATTATCGCTGTGCTCGGTGAAGATGTTGGCCGTGTAGGTGAAGGCTTATCCCGCACCGGCTTGGATTTACCCGGACGGCAGGAACAACTACTGGAGGCCCTGAAAGCCACCGGCAAGCCAATAGTTTTGGTTTTAATAAATGGTCAACCTCTCACAATTAACTGGGCCGATAGAAATATTCCGGCAATACTCGAAGCATGGTTCCCTAACCAGTTTGGTGGCAAAGCTATCACCGAAACGTTATTTGGTGATTATAATCCGGGAGGAAAATTGCCCATTACTTTTCCTAAAACTACCGGCCAGGTTGAATATAATTTTCCCTTTAAGCCGGGCTCGCAGGCAAACCAGGGAAGAGGGGATTTTAGTTATGGCAACACGCGCGTTGACGGTTCGCTTTATTCATTTGGTTATGGATTAAGTTATACAACTTTTAGTTATAGCAATCTTATTGTTACACCTTCTGTTCAAAAACAACAGGGCGATATTCATGTAAGCGTTGACGTTAGTAATACCGGAAAAAGAAAAGGAGATGAAATTGTAGAATTGTATGTAAAAGATAAAGTTGCCAGCGTAACGACTTATGATTCGCAATTAAGAGGATTTGAACGCGTGCCTTTAAACCCCGGTGAAACGAAAACAATAAACTTTACACTTCATCCCGAAGACTTGCAAATTTTAGACAGGAATATGAACTGGACTGTGGAACCTGGTGAATTTGAAGTACGAATCGGCGCTTCTTGTGAGGATATCAAATTGCATAAGGACTTTACAATAAAGGCGGCAGATTAACTGCAACTGCTTTGTAAACGAATTTTTTTAAAGATGTTTTTAAATTAGATATCAATATTTACTTTGATAGAAACTTGTAACTCAAAAATTGATGTTGGT
>JBBRSV010000094.1:0-18699 GCA_038245055.1 Chitinophagales bacterium | reverse complement strand
TTCTGCTTGCTGATAATTTGCTTTGAACCGCAGCATTTGTAAAATGAGCAGCAATTTGTAAGGAACGCATATCTCAAATTTTAGAAACCTAAGATACAACTAATTATTTATATTAGTATAATTGATGGCGGTTTATTATAAGGCGGACGATTATGAAAAACAAGCCAGTGATATTTCAGAAGATATGATTGAAGAAATGCGATTGCTTGAAAATTATAAAATTAACGGGGACAATAGTAGTAAGGAATTTAAAAAACAAGAAAAGATTACCCAGGAAATAATTAATAAATATAATGGGCTTACGAAAAGCCAGCATTATTATTTAACACAAATAGATTGGTTAACAGAACGCTTTCCAAACGGAGAGTATGAAGATGTAACCGGATTATGCAAAGCTGCTACCATTAAGGACCTGGAAGAACAGGATTTCAGCCTTAATCCCGGTAGATACGTTGGTGTTGTTATAGAGGAAGATGGCTTAACAGAAGAAGAGTTTATTTCGGAGATGAGGGAGAAGCAGGAAATATTAGATGGTTTAAATGCTAAAGCTGTGGATTTGGGAACCCTAATTTCAACTAATCTCAAATTGTTTGCATGAACGAATGGATTATTGATAGTATCGGAAATTTAGCTAAAATAAATGCTGCAGCGATTGATCGAAAGTTTAATTACGAAACAATCGAATACATCGATACATCATCTGTGACTAAAGGTGTTTTCGATGCCCCCCAAATATTAAATACTAAAGAAGCCCCCAGTAGAGCAAAAAGAATTGTAAAACAAAACGACATAATCATTTCTACAGTAAGACCAAACCTTCAACACTTTGGACTTATTCAAAATCCTAAACCCAATACAATAGTTTCGACAGGTTATGCCGTAATCAGTCCCCAGTCAATCGATGCAAAATTTTTATATTATTATTTATCAAGTGATTTCGCAACAAATTTTCTTTCGCTAATTGCCGAAAATCAAACATCGGCTTACCCTTCATTCAATCCTGAACTAATAAGACGACTTAAAATAAGCTTTCCCAAGAGTGAAGAGAAACAAGAGGCTATTTCATCACTCCTCAGTGCCTACGATGATTTAATAGAAGTAAACAACCAACGCATAAAAATATTAGAAGAAACAGCAAGCCAACTGTATAAAGAATGGTTTGTACGAATGCGTTTCCCTGGTTACCAAAAAGCAAAGTTTGAAAAAGGATTTTCTACAAGTAATGGAGAGATAAAATACTTCAAAGACTTTATTAAACTAAATCGTGGTTTTGACTTACCTGAAACTAAAATTATAGAAGGACCATATCCAGTAATAGGATCTACGAGTATTAAATCTTACCACAATCAATTTAAAATAAAGGCACCTATAATTACTACAGGTCGTTCCGGCAGTTTAGGAACTGTACTGTATACCAACCAAGATGGCTGGGCACTCAATACTTCTTTATATGTTAAAGACTTTAAGGGTAATCATCCTTTATTTGTTTATTACTTTTTAAAGTCTATGAATTTAGAAAGTTTTGATGCCGGTGCAGGAGTTCCGACATTAAATCAAAATCATTTACACAAACTAAAGTTGTGGGTGCCAGATGAAAAATTGCAAAAGAAATATGCGACGATAGTGCAGCCAATATTTGACCAGATGGATAATCTTAATCAACAAAACAACCAGCTTCGCCAAATAAGGGATAGGCTATTACCCAGATTGATTAGTGGCAAGTTGCAGGTAAAAACTCAGGAAATTGAAATCCCTTTATCTATAGCGGCTGAAGAACAAGAAGTATATAACCCAAAATTATGAAGAGAGTTAATCTGGTAGAATACATTCACCCAAAAATGGATATTCTTTTTTTAGCATTAAATGCTCCCGAAGTTTCTAATGCAAATGCACATTGGTTTACCTACAATTTGAGTTTCTGGAACTTGCTTTTCAAAGCTGGCATTATCACTCAGTCCATTTTTGATAAATTAAAAGGTGATGAATTAATTTTTGGAGGCAACGAACTAAATTATAGAAATTGGAATATTGGTGTAACTGATTTGAACCGTGATATAGTGGAAACAAATAGTAAAGCAGTACCTAAAAATAAAGCGCAGGTAGAAAGAATACTTCAGATTTTAGAAACAACTAAAACCGCCAGGCTATGCCTGATGCATTCAGATGTCGCAAGAGAATTTGCTCTTCATGGAGTAATAACAAGAAATTTCAAGGATGGCGAAAATACTTTCGGGATAGTTGGAAAATATATAAAAACTACAATTTATGAAGTGCCATTTCATAGTGGTAACAAATACTCAGAAAGAGAAAATTATTATAAACTATTATTAGAATAAAATGGCATCAATAGGCTGGATAGATTTCTCGCCTACACACCGCAATCGTGTAGGTTCTGTTTTAGACCTTCTTCGTCCCGAGGGCATGGTAGATGAATTGGGGTTAGGCACCATCCGTGATGCGTTGGCAAATCAATTATTTCCAGGCTTCAGCACCATACAAACACGGGCAAAGTATTTCTTTATTATACCTTATATCTTATACGAGTACCAGGCACTAAAACCTGCTCAGCGGAAAGGAAAAACTCCCGCCCGGTTTTTAGAAGATAAAGAATATGAGTTAATGTGGCAGTTAGCTGCACAATATAATTATGTTGAAGGCTGCGGTGTAATAGGAATTACAAAACGGAAGCCCAATAAGATTATCAGGCGACCTTCGGCTATTTACTGGAATGGATTATATACTTACCAATTTATAGATACGCATGGATTAGCCGCTGACAGTTTTTTGAGGCAAGCAGTAAATCCATCTATGGAAAGTTTAATCTCCTCAGTGCAAACAGGCGATGATAGTATTACCGATGATGCGGATGCAGAGCATGAAAATATATTTAGATTAAAAGTATCTCCCAAAAAAAACTGGTCCGAAAACCTAACGCTAGATTTAGAGAAAAACGAAGCAGGCTTTTTTGCAGACCGCATCATCTCCAAAGCAAAAAACAAAATCATTGCGGAACTATTAATTAACGATGAACTGTGGCAGCTTTTTATCAAAGCGGAAAACTTTATGCACTTCGCCAAAGCCGCTTTAAAACTTCCATTGGCTGATAATTTAAAAGCAATGCTTACGCTTTCACACGACTTTTCAGAGTTGATGTATGGAGCACACATCGCTTACAATTCCGGACTGCACCACAAAGTTTTTAATAGTGATTACTGGGATGAAACATGGGAAGTATGGCTACAAGACCTTCCATCCAGCATGTTGGATTTTGAAAATTTCAATCCTGAAGACTTGTTTGTATATGCCCTTACCACAAGAAAAACCACTGTTCAGTTTGTAAAAGATTGGTGGAAATTATGCAGCGGTAAAATTAATGATGTAAAAAAGAGAGACCATTTAATACAGCAGCAGGAGGGGATTGTAAAAGGTAATAAAGCAAGATTGCGTTGGAATAAAACAGATGATGTAAAAGAAGAGAAGTGGTTAGGCTTGGGTCATTTTGATTACAGATTTAACCAGGCAAGAATTATTTTAAAAGATATTAAAACAGGATTACAAAACTAATGCTCCACCCAAAACATAACCGCATAGATTATGGAGAACAACTAATACCTGATGCAGGTTATGAGTTAGCCCAGGCAATAGGCACTACCTATTGTTTAGACCTTGAGGCATTGATGATATTGCCCGTTGCTTTGTTTTATGCTCAAACATTAGATGGTACCGCTGATGAAATACGCTATGATATGCTTGAAGCAATCACTAAGTCTGCTGATAAAATCAGGGTGTACTACCAAAACGGGCAATTGAAAGTGCCACAAAAGTATCATCACCTGATGGCTTATTGGGAAAAAGGTATTCAGGCAGTTACCATGCCCAATCATGTAAGTAGCTTCCATCCAAAAGTTTGGGTAATACGTTACGAGCATACTGAAAAACCAACCAAGTACCGTGTTTTAGTTACAAGCCGTAATCTAACTTTTGCAAGAGATTGGGATGTTGCATTTTCAACAGAAGGTTGTGTTACAGCGAAGGAACAACCTAAAAATAAACCACTAATTCATTTTCTGCAATTTCTGAATACACAGGGCGAGAAGCAAATATCTGACAAGTTTTTACAGGATTTAATGAAAGTGAATTTTGATTTACCGGAGCGGTTTGAAGCACTAAAATTTGTTCCCATTGGCATTGCTAATTCCGAAACAGAAAAGCAATATACTAATCCGCTGACCTCTCCAAAAAGTGCGTGGGATGAAATGCTAATCGTGTCGCCTTTCATTGACAAAACCACTTTGAATACGTTGCAGGGATCTACTTATAAACAGCCGTATTTACTTTCAAAGAAGGAAGAAATGGATTGTATCTCAAAGGAAACGTTAGATACATTTCATTGTTGGCAATTTTCAAAATTTATACAGGATGCAGAATATTTTCAGGAGTTAGCAGAGGACGGCATTCTTCCTATGGAACAAAACTTACATGCAAAACTTTTTGTGACAATGTGTGAAAAGGTTCCTTTTTGGTATTTGGGTTCCGCAAATTGCAGTGACCCGGCACAAGGTAGAAATGTTGAGTTTATGGTGGAATTGAAAGGCAGCAATGTATCGGGATTAAAAACAAAGGATATTTTTAATTCACTTACCGATCCTGGTAAAGCCGATGGGTTAAATTTATTTACACCTTACGATTATGATGCAAGAGTAAGCGTAGAAGAACAAAAAAGCATTGAATTCGACATAAGAAAGATAAAGTATGACCTCACGCTATTATCGTTGATTGGCAAGGTTGAATTAATTGAGGGAGGCACAGCTTATAATTTAGTGATTGAAATAGACGCAGTTGATTTTAATGTGCCATCAGGATATAAAGTAAAGTTTAAACCCTTACCTGAGTTACAGAAAGCACCAATACTTTTAAAAGTTAAAGCCCTCAACACCGTCAATGATTTTTCCGGTTATGCTGAAACAGCCCTTAGCCCTTTCTTAGAATTTGAAATATGGAAGGATGATGAAAGATATAGCTCCTTTTTATTGCCGATGCAAATAGAATTGCCGGCAAGCAGGTTAAACAGAATATTCACTTCCATCATAGACAGCAGAGAAAAGTTTTTAAGATACCTAACTTTTTTACTCACCGGAGAAGAAACCGATATAATAGGAAATGCAGACAATTTGCCGAAGAAAAAGGAGAAAGACATTGGGGGCGATGCATGGGCATTTACCGGCACTCCTGTTTATGAAAAATTACTGATAGCAGCCAGCCGGTATCCAACTAAATTAAAATCTATTGATCTATTAATACAGCGGTTAAAAACAGAAGCCGCAGAATTTGCCGAACCTATTATTAGTCCTGAGTTTGAAGGTTTTTGGGAGATTTTTAAAACTTTCATTGATAACAAAAAGAAATAATGAAAGAGAAAATAAAGGAAACATTAGATGGATTAAAAGACTTTCAGATAAAAACAGTTGATTATGTTTTTAAGCAACTCTATGTCAACAATCGAAGTAAAATGTTGATTGCGGACGAAGTAGGTCTTGGTAAAACCATTGTTGCTAAAGGCATTATTGCAAAAGCCTTTGAGCAATTCAACCCGGTCGCAAATAAAAAAGTTTTCAATGTTATCTACATCTGCTCCAATCAGGCTTTAGCAAAACAGAATTTAAAGAAACTCAATTTTTCTGGTGATAGTCGTGCCATTGATTATTCCGAAGATGATGATCGCTTAACAGGCTTAGCATATACATCTACAAAAGAGGAAATGCAATTTCCTTTTAGAATCAAGGCATTTACTCCAGCCACTTCTTTTGATAATAAAACCAATGCAGGTAAAGTTGATGAACGAGTTTTATTGTACCGATTACTCTATTCTTACAGCGACTTCAAACCATTAAGAAACAGTTTAAAATGGATGTTGAAAGGCAATAGAAGAATGATGGATGAAAATTGGGAGTCACGTATTGAATATGCTGAAGGTTTTGACGATGGAAAATACACATCTTGGTTGAAAAAAATAAGACCTAAAGTTTATAGTGAATTTAAAAAAGCATTGCAAGAAACTGTAAAACCATCTGAACTTCCCCAATGTTTTAATGCTGCTGGAATTACATACCCGATAAAGTATTGGACTCTATTAAGAAATCTATGTGAATTAAACATTAGAAAGAATAATTATTATAATTATGATTTTTGCAAAGAGTTAATCAGCTCTTTACGTTTTTTACTATCTAGGGTATGTTTAGAATTTTTACAAGCCGATATTTTTATTCTTGACGAGTTCCAACGATATAAAAGATTAATTGATAACTCACCATCGGAAAATGAGGAGGTAAGTCCAGCTATGGAATTAGCAAGGGATATTTTTTCTTTTGAAAATTCCAAAATCCTTCTTCTATCTGCAACCCCATTTAAGCCTTATACCAATGATTTTGATGAACTGAACGGAGAAGTTCATTATACAGAATTTATCACAGTGTTGAAGTTTTTGATGGCTGAAAAAGCAGAGGCTTTTTGGGAAGAGTATGAGAAGGATCGAAAGACTTTTTTCGGTTTCCTTCGACATCCGGATACGTTAGAGGAGAAAATGCCGGAAGCGTTAGAACTCAAGGCGAAGCTGGAAAATTTATACAGAACTTGTATGGTAAGAACTGAGAAACTTTTAGTTTCAGACGATAGGGATGCATTAATTAAACACGTCCACAATAAACCAATCACTATACATCCGGAAGATGTAAATGATTTTGTAATACTTGACCAAATAACACAGTTGCTCAACAAAGAGCATAAAGCCTCTTTGCCGGTGCCCTTGGAATATGTTAAGTCCAGCCCTTACCCTTTATCCTTTTTAGATCATTATCAGCATAAGGAAAGAATAAGACAAGTGGCTTTGAAAGATGAAGGATTGCAGCAGTTGTTGAAAAAAACAAAACATGGATGGATAAACCTTGAGGACATAAACCAATATAAGCCGCTAATTCCTGCAAGAGGGAAGATTTTGCCTAATGCTAAACTTCGATTGCTGTTAGATGAGACTGTTTTAAACAATGGTTGGAAGTACTTATGGATACCTCCTTCAATTCCCTACTACGAATTGGGCGGTGCCTTCAAGAATGGTTTAGGATATTCGAAAACGTTGATTTTCTCTTCTTGGAAATTAGTGCCCCGTATGGTAGCATCACTGGTTTCTTACGAGGCTGAAAGATTATCCATAGGCGACCCAAATTCTATATCTGATAAGGAAAAGATTGAAGACAAACGTTATTATTTTCAGAAGCGAAGGTCACCACGACCTCAGTTTACTTTTAAAGTAGAGAAACAAGAACAGGACCGTCAGCAGATGAATAATTTCATTCTTACATATCCGTGTTTGTTCCTTACTAATTTATATGATCCTGCTATAAATGTTGTTGATAGAAAAACAATTGCTAAAATAAGAGACGAGCTAAAAATACGCCTTATCGGAGAGTTCAATAAGCACGATCTAAATCAATATGTTTCAGGAGAAGGCGATTGGCAAAAATGGTATTGGTTAGCTCCTTTAATGTTAGATAAAGTAAATGGAAATTTAAAAGTTATCTCCGATTGGTTTAATAAAGGAATGCCTCCTTCGGAACTTTCTATAGATACTGATAACTTAAATTTAGACCGGGAAGAGAGCACCGGAAAAGGTAAACACTTCGCATACGCTAAAGCCAGTTTTTTAAATAGCAGTCCTATTGCAATAGGTAAACTGAATGAAAGCCAGTTAGAAAAAATCTGTGAGCATTTAGCGGATCTAACTTTAGGTTCTCCTGCAATATGCTATACAAGAAGTCAACTACGTCATGCAGAATTATCATCTGATGTTTTGGACGCTTCATATAATGTAGCCTCCGCATTTCTTGCAATGTTTAATAAACCTGAAAGTATCGCAATAGTAAGATTGCATACATCAGATACCGACTATTGGCAAAAGGCATTGAAGTATATGATTGATGGCAACATTCAAGCGATGCTTGATGAATTTATATACCTTCTTATCAATGGGGAAAATATACAAGCCATACCCGAACTCAGTGATTTTATATCTGACATTCTTTCTGTAAGAACAGCCACTACCGACACAGATGATTTAAAAACATTTATAGAAAACCTTACAAGGGAAAAGAAAAAGAGGAAAGCAATTCGGTCTCATTATGCAGTTGATTTTGGCACCCAAAAAATAACCACTGCTAAAGGAGTAGGGAGACAAATAAATATTCGCCAGGCATTTAATTCGCCATTTCGCCCATTTGTTTTAGCAAGTACATCCATTGGACAGGAAGGATTAGACTTTCATTTATACTGCAAAAAAATATTTCATTGGAACCTGCCATGTAATCCAATCGATTTTGAGCAAAGAGAGGGAAGAATACATCGCTACCAGGGCTTAGTTATAAGGTTAAACCTTGCAGATAAATATAAAAATGAAATAACATTTACTGATCGTTGCAATGATGCCTGGAAAGAGATATTTAAAATCGCAGCAAAAGAAAAAAGCCAGGCTCGTTTTTCATGTGACTTAGTTCCCTTTTGGCATACAGAAACAAAGAGCGATATCAAAATTGAAAGGTTTGTTCCTTTATATCCCTTCAGCAAGGATATTGAAAAGTTCCATAATTTAATTAAGATACTTACTTTTTACAGATTAACTTTTGGACAACCACGACAGGAGGAATTAATTGATGCTTTAGATGAATATGGATTTAGCGAAGAAGTAATTAAGAATTTAGATCACTTAATTATTAATTTAAGTCCCATAAGATTTTAACAACTATGCCCAACTCCATTTCAGAAGATCAGATAGAAAAAGCCATCATACAGATATTTAAAAATAATCTGGGATACAGGCATTCTAACTGCATGGACAAAGACATTACTGGTCGGCTTACTGAAAATGAAGTTGTAATAAAACCATTAATAAAGCAGCAACTAATAAAACTAAATCCAACACTGCCTGCATCCGCTATTGAAGATGCCTTTGAACAAATTTGCCAAACACGATTAGATAAAAGTGACCTGATGGCAAATAAAGAAGTTTATGGCTTAATAAAAAATGGTGTAGAGGTAATTATCAATAACAAGGCAAACAGAAAAGAGCCTGCTACAGTTAAAGTCATTGATTTTGATGATGAAACAAAAAATGATTACCTCGTTGTTTCACAACTCTGGGTTAAGGGGCAGGTAATTCGCAGAAGACCGGATTTGATAATATATGTAAATGGGTTACCGCTTGTTTTTATCGAACTTAAAAACAGCAACATTGCTTTACGAAATGCCTACGATGATAACCTGACTAATTACAGAAAAGACATTCCATTATTGTTTCATTACAATGCAGTGTGCATCCTGAGCAATGGATTAGAAACTAAAGTTGGCAGCTTCAATTCAGGCTACGAACATTTTTTTCATTGGCTTCGTACTGATGATGAAAAACAAGTTCCGGATAAAGAACGCATAAAGCAATACGGAGTAAGTCTTGATTATGCTGTACTTGGCTTATGCGAAAAGAAAAGAATGCTCGATTACATAGAAAACTTTATTCTCTATTACAACGATGTAGTAAAGATTGCTGCTAAAAATCATCAGTTCCTCGGAGTAAACAATGCAGTTAAAAATTTCTCTCTCAGGCTGCAGCACGATAAAGAGGGTACGGATAAAGGCAACAAAGGAAAACTTGGTGTGTTTTGGCACACACAAGGGAGCGGCAAGAGTTATAGCATGATATTTTTTGCACGTAAAATATTTAGAAAGTTTACAGGTAATTACACTTTTCTAATTGTTACTGACAGGGATGATTTGGATGGACAGATTTATAGGAATTTTTTAGGTTCGGGTGCTTTCACAAAAGACACAAAATGCAGACCGGGTAATAGTGAAGATTTGCGGGCAATGCTGCAAACAAACACAAGATATATTTTTACACTTATACAAAAATTTCGCTACGATAAAGGAAAGCAATATCCAATCTTATCAAAACGAAATGACATCATTGTTATCATTGACGAAGCACACCGAACACAATACAAAGACCTTGCAGAAAACATGCGTACAGGATTGCCTAATGCACAATACATGGCATTTACAGGCACACCGTTGTTAGGCAGCAGAAAATTAACCAATGACTGGTTTGGTGACACAGTATCTGAATACAACTTCAAACAAAGTATTGAGGATGGAGCTACTGTACCTCTATTCTATCATAAAAGAGTTCCCGAAGTATTGCTGCGAAATGATGATATAGATGATGACTTAGCAGACATAGTAAGTGATGAAAATCTTACAGAAGACCAACAGGTCAAACTAGAAAAGGAGTTTGCCCAGGAGATGAGTGTATTAAAAGCAGATAACCGTTTAGAAACTATTGCCAAAGACATTGTTTATCATTTGCCACGAAGAGGTTATTTAGGAAAGGGAATGGTTGTAGGCATTGATAAATTTACTGTTGTGCGTATGTATGACAAAGTAAAAAGATTATGGGAGGAAGAAAAAAGGAATTTAAAAAAACAAATAAATGATTGTAAAGACGTCGAGAAAAAGGAAGAATTGAAAAAAATATTGGAATGGATGCGTAAAGCTGACATGGCAGTTATTGTAAGTGAAGAAGCAGGAGAAGATGAAAAGTTTGAACTTCAGGGATTGGACATTCAACAGCATCGAAAAAGATTATTATCAGTTGATGAAAATGGTCAGGATTTAGAGTTCAAATTTAAAGACCCGAAAGACCCGTTGCAATTAGTATTTGTTTGCAGTATGTGGCTTACCGGTTTTGATGCACCCACTGTTTCTACATTGTATTTAGATAAGCCAATGAAAGATCATACGCTTATGCAAACAATTGCAAGAGCGAACAGGGTTACAGATCATCTTATCAATAAGAAACCTAAGAAAAACGGATTGATTGTAGATTACTACAATGTTTTTCGCAACCTCAAAAAAGCCTTTGCCTCTTATGGTGGCGGTGCCCTTGGCAATGGAAAAGAAAAAGATGAAGATGCACCGGTTCAGGAAAAGGATCAGCTATATGTCCTGCTTCAGGATGCAATAAATGAATGTGATGCTTACTGCAAGAACATGGGAATTGATCTAAATAAAATAGCTCAGTCCAATTTAGTTTTTAGCAAACTCAGCCTATTCGATGAATTTGCTGATACCATTTTGGCAAATGATGATCAGAAAAAGCAATTCATTGTTTATGATAACACGATTGATGCTTTATATGATGCAAGTAAGCCTGAAATTCTTACAAGGCGAAAAGATTTTCCATTAGCTGCAATTATTCATTACCTGAGAGAAGTAATAGATGGAAGAGTTGACAGAGGTAATTTAGATAGTGCCAAACGCAGGATAAGCCAGTTGCTTGACGAAAGCATTGTTGCTGATGATGCATTCACTGAAAGCCCCAATATAGTAGCAGAAGGATCTCCTTCAAACTATGCAATAAAGGCATGGAAGCAAATTGATTTAAGCAAACTTGATATTGAAAAGTTAAGAGAAGAATACAAGGAAGCTCCTTACAAGAATATTGAAATCTCAGACCTACGGGCATTCATAGCAGATAAGCTGCATTTAATGATGGAGCGAAATGTTACACGAACCAGTTTTGCTCAAAAGCTACAGGAAATCATAGATCGGTATAACGCTGGTAACTCAACTAATGAAAACTATTTTGATGATTTAGTTGACTTCGTACAAAAAATGAAAGAGGAAGATTTACGAGCATCCAGGGAAGGACTAACGGAAGCAGAGTTGGAAATATTTGATCTTCTAAAAAAAGAAAATTTAACGAAGGAAGAAGAGCAAAAAGTAAAATTGGCAGCAAAAAACCTATTACACCGTTTGCAGGAAGAACGTCCAACTATACTGATTAATGATTGGCATAAAGACACACAAACAAGAATGCAGGTACAAACAGCAATAAAAAAAGTGTTGAATGAAACGTTACCTGAAAGTTATGATAGAGCAATCTACAGTACTAAATGTGATCTAGTCTTTGATCATTTTTTTATAATGGCACAAAATGGAAATAGTAGCGCTCGGGCAAAAATTTTAGCTAATCAAGAATGATCTGACTAGTACGAGTTAACTTTTTCCGTTTATCAATGCAAATCATCAGCAATTATGAATTACACCGTCGCTTCTCTTAGAAAGAAATTAAATGAGACATTTCTACACGTCGATAGTGATGTAATGAAAGTATCGATTGATAAGTGTATTGAAAATGAAATCGGTTTTTTCCCTTATGGTTCAGGACTGTTAACAGGTAAGAAAGACCTTCCACAAAACGGAATTATGGTTTTAGGACAGGATTTCGGGACAGAGGAGTATCTCACCGAAGACGTTTTAAAGAATGGTGAAATAAAGAGTAAAACCTACGTCAATTTTAAAACGATAATTCCTTCTGGTAAAGAAGATAAAGTCTTTCTTACAAACTTGTTTATAGGATTGAGAAAAACTGGTAAAATGTCTGGAAAAAATCCAGCGTTTTTTAAAAAAAATAGAAAAGGAAATTACCTGGAATTATGTTTTAGTTTTTTTGAAGAACAATTAAAATTTACGAATCCTACTAAAATAATTGTTTTAGGCAAAGTACCATATTGTGCACTTCTTCAAAAATATGGGAAAAACGATTTTACAAAGTTTGCAGATTTTGATTACTCTTCTGATAAAACGATTATTGTAAATGAAAAAAGCTACAAGATAGCTCCAATACAACATCCATCAATGTGGAATTCAAATCTTAAGAAATCAAAGAAAGATTTAATAAAAATAGTTTTTGAATAATATGCGCTGCTAATTATCTTCTTTGTAAATAGGTGGCAAAGTCAGCACCTAACTTCACCATAAAGACCGGAGAAAAATAAATAATAGTGATCAAATTTAAAACTGAAAGCAGGCTACAATTTTTAACCTTTGATTCAATACAATTATACATAAATCCGGGAGACTATGGGTTACTGGAAACAGGCAATATTCTTCATGCCATTGAAGGAGCGTTTTTTTATTGCGGCCTGGCGACAGATGGAAAACTTATTGTAACAGAAAATCAAATCGACAAAATATTTGAGGTTTTGAACCTTGTAATTTACAGGATTTCACAAAATAATATTTCCTTTAAGCCAACACAAAACTGAAAAAACTAAACATACAAGCTAAGTTTTTATCAACTGAAAATTTTGATGATGATTTAGAAGATGACATAACGATCTTCCAACTTTTTTAACGAATACGGAAAACAGCTATTCGCATACATTGCTAAAAGTTTAAAAAATAGTACAAATCATCAAATGCATACAACAAAATTTACCAGTCAGCTCGCAATAAGTTTTAAGCTAATGAAGATCTCCCAACTTCATAACCTGGTCGTGTCATCAGTTCATCAAATACAGGGCAGGCGATGAGTCACCAGATTTTACTTTAAATGATGAGGACATCCGGAGTGCAGAAGAAAAGTTGAAGAAAACTTAATGTTTGAAATGATTGAGGGAAAATAATTAAAAATATGGCTCGATTAATTGGTATTGGATGTATTCTTTTATTGTGTGTTTATTGCCCGGTGATTGTTGTTATGATCATTGTAATAAAATGGGGTATACGTATCTTCAATTTTATATTTAAATAACATTGCACCGGTTCCGAAAATATTTGCTCTTGATAAATCTTTTGCAGGTATTTTTTTTATGTTACCGTTGCTGTCAGAAACTACCAGGTAACCGTCGCGGGCTTTTTCTTCCGCAATGATTTTTTGTATGGCTTTATCTAAAGCTATTTTTATTTTAGGGCTAAGATCTTCCCGCTTTTTTTGGTTACTCATTGCCGCTGATTTTATTATATAATTCAAAGTTAGATACAATCTCTTTCCCTTCCATAAATTTTGCAACCAGTAAATATTCTGCGCCTGAATTTTGAACTCATAGATAGCTAAAAAAAGGCGGCGGCCCTATCCGCACTAAACTTTCTTTGTAAATAGGTGGCAAAGACATCATCTATATTTACTAGAAATAACGGATAATAATAATTACCTTAAAACAATTACTTATGCAATCACCAAACTCGCAAATGAACGTTTTATCAAGAGAACAACTGCAGGAGCAATACGACCTATTAAGAACAGAATACATCAAATTATTAAATGATAAAGATGTTTTGGTGCAATGGGGCAAACCTCAATTGGAAGCATTGTATAACACGCGCCTTGGTTATCTGCAGATAGAAAAATTGCAACTGCAGCTTCGCATAAAAGCCTTGAAAAGAAAAATAGAATTGGTACGTGCGGCGATCAATCAAAATAAAATTATTGATATTAACGAAATAGAATTACAGGTAGCTGCTGAACTTGCAGAAGCGGAATTCAGGATAATGAATGAAGTGACAAAATTAGAAAATTCAAAGAACCTGTTGAGTCATTTAGAATCTCCCGAACGCAGTGCTGAATTGCGAAAATTATATAAACATTTGGCCAAGCAATTGCATCCTGATGTGAATAATCATTTAACAGAAAAACAGAAAAAATTATGGCACCTGGTAAAGGATGCATATGAAACCGGTGACCTGGGAAAATTAAAAGCAATGGAGGTGGTTTATGAAAAAGAATTAACTGCCGTAGGAAATAAAATTGCAGAATTATCTTATGAAGAGATTACTTTAAAAATTGAAGTTTTAAAAGAAGGCATTAAGGTGTTGAATGAACAAAATTTGCAGATAAGAAATGAATTTCCTTTTACTATTGAAACCCAAATAAAAGACGATGAATGGGTAAGTGCTCAATCTGCAGAATTAAAAAAGGAGTTGGATAAATTACAGCAATATGAAAGTGAATTGACATTGCAGTACCAGCAAATTATTAGTGTATTATGAATGATGAACAAAGCCTGATAAAAGTAAACCCGGGATTACTTTCGGCGCTTAGCAAGGGCGCTTTTTCTTTGGACGTTTTTGCCAGGGAAATATTGGTGTTAGAATGCCTTGCCGCAGGTACTTCTTTTAGAAAATTAGATAAAGTACAAGATGAATTAAAAGAAACCGTTCAATTAGAAATGAAACGGGAAGGCGATAATGAGTTCGACAATTTTGCCGTTGCTTTATGGTTTCAAAATACCAAGGTTGGCTATATACCAAAAGAGAAAAATGAAGTGCTTGCAAGACTAATGGATGCAGGCAAACAATTTTATGCTACCATTCATGCAAAACAAATGGAAGGCAATTGGTTGAAGCTTGAAATAAAAGTGATGCTGAAAGATTAAGTAACAACAAGAACATATCGAACTTGAATTGCAGCTACATCTTTGAAAGAATTTCTAACAAACCGACTACTGAAATATTTTTTGCTTCTGCTTCCAAATTCCTTTGTACGATTTCTTCAATTCTTTACTCAAAAAAGAATGATCAATTAAATCAGAAACCTCTTCATTCTTACTGCTAAACAATTTAAAACTATGGTAATAAACCTTTTCATTGATACCGAGGTTCTTTGCCAGTAATTTAAAGTCTGCTAATTTTAGTTTGCTCTTTTTACCATTAAGAGTCAGCCCTACTTCTTCTTTGTCTTTAGGATTTATAAGGTTTACATTGAGCAAATCATAAGCGGGGCTTAATACCACACCATCCGGCTGATGTAATACAGAAAAATTTTTAAGATGCATATCATTATTTCCAGATAGATAACTGAATAATACCAACTCAAAATAATTCAATAGGTCAAGCCCTTTGTTACAATATTTCGCTACCAGCTTACCTGCTTTTTCATAGCTGCTTTTGTATTTATTTTCAGTTAAAAATTCTGATAGCTGGCAAAGATCTTCCATATGTATTTTTCTGCCATTAATTCTATCGAAACGTTTAGCTATGTACACAATTCTACTATCGCTTGCCTGCATTAGTGTGTGCTCACAAACTGGTATTTTAAACAATTCTGCCAGGTGCATAGTCAGGTCTTCCGTTTCGGGCATCATGGCATAATGGTGATGCTGTGGCTTCAGGATATACTCACCCCAAAGCCCAACAATTGTCAGGCGATTTTTTCCTTTTTGTTTTTCCAGGGTTACCGACAATTTAGGTTGCACCCCCGTAACTGCTATTCGTTGATTCACCGTTTGTTTGGCCAATGCATTCAACAGTTGTTCATCTAATACTAAAACAGGAATATCCGTTGAGCCAAAGAATTTTTTAGCGCAGGCGGGATGATAGTTTTCATCACCAGAATCTTTATAACAAAACCAGCAATTTGCCATCTTATTTATTTTTCAGGTACAACAGTCACTGCCCCAATGGTATCCCTGCAGGTAGCCAGTAACAATTCGAACCGATCATTTGCTTTCACTTTCCAATGATCAACCGCAATATCAAGCAACCAGCCTTCGGGTATAAGCCCATCAAAAAAAGCGAACAGCGTTTTACTTGTATAAACTTCTTTTTGTTTGGGCAATGTCAGGCTTATTCCTTTACTATCTGTTTGCTGCAAGTAAACGTTATCATACGCTAAAATATACCCATCATCGGTTTCGGAAAGAATGGCTGCCAATGAGCCGTCATAAAATACATCTGCACGTTTAGCCATTGATATTTTATTTTTGTGTTACTGAAAGTTCTGCTCCAAACAGGGCGAGGATTTGATTCACTTTATCCATCCGCATTGATACTTTGCCTTGTTCAATTTCTCTCACTAAACGTAGTCCTACACCTGATTTTGCCGCAAGTTCTTCCTGGGTAAGATTGTTTTCTTTGCGTTTTATTTTAAGGAATTCTGAAACATTCATTTTATACCTTTAAGGTTATAAAGGTATGAATTTATTTACTACTATACCTAATAAGGTATAGTACAGGTTTTTTAATTATGATTATACCGTTTAGGGTATAATAAATAAAACTGTATTAAAACAGTGAAAACCTATCTAAAAGGCAAGGGTATTTTAAGTTAGGTATAGAAATAATATTTTTGCATAAATGTTCAACTATGAAGTCCGGAACAAATTGGAAAATATCATTCAGGGAGCTGTCATCCAGGAACAGCCGGATTCTTGCACAGCAATCAAAAATCAGCTTTGCTCAGGCTATCCAACAAGTACAACGGTTAAAAGGGACTTCGAAAGTAAAAGACTCATCAAAGAAGAACAGGTCTGGTTCTTACAAAAATTGGCTGACAAAGAAAATCTTTGGATTCCCAATTTACCTGTAAACTGGACCTATCTGACCCATGGCGGAGAAGCAAAAATCTATTTACATCCAGATCAATTAAGTGTAGTAAAACTGAACGCTGCTGTTTATTACGTTACCTGGGTTATGAACTAACCATCATGGTACAGGCGTTCGCTGGCAAATGCTTAAGCTTCACAAAATAATTCCCTCTTTGTAAATAGGTGGCAAAGCCATCACTTACATTTACTATATAAACGGATAATAATAATTACCTTAAAACCTTTACTTACGCATGGCGCCAACCACGCAATTGAAAACCTTAGTAAACAACCGCTACGGGAACAATATGATATTTTGTGATGCTAAAAGATCAAACAAACCACTAAATTATGTACGATATTATCGGTGATATACATGGACATGCTGCTGCGCTTAAAGAGCTTTTGCATATAATGAATTACAAAGAAGTTAATGGTGTATGGCAACACCCGGGCCGTAAAGTAATTTTTGTTGGAGACTATATAGACCGAGGTCCAGCAATAAGAGAAACATTGAATATTGTACGAACAATGACGGAAAAGAATATGGCAATTGCCTTAATGGGCAATCATGAATATAATGCCCTGGCTTATGCTTATCGATTGCCTGGTAATACTTTTCTAAGACCTCACGATGCAAAAAATACTAAACAACATTCAGAAACGCTCAAACAATTTGAACGTTATCAACAGGAGTGGGAGGACTATCTCAACTGGTTTTATTCGCTTGCTTTATTTCTTGATCTGCCGGAATTAAGAGCTGTACATGCATGCTGGGATCAACAGGATATTGATTGGTTGAAAGATAAAAATCTGTATACAATGAAAAAGGAACTGTTGGTTAGTTCTCATAAAAAAGGCAGTAAAGATTATAAAGTGATCAACGACTTACTGAAAGGAAAGGAATTTATAATACCGGAAAAATATGCGTGGAAAGATAAAGATGGACATTACAGAACAGAGAACAGGATAAAGTGGTGGAGAGATGCCCGGCAATCATCTTATGGGCAATTCCTTTTCAATTGTCCGCTTGCACTGAGAGATAAAATGATGAATGAAGATGTAAATCCTATCTTCTACAGTAAAGATGCTTTACCAGTATTTTTTGGTCATTACTGGTTAGCCGATTCTTACCCGGTAATCCAGGCAGCAAATGTTATTTGTCTTGATTATAGTATCGCTAAAGGTGGTAGCCTTGTTGCCTATCGCTGGAACGGTGAAGAGCAAATTGATGACAGTCATTTTGTAAGTGTAAAGTATAAGGAATAACCATTTGCATTTCGATTAAAATAAAATAGAATCATTTTGAAAATCTTCTTCTCAATCCTTTTCGATCAGCAAACTTATCCGGCTAATATATTCATGCAAAACGGCGTGGCAATTGTAGGCAACCCTAATGCAGGTAAATCCACCTTATTGAATACTTTCCTAAATGAATACCGGGCCATTGTAAGTGAAATTGCCGGTACTACGCGCGACACGATTGAAGAGATTGTCAATATAAATGGAATTT
>JBBRSV010000093.1:0-18811 GCA_038245055.1 Chitinophagales bacterium | reverse complement strand
GCGTACCGTGAAAAAAACAATAAATCTATGGGGCTCCGTTGCGCTTCGGCTACGCCTTCGCTCCACTATGCCCCATAGATTTATATACTAAAACATGAAAATATTATACTTTTAAACTGTACTAAAAAAGGGGAGCCTACAATGTCAGTAGTATTAGATAGCTGGTAATTGAATAATAAATTCAGCAAACTCACCTTCCTTAGTTTCCACTTTCATTTCACCGCCATGCCCTTTTGTTATAATATCATAACTCAAAGATAGCCCGAGGCCCGTTCCCTGCCCGGTAGGTTTTGTTGTAAAGAAAGGTTGAAAAATTTTATCCAATGCTTCCTGTGGAATTCCCATTCCATTATCTCTTACACGTATCTCTACACCCATACCTTTTATAAGAGGCTTCAATGCTTTTGTTGTAACAGAAACTGTTGGTTTATACCCGTCAATTTGCAATTTCTGTTTTTCTTTTAAAGAATAGAAAGCATTGGTAAATAAATTCAGGATCACTCTTCCCAAATCCTGTGGAATGACGTTTATTTTTTCAAGGCTTTCATCAAAATACGTTTCCATAGTTGCATTAAACGATTTATCTTTTGCACGCAATCCATGATAACTCAATCTCAAATATTCATCGGCCAATGCATTTATATTAATAGGTTCTTTTTGCCCGCTAGTGGTGCGTGAATGTTGCAGCATTCCTTTTACAATGGCATCGGCACGTTTACCGTGAAGCATAATTTTTTGCTCGTTGTCTTTTATATTATCAGCAATTTCTATTGCCTGTTGATGATTGCCCGTTGCTAATTCTGTTTTCATTTCATCAATTAACTCAGTATTCACTTCAGAAAAATTATTTACAAAGTTTAAAGGGTTTTGAATTTCATGCGCAATGCCTGCAGTTAACTCTCCAAGCGATGCCATTTTTTCAGAATGTATGAGTTGCGTTTGTGTGGATTTAAGTTCTGCAATTGCATGTTGCAATTCGTCTTTTTGTTTTGTTAACTCTGCCGTTCGGGCGGCTACCAATAATTCAAGCTGATCATTCTGGGCTGCAATAAATTTGTTTCGCTCTTCTTTTTCCTGGGTTTTTTTACGTTCTTTTTCCAGGGCTTTGTTTTGTTTATTAGACCTAACTAACATCGCAATCATCCAGGTGATTGCAACGGCAAAACCAAAACCTAAATACTTTTCTATATTCTTATAGAAGAAAGACTTGATTATATCGTTGAACAGCGACAATAGAATTAAAGGCACCACAGCATACATTACATTTCTTGTATGCGAAAATTTTGGTTCCTTAAAAGAAATCCAGATAATAAAAAGTAAAAGAATATGCCATATCCATATTGTTACTGGTTGTGTATGTAATATTATATCTGAAATAAAAAGAGCAACAACTCCATACATTGAAATAGTAAAAATTTTGTCCCACTCAGGAACCGGAGAAAAAGTCCTCAGTGATTTCCGAAAATAGCGGATAAGAAAAAAAGCGAGAAACGGTTCAAAAGACATAAAGGATAATGTAACGATTATTTATTTTTTACAAGAAAGAATCAATTGATAACTTAAATTAAATCTTTAAAGGGTAACACACAATTATTTTCCTTAATTGTTTTCTCCAATTTTATTGGTTTAGATAAAAATTAAAACAAATTTATTGCGGTAATTGAATAAAAATGTTGAACCTTCTTCCCGTCCGACCGGCTCACCGGCTCATCCGGGCGGGCTTCTTTGTTTCTTCTTTGTTTCTCGCCATGTGCTTTGATAATATCATAGCTTGTCTGAATCACAGATTTAAATGGATTTATGGATTTCACTGATTTTAATTTATCGTTTAATTGATGCGCCATATTCCGTGCAATCTTTTAATCTTTTTAATCCGCGATTCAGACAATTGGTAATTGAATTATAAATGCGGTTCCTTCCCCCTCCTCAGTTTCTACTTTTATTTCCCCGCCATGCGCTTTAATAATATCATAACTTAAACTTAAACCTAATCCTGTTCCTTCGCCTGTTGGTTTGGTAGTAAAGAATGGTTGAAATATTTTATCCAATACTTTTTGGGGAATTCCATTACCATTATCACTAACTATGATGGTTACCTGATTTCCTGATTTTTTGTGCTCACAGAAACAGTAGGTTCATAGCCTTCAGGTAGTTGTTTCTTTTTTTCGAGCACCGCATAAAATGCATTGTTGTATAAGTTCAGCAGCACTCTTCCAATATCCTGTGGTATAATATTTATTTTATCAATGCTTGTATCAAAATCTGTTTTAAAATCTGCATTGAATGATTTATTCTTTGCTCTTATCCCGTGATAGGATAGACGAAAATATTCATCAGCCAATACATTAATATCTGTCGGTTCTTTTTGCCCGGTGCTTGTTCTTGAATGTTGCAGCATGCCTTTTACAATAGAATCTGCACGCTTGCCATGATAATTTATCTTCTCTTCATTTTCTTTTATATTATCAGCAATTTCTATTGCTTGTAACTGATTACCTGTCGCCAGTTCATTTTTCAATTCATCACATTGATAATTGTTTAAAAGTAACCCAGTCAAAAACCCGATCCTTCAGACAAATAAAATTTTACTTTCACCCCTTAAGACAAATTAAATTCCATTCCTTCCTCAGCCATTTCATATTTCAAAAGATACTTATTATTCAACTGTAAGTTCCTAAATATTTTGTTGAGCTGTTCATCAGAATGAGAAGGATCGTGGTGTGCAATTAAAAGTTGTTTTGACCGGCACATAGACGCAAACAATAACGCGTCTTCAACACTGGAATGCCCCCATCCCTTTTTGATTTGATATTCCAGGTTAGTATATTGTCCATCATGGTATAACAGATCTGCATCCCAGGCAAGATTAAACCCGGAGATCCATTTAGTATCTTTAATCATACCGTCACGGCCCAAAGCCGGCTCATGGTCAGGAATGTATGTAAACACTGAATTCTTTCCAGTAACTCTGAAACCAACGGTAGGGCCCGGATGAATCACATATTCAGATTTTATTTTAAAATGCCGGATTTCAAATTCACTGTTTCCGATCTCATGGAAAGTAAGTGCGCATGGAAGATCCCTAAGTAGCACAGGAAATAATGGCGGTGACAGATACCTGCTAAGACGTGCACGCAGACTATGATTAACGGCAGCAGGCCCCCAGATATGCACTTCCTGACCGGGATTGAAAAAAGGATTGAAAAATCCAAGTCCCAGAATATGATCCATGTGTAGGTGGGTTAATAGAACATCTATCCTTTTATTGGGAATATTTATTGAATTGAATTGTTGAATACCCGAGCCTGCATCCAATATCAATAAATTATCATCTTCCGACACTAATGTACAGGAAGTTCTGCTTCCATAATTTTTTGTATCGGGGCCGGAGGTTTGTATGGAACCACGAACGCCCCATAAATTAATTTTCATTCATCTTTTACTTTCCAGAACATGGCTACAGCCCCCAGAAATTTATTTTCTCTATTGATGATTGGATAAGACGTAAGAGCAATTTTTTCGGTTTGTCCCTGCAGGCTTTTTATCCAGAATGATTTATGATACGGCAAAAAATCATTTAATGTTTTTACCAGGGGTGATTCTTCCGGAGGAATTGGTTTATCAAATTCATCTATCGGTTTAAAAATCACCGACCATACCTCAACAGGCATTTCACCGGTTTCTTCAAATCTGTTTCCTAATACTTCTTCTGCGGGCATATTATAAAAGATAAGGTTGCCGTTTGTATCTGTAATAAAAACAGGAATCGAAAGGCAATCTGCCAACTGGCGGCTTAGAATAATTTCTATTTCATATGCAGGCATATCGAAAAAATTTCCGGGGATTGACCGTACTAAATATAATATAATTTACGGGATGATTGGTTATACCCTTCTCTTTTTAATTATTTATTCATCATTTCTAATACTCCCGACCAATTTTCAGGAACACCTTTTTGTAAATAACTTACTGCCTTGTCAAGAAAGAATTGGGTTGTTTGATCTTTGGGATTAATGCCTGCTATAGATTGAAACGCTTTTACAGAATGCTCAAATGATTTATTGAGATAATGGTACATTGCTTCATTAAAAAGTGAAAGTGTTTTTTCTTTTTTATTTACCTGTTCAACACTATTACTGTCAAAACATTCGTATATACCAATAGCCGATTGTTTGCCTTTAACCTGAACTTTGCCAAGATAACGCAAATGAAAGAGCTCAGGGTTTTGTATTTGTTCAAAAGTAAATTCACTTAATAAAATAGCTGCATTATAATATTTTGTAAGGCTTTCAATCCTGGATGCCGTATTGACTGTATCCGAAATAGTTGTAGCATCCAATCTATCTTTATCGCCGGTAATGCCCATTATCAAGGGACCGGTATGCATACCCACTCCCATTTTTATAGTAGGCAAATTTTTATCTGCTCTTTTTATATTGAACTCCTTTATGGTTTGTTGCATTTTAATTGCAGCATGTAATGTGTCTTCAGCGCTGCCTGTAAACAGGGCCATAATGGAATCGCCCAAATATTGATTAACAAAGCCATTGTGACTGCGAATAACGGGCCCCATAATTTCATTGTAAGAATTTACAAATTGAAAATTTTCTTCTGGTGTCATTTGCTCGGATAAAGAAGTATAATCTCTTATATCTGTAAAAAGAACCGTTACTACTTTTTCAACAAGGTCGCCAAGCTTTACATCTGTAATTACTTTGTGGCCAAGTGAGCCAATAAACTCGTAGGGAACAAACTTTGCCGTTACTTCATAAATACGCCGCATCGCTTCTTCTCTTTCGAGTGCTTCGCGAATATTTTTTTCATATAGTAAGGCGCTTTCAATGGCAGATGATGATTGCAATGCCAGGGTGGTAAGAAATTTAAGATCGGAAGCTGCATATTGTAACTCTTTATCACCTGCAAGAATAATAGCACCCATAATGCGATGCTTTACTTTTAATGCAGCATAAATAATTGATTGAACTTTCGGATCTATAATGCCAGATTGTTTTAAGGGGGTGAGATCACTTAAGATTTCTGACTGGCCGCTAAGGCCAATTCTGAGTAATACATCGATATGTGTGGCTACACTTTCTTTATCAAATAAATCTTCTCCCGATGTTGCGGGGATTTGTAATTGTTTAGTGTTTTCATCCCACAATACAACTACGCCACTAACGGAGTGGATTAAACGCATTGCTTCATCGACAGCTATTTGGGCAATGACCATGGGACCTATCGCCTGCGCAAGCTTATCAGAAAAATTGAAAACCATATTTACTTCCTGGTATAATATCAACACTTCACTGCCCAGGTTTTTTCTTTCGAACTCTTTCTGTGCTAATAAAGTAAGAAGTGAAGCTATGTAAATTGCCTTTTCATCGCCTTTAACCCAACCAATAATTTCCTCCTCCAGCTTTATAGGATATTCGTGTTGGATCAATATCATGGGGTTGCCACATAAATAAGTATTTTTTTCGTCCGTAATACTTATATGCGCTTTCATTTGTTCAATAAATGAAAGCACCAATACATCAGTGCCATTTTTTTTTGAGATAATATTTTTCAGGGTAACCCTTGCCATGTTTTGAAAATGAAATTTTTTGTAGAAGTATGCAGGTCATTTCAAATCCAATACTTCCCTCGCTTTGCTGAGAATTGCTTCCGGATCAAATGGCTTGGTCATATAAATATCGGCGCCAACTTCCTGGCCTTTTTGCCTGTCTAATTCCTGCCCCTTCGCGGTCAGCAAAACAATAAAGACATTATTGAGGCCAAGTTCTTTTTTTACTTTCCTGCATACTTCCATTCCATTCATTTTTGGCATCATTACATCAAGAAAAACCAATTGCGGATTTTCTTTTTGAATAATCTCAAAAGCAATTTCTCCATTTTCTGCTGTAAAAAATTCCACGTCATCATCTTCCAGTTCTTCCAATGTTTGTTCAATCAACATTCTTATATGGGGTTCATCATCCACAATTAAAATTTTCTGTTTCATTAAGTCTGTTAGTTTTAAATTTTATGATTCAATATGCATTACTGGTAAATTAAAAACAATACATTCTCCAATCCTTTTTCGAAACGCAACGATTGAACAATTTCATTTTTGTCGGATAAAACAGAATTCAAAATAATAATATCCGGCTGTGTTGAAATTGCTTTTTCAACCAATTCCTTTCCATCTGATTCCACAACAATATATCCTTTTGCCTGCAACACTTCAGTTAATGAGCGCACTGCAGAACTATCTTCGTCAACCACCATTACTTTTTTCTTAGACTTGCCCTGCTCCAACAAATTGCCAACTTCTTCAAATAATTTTACAGTATCTATCGGCTTGGTAAGATAACGGTCAACGCCTATACGAAAACCTCTCGCTTTATCCTGAACGATTGATAATATAATGATAGGTATATCCATTGTTTGCGGATCGTTCTTTAAAATCGCAGCTACATCAAAACCATTTATTTCGGGCATCATTACATCGAGAATAATAAGATCGGGGCGGTTTTTGCGAATGCATTCCAACGCCATTTTCCCGTCTTTTGCTTCTTCAATAATATACCCTGCATCGCTCAGTTCCTGGTGCAATAGTGATCTTATTGAATCATCATCATCTACCACAAGTATGGTTGCGTCCTTTTCTCCCATTTTTAATTTTGAAAAAACCATTTGTTCTTTCAATTGCTTCATCAATTCAGATAAATGAATTGGCGTTTCTTTAATTTTTGGTGAAGATGGAACAAGCGGTAAAGCAAAAGAAAATATACTGCCTTTCCCTGGCTCACTTTCAAGCCAAATACGGCCGCCATGATGTTCTATTATTTCTTTGCAAATCGGTAATCCCAATCCTGTGCCCTTAGGCTTGTCCGTTAGTGTGTCGCCGCCAACCTGTTTGAATTGTTCAAATACTGCCGCAAAATCTTCTTTAGCTATGCCAATGCCTGTGTCGGCAATGCTAACAATTACTTCTTCATTGGTGTGAGTTAAGGTGCAGGTAACCGCACCTGAATCTGTAAATTTAACGGCATTCGAAAAAAGATTAATAACAACCTGTATAAGTTTATCGGTATCCCCGATAATATTAGGAATATCTGTATCAATTCGTTTTACAAGCTTGATATCTTTTTGATCAAACAGCGACGTGGTAGCAGCAACGGCCCTTTCAACCACTTCTGGAAGAGATACACTTTCCTGGTTCCATTCCATTTTTCCTGCTTCAATTTTTGCAAGATCAAGAACATCGTTTATGAGGTGCGTTAGTCTTTCTCCTTCCGAGATCACTACTTTTAAATTTTCTGAAATCTGGTCAACAGTTTTTTCAGTTTTAGCATCTGTTTTGCCCAATGCCGGGAAAACTTTTTCTTCCAGCCTTTTCTTAATTATTTTGGCAAAGCCTAATACAGAAGTTAGTGGTGTTCTTAATTCATGACTAACGGTAGAGAGAAACGCACTTTTTGCTTCGTTGGCTTTTTCAGCAGTTTTGCTTGAAAGCTCTGCTTCTTTTTTTGCCTGCTCCACATCTTCAAACAACTGTGCATTTTTTAAAGCAACGCCTACAGATGACGCAATGGTTGTAAGCAATCGCAAATCATTTTCATTAAAACGGTTTTCACGCTCTGTGCTTTGCACACTAAGCACACCAATAATTTCATCTCCCACCGGAATAGGAACGCCTAAGTAAGATGCGGCAGGCAAACCCATTTGCTGAATCCCCAATGCTTCTGCTTTTCCTGTTATGTCTGCATTAATAAAAAGCGGCTCGCCGGATAAAATAATTTTAGAAGTAAGCCCCTCGCCAATTTTTCTTGAAGGCATTACTTCACCATATTGATAAGCGAAATCTATAATTCTTGTTTTTTTATTCAACAAAGCGAGATAAACAATGTTTGCTTTGAACAGATCTTTCATTTGATCTCCTACCAGCTGAATTAACTCATCAGGATTTAATTGAGCCGCGAGCGCTTTGCTTACACTGTTTACTGTGGCTAACTCAC
The DNA here is from genome assembly GCA_038245055.1 of Chitinophagales bacterium. Lineage (GTDB taxonomy): Bacteria > Bacteroidota > Bacteroidia > Chitinophagales > Chitinophagaceae > Ginsengibacter. Next base: position 10,811 of record JBBRSV010000093.1, on the reverse strand, counting down.
TTGCTCTTTGTTTTGCATCCGCAAGAAGATGTGTTGTTTCATCAAACAATCGAGCATTTTCCAATGCAACGCTCATGCTATTGGTAAGTGTAGTGAGCAATCGCAAATCGTTTTCACTAAAGGCATTTTCTTTTTCAACGTTTTGAAGACTTACAGAACCTCTTACCACATCACCCACAATCATCGGAACAAAGAGAGCAGATTTTGGCGGCAAACCTTTACTAACCCCGGTACCTCCGTGTCTGGCAGCATATTCAACATAGTTCTCATTAATTAATATTGATTGCTTGAATTCAATAAGTCGTTTGTTAGCCCATATAAATGGACGGGGTTCACTATGCAATCGTATTCCTTTCTCAATGGCAAACTGCCACTCTTCGTTACCGTTAGTATGGTTGAATGTTCTTATGATTACAGTTTGTGTATCGAATAATTCACAAATGCGATTGCCCACCAAATCATAAATTGACTGCATGTTCATTTCTCTTACCAATCCATCCTGTACACTATTTATTACAGCAAGCTCACCAGTTTTTTGTTCAGTTTCTTTTAAGAGACGATTGGTTTCATCAAACAATCGGGCATTTTCAAGCGCAACACTCATGCTGTTTGCAAGTGTTTCAAGAAGCCTTACATCAGATTCACTGAATGCATTTTCTATATCTATATTTTGAAGGCTTACATAACTCTTTACCTTATCGCCGATAATAAGAGGAACAAATAATAATGATTTGGGATGTTTTGTGCCAGGCAATACATTTAAACCAAACCTTGCAGCAGCTTCTTCAAAATTTGTATTTACAAGAATTTTTTCTTTTGTTTCAATAAGGTGCTCTCTTAATTTATCATAAGGTCTTGGGTTTAAATAAAACCGTTCTCCTTTTTCAATCACATAATTGAAGTGTTCAGTTTTTGTTTCGGGATTAAGCGAAGCGATTATCATTGCCTGCGCATTGAATACTTTACTGATTCTCTCTCCAACAAGATCATATATAGCCTGCATATCAAGTTCCTTTGCTAAACCTTCCTGCACACTGTTTATTACTGAAAGCTCTGCGGAACGTTGTTCTGTTTCTTTTAAAAGCCTTGTTGTTTCATCAAACAGGCGTGCATTTTCAAGTGCTACACTCATGCTGTTTGAAAGTGTTTCCAATAATCTTACATCGGATTCGGTGAAAGCATTTTCTTTATCTACATTTTGAAGACTTATATAGCTGTTAATTTTTTCGCCAACCACTAACGGAACAAATACGAGCGATTTCGGAAACTCTGTACCTTTTCCCACCTTCATTCCATATTCGGCAGCAGTTTTTTCATCATGATTATTAATTACAATTTTCTGTCGTGTCTTAATCAAGTGCAGTCTTAGCTTATCCAAAGGACGCAATTCAGGATAAAACCGATTTCCTTTCTCAATAACATATTTGAAATATTCTACTTGTGCTTCATGGTCAAAGGTGGCAATGATAACAACCTGTGCATCAAAAACGTCACGTATCTTTTCGCCCACCATATTATAGATGGCTTGCATATCGAGTTCCTTTGCCAAACCTTCCTGCACGCTGTTAATTACAGCAAGCTCAGCAGTACGTTGTTCTGTTTCTTTTAATAAACGATTGGTTTCTTCAAAGAGCCTGGCATTTTCCAATGCCACACTCATGCTATTGGCTAATGTTTCCAACAACTTCACATCTGATTCAGAAAAAGCATTTTCTTTATCTATATTTTGAAGGCTTACATAACTCTTTACTTTATCACCTGAAATAAGCGGTACAAATAAAAGTGACTTTGGAAGCTCTGTACCGGGCACTACCCTCATTCCAAAATTAGCAGCTATGCTTTCATCGTGATTGCTGATCAAAAATTTTTCTTTAGTATCAATCAGGTGTTGTCTTAATTTATCATAAGGACGTGGATCGGGAAAAGATAATTCTCCTTTTTCAAAATGATATTTAAAATGTTCTGATTTTGTTTCCTGGTCAAGCGTGCAAATAACCACAACCTGTGCATTAAAAACTTTCTGAATTTTGTTTCCCACCAGTTCATAAATTGCCTGCATATCAAGCTCCTTTGCCAGGCCTTCCTGCACACTGTTAATTACAGCAAGTTCCGTGGTTCGCTGCTCTGTTTCTTTCAGCAGTCTTGTTGTTTCATCAAACAGGCGTGCATTTTCTAATGCAACACTCATACTATTTGAAAGAGTACTTAATAACCTTACATCAGAATATGAAAATGCATTTTCTTTATCAATATTCTGAAGGCTTACATACCCGCTAACTTTATCGCCTGCTTTCAAAGGCATGAAAAGAATTGATTTCGGCATTTCAGTTCCGGGTACCACTTTCATTCCATATTCAGCAACAGCTTTTATAATATCTTCGTTAATTAAAATGTTTTGTCCGGTTTCAATAAGATGTTTTCTTATTTTATCAAAAGGCCGGGAAGCAGGCTGAGACGTTTCTCCTTTCTCAAAATGATAATTAAAATTCTCCAGTTTATTTTCGTGATCAAATGTTGCAATCTGTACAACCTGTGCATTAAATAATTTTTGAACCCTATGGCCCACAAGATTATAAATACCCTGCATATCCAGTTCTTTTGCAAGACCATCCTGCACGCTGTTAATTACAGCAAGCTCCGCTGTGCGCTGTTCTGTTTCTTTCAGGAGCCTTGTTGTTTCATCAAATAAGCGTGCATTTTCGAGTGCAATACTCATACTGTTAGCCAGGGTTGTTATGAGGTTTATATCTGTTTCGGAAAATGTATTTTCTTTATCAAGATTTTGTATGCTAATCATTCCGTTAATAGCATTGCCCGATGTAAGAGGGACGAGTATAAAAGATTTTGGATGATCACCAATAAGAACCTTATTACCAGATTCAGCGCTTAGTCTGTCGTAATCTTTATTAATAATAATAGCTTTCCCTGTATCAATCAATTGCTTTCGAAAACCAGTTGGCTCTCTTTGACCAAGTAAGGTCCTGTCTCCTTTTTCAAAGGAATATCTATCCTCAATTTTGCTTATAGTGCGATCGTAGGTAACAATATCTATAACCTGTGCCTTAAATATTTCGCGGATACGCTCCCCAACAAGCTTATATATTGCATTCATGTCAAGCTCACTTACCAGGGCGCTCTGCACACTATTTATAACGGCAAGTTCACCAACACGCTGGCTTAGCTGGGAAGTTCTTTCTTCAACTGTTTTTTCAAGCTCGCGATGTTGCTCCTTAAGTTTTCTTATTCTCCATTTCAGTATTAAGTAGCCCGCAAGCAAAAAGATAAGCGCATATATTACATAAGCCCACCATGTGCGATACCATGGTGACAAAATTGTAAAGGAATACACAGCTTCCTCGCTTATTTGATGATACAGATTTTTTGCCCTTACATGAAATGTATATTTACCAGGTGAAAGATTGGTATATTCTTTATAGGTATTTTTCCCCCAATCGCTCCATTTTTTTTCAAATCCTTCAAGCCATGTCTGGTATTCGACTTTATCTTCCTGTTCATAAAACGGTGCCGCATATTCAAAGCGCAGTGAATTGTTATTGAATTTTATTTCGGGTGGAGTTCCTCCAATTACAACAGGATTTAGTTGTTGTTTGTCGGCCGCAATACTACGGATCAGCGTTTTATAAGATGGATCAACATTTCTTTTTATTTTCTGATCATAACGGATAAGGCCATCGTTAGATATAAACCATACAATACCATTTTTATCGGGATATAAATCAAAGGGCGATTGATCAAGCAGCGGCAAAAGAGAAGTGGAATCTAATTGATAGCTCCCGTTAGTCTGTGGTGTAGCAATAAAGAATTGGACACTATCTCTGCCTACACCATCAGCCAGCCATACTTTTCCGGTGCTATCTTCCCTTCCGGTGAAATGGTGAAAATGAATAAAGGTTGCTTCTTCAAAACGTTTTTTTTCTTCATTAAAGATATGAGTGCCCGAATCGGAAGTAAAATAAACCTTATGGTTTATCGTAAATACATTTCCCAACAAACTTGAATTGTTTAGTCTCTCGCTCAAATTTTCAACCTGCGTTTTTGAAATATCGGGTTTACCATTTGCGTCAAATGAAAGCGTAATACGATAAGGCTTCCCATTTAAGGTTGTGGCCCACATACGGCCATCTTCAGTTTCTGCAAAAAATCTTATTTCATCTTTAAGGTTTGGTATGTTGCCCAGGTATTGCCATCCGGTTGGTTTCGCGGCATCCCGCAGAAATACATCAACTCCGAAAGTAGTTCCTGCATATAATACATCAGGATATTTTTTTGAAATGAATAGTGATGCCGTTTTTAAGTTGTTGCTGATGGAAGGTTGCACTGACATTGTCTTACCATCTTTGATCATGAATAATCCATCGTTAGTAACGAGTAATGTATTTCCATCAACTACCAGGTGGAAAATCTGGTTTCTTGGAATATTATCAACTAACTCAAATTTGGAAGTTGCCCTGTTAAAATGGAACAAACCATTATTAGTACCCACATAAAAAGAACCGTCCGGAAGCTTTGCAATAGACAATGGCGCTGCGAGGATACCACTTTGGGAATTAAAAACAGTAAAGGGTGAATTGATAGCTATTTTTGAAATACCATTATCCAGCCCAAGCCATACATCTCCTTTTAAATCAGCATAGATTGAATAAATAATATCACTCGGCAAACCGGCAGTGCTCCTGCTTATTACCTGTACAATTTTCCCCTGTGGATTTATAATAATCAACCCATAACCTAATAAAGACAATGCGTAATTACCATTAATAGGAATGCCTTTATAAACCATGTATTTCCTCACGAGGCTGTCTGCTTCAGTTTTAAAAGGCTTGAATTTTTTTCCATCAAAAACATATATGCCATGTGTAAATGTCGACGCCAAATATTCTTTTTGAAGAATTGTATCTTTTTGTGTAACATCTCCGGTGTATGGCAGCATTACCTGCATCCGGTCAGCACCTAAAAATTCGCTGCCCGGAATTAAAACAAGTGAATCATTTACCATTTTTAACAGGCCCACGCTTTGCTCATGAACATACAAAACATGATCGAGGTAAAAGCTATACATGAAATGAGTAGAAGGCTCCCATGATTTTGTTATCCAGGCCGGGCTATTGCCTTTACCGGATTTTGTTAGCAGGAATAACCGTTCTCTTGATTGAAAATAAATTCCTTCATCAGTAACCTGTACAGACCATATATCCAAAAAATTACGCTTCTCTTTTGGCACAAATTGCAACAGGGAATATTCAAAAGTCTCTCCAACACTGTCTTTATTGAGATAACCAAAATCACCGCTTGCGCCATAGTAAATAGTTCCATCTTTATCCCTTGTAGTACATCGAACAATAAGTGATGAAGGTGGGGCTGCCATTTTTTTCCATTTCACCCCGTCATATTGCAAAAGATTGGATTTTCTGTTCGTTTGGCCAAAATACATTATGCCATTTTTGTCCTGGATAATACTCCAGTTTGCAGCGGTGCCATCATATATTTTTACAGTATAATTAGTGATGAATGGGATCCCTTTTTCTGATTCATTCTGCGCTGACGCTGAAGAAAAAGGAGTGATTAATAAAATGCTTAACAGCCATTTTAGAAAAAATAGCTTATTCTCAATAATGCAGGTTTGGTTTTTTAGCATATTTATAAAACGATTAATACAGGGCAGGCGTTTAAGCGAACAAAGATTAGCAGGTTATTATAAGTAAATATAATTACTTTTTATAAATAGAAAACATTTTAGAAAAGGGTAAACCTTCTTATATGAATAAGGTTATGGGTTTGGTAATTGAATAATAAATATTGAACCTTCTTTTTCTTTCGTCTCCACTTTTATTTCTCCACCATGTGCTTTAATAATATCATAGCTTAAACTCAAACCCAGGCCGGTTCCTTCTCCTGTCGGCTTTGTTGTAAAGAAGGGTTGAAATATTTTATCTAAAACTTTTTGCGGAATACCATTGCCATTATCACTAACGGTGATGAGTACCTGATGTCCTGATTTTTTTGTGCTTACCAAAACTGTTGGTTCATATGGGGATGCAATTTCCTTTTGCTTTTGCTGAACAGCATAAAAGGCATTCGTAAGTAAATTCAAAATCACTCTTCCAATATCCTGCGGAATGATGTTTATTTTTCCAATGCTACTATCAAAATCTGTTTTTATTTCTGCATTGAAGTTTTTGTCTTTTGCACGCATACCATGATAACTCAATCGCAAAAATTCATCGCACAAAGCATTAATATCTGTGGGTTGTTTTTGCCCTGAACTTTTTTGCGAGTGTTGCAGCATACCTTTTACAATGGCATCGGCACGCTTGCCATGATGATTTATTTTTTCTTCGTTTTCTTTTATGTCTTTTGCAATTGATTTTATTTCTTCTAAGTTTCCTTTATCTGCTTCCTGCGTCAATTCATCAATCAACTCCGTGTTTACTTCAGAAAAATTGTTTACAAAGTTTAAAGGGTTTTGTATTTCATGTGCAATGCCGGCGGTAAGTTCTCCAAGGCTTGCCATCTTTTCTGATTGGATAAGTTGGGCTTGCGTGGATTTTAATTCTGATAAGGTGCTTTCTACTTTTTGTTTCTGTTGTTGAAGAACAGTATTCGCTTTTTGCTTTTGCTTATTGTTCCTGTATAAAATGAACGCTATAACGAGGAGAACTGCTAAACCTGTTAAAAGTCCATACACTTTTAAACGGTTGCGGTAAGATACCTGTGCATCTTCCAACTCTTTTTGTTTTGCTTCTTCACGGGATACAAGGTTTTGTATTGTTTGAATATTATCCACTCCGAATAAACTGTCTTTTGCTGCGGCAGCAATTTTTAAATATTTTAGAGCTGTTACAGGTTGTGAAGAGTCATATAATTCAGCAAGTAAATTTCCGGACAGCATAATCCCTTTTTTAAATGAAACTTTCTGACCATATTCAAATCCTTTTGAAGCATAAAAAATTGCTGAATCTCTTTTATTAAGTTTTATAAAAAGGGCTGAGATATCCGCACATATATCTGAAGCTGTCAGGAAATCGTCGTTCTCCTGAGACAGCATAAGACCTTCCCGGAAAAGATGAGCAGCTTCTTCATAATTTCTTTTTTTTACTTGAATATTGCCCAATACCTGATATACATATTGTAACGCAAAAAAATCTTTTTGTTGGAATGCTATATCTGCGTAAAAGGAAGCAGAATCCAGCTTGTTCATTTTCTCATAAGTATGGCCCAGGGTGATGTCATCAATTGCGGCACTCTTTTTATTCTGGTTTCCTTCATCTATTTTCAATGCCTGCAATAAGTATTCAATTGCTTTTGAAAAGTTTTCCAAATCAAGGTATATATCCGCCAGTCGCCGGTAGGCCCTGGCAACTTCAGAACTTATGTTATTTGTTTCAGCAATTTTTAGCGACTTAAAGAGAAGGTCGATGGATTCTGCAAGCTTCGCTTGCTCACGTAAAATGGTGGCCAAATCTATCATCAGCGCTGCTTCACCCCAGGCATAGCTGCGTTCCCTTGCTAATACAAGCCCTGCCTGCGTATATTTTAAAGATGAATCAAGATTTAAAAGCTCATAATTAAAGCCGATACCCTGCATAATCCTTATCCGGCTTGAATCATCTTTCGCTGCAACAAGCCAGCGCTTCAGGCTATCGATCGTTTTAGTTTCAGTTGTAATATTATGTTGCAGTGATTGCGACCATCCTGCAGTTTGCACCCCAATCAGAAAAATAAAAAAGAGTATGCTTCTTATCATAATGTAATACTAAAAAATTAATTGAATAATAAGCTCTGAGCCTTCGCCTTTTTACTTTCCAGCTTTATTCCCGATAGCTATCGGGACCTCATTATGTGCTTTCTCATGCAACAGGAAGTTGAATTATAAATTCACTTCCTTCGCCTTCCTTTGTTTCCACTTTTATTTCACCACCATGCGCTTTAATAATATCATAACTTAAACTCAGCCCCAATCCTGTTCCTTCGCCTGTTGGCTTTGTTGTAAAGAATGGTTGAAATATTTTATCAATAACTTTTTGAGGAATGCCATTGCCATTGTCCGTTACCGTTAGTAAAACCCCCAAACTCCCTGAAGGGAGCTTTGCAGCTTTTGTGCTTACGGTAACTGTTGGTTGATAATTCTCTGGCAGCATTTTGCTTTTTTCTGACACAGCATAAAAAGCATTATTGTACAAATTCAATAACACTCTTCCAATATCCTGCGGAACAATATTTATTTTACTCAGAGAATTATCGAAGTCAGTTTTAAACTCAGCATTGAAACTTTTATCTTTTGCGCGCATACCGTGGTAGGATAAACGTAGATATTCATCAGCCAATGGATTAATGTCTGTAAGTTCTTTTTGCCCCGTAGATGTTCTTGAATGTTGTAACATGCCTTTTACAATCGCATCTGCTCGTTTGCCGTGATGATTTATTTTTTCTTCGTTGGCTTTGATGTCATTCAAAATATTTTTTACTCCATCAATGTTCCCTTTAGCTATTTCTTCTGTTGCTTCATCAATCATTTCACGATTCACCTCTGAAAAATTATTTACAAAGTTTAAAGGGTTTTGAATTTCATGTGCAATGCCTGCCGTTAGTTCACCAAGGCTTGCCATTTTTTCTGACTGGATTAGCTGTGCCTGTGTGGATTTTAAATTAGTCAGTGTGGTTTCCAGTTTTTCCTTTTGTTCCCTGATCTCAGCATTCAGATCATTTAGTTCTTTATTACGAAGCCGAATGTTATCAGTTTCTTTCTTTGCTTCTTCTGCCCTGTGCGAAATTTCAAGGTTTTGAATCTTTTGATTAACACTGTTTTTATGAAGCGCTTTTTCTAATTCATTATGCAGTTCAAGTTGTTCAATTGCTTCTTTGAATTTTCCTTCCTGCCTGTAATATTCATATAATGCAAAACGGGTCTTGCTTAACAAGTCAATCCCTTTTATTTCTTCCGAAATATTTATAGCATTGCTATACCAGTTGAATATTTTATCGCCGTGTCCCGGTTGTTCTTTATGGAGTGATGCAAGGAACAGGAGAATTTCAGTTTCTCCTCTTTTATCGCCGATTTGTTTTCTTATTTGCAAACTTTCATTAGAGAATTCTGTTGCCTGCACTACATCGCCTGCCTGTTTATAAATTTCGGCAAGGTGCTGCATAGCATTGGCCTGGCTTCTTTTGTCCCCGGTGATTTCACTTATCACAAGGCTTTGTGTACAGTAATCAATAGCCAGGGGATAATCATTTAGCTTAAAATAAGTAAAGCCGATATAGTCGAGACTGCCAGCCTCTCCCAATTTATCCTGCGATTCCTGCCGCAGCATTAATCCCTCATGATAATATTCGAGTGCCTGAGTATAATCTTCATTTTCAAAATAAATAGAACCGATAATATTTATTGGATAAGACTGGAAAAGCCTATTGTTCATTTCGCGGAAAAGAGAAAGACTTTTATATAACCAATCAAGCGCTTTTTCAAAATTCCCGAGATATTTATAGGTTACACCTACCTGGTAGTAATCATTTCCGACATTTTCTTTAAAGGCTGTCTGCTCACTTAGTTCCATCGCTTTAAAAAATAACTCCAGTGCAGTGCCAAAATCGCCCCAGTTACGCTTGATCATGGCCAGGTATCCATATACTACAGCTTTTCCTCTCAAATCATTGAGTGATTCAAACAACGTCAAAGCTTCCTCTAAAACGGGCAAGGCTTCATCGTTTTTTGCAACACGGATATAGGAGAAACCAAGGCACTTGAGGCCATGGGCCAAACCAGAATGATAATTGATTACTCTTGCAAGCTCTACAGATTCCCTGCTGAGTTCTAAAGATTTTAAAGAATCATACACTCTTACGTCCCATGCATGCATGTTAAGCTGGTCTATTTTATCCTGTAAAATCTGCATGTTAGGTTCACTGTACATTAAAGTAGATTGAAGTAATTCTTATCAGGAAAGATCGGTTAAAAACCATGCATCACTGGTTGTCAGTTTTTGATCATCACAAAGTTTGATTAATGAAAACAATTGAAGTTTGTAACCAGTTAAAAATTTAATACTGCTAGCAATGATAGCTTCCCCCATTGCTGCTTTACCTCCCCAGGGATAAGTTACTTCTCTATTCATTAAATCATCTTCACTTATTTCATTAAAAAGATCTGTGATTGTTATCATTTGCTCATCCATCGCAGCCGGAAACCCTTCATAGGCCATCATCTTACTTGCTTTATCAATTGTACCAAAAAAGGTATTAAAATCTGTAGTTTCTTTCAGCCAATAAACCGGCATGGCGCTTCCTACAATACTCAGATAACGCAATAATTCTACAATACTTCTAAGCCCTTCTTTGGGTCTGAAATCCATTTGACCGCGAGGGATCTTTGTGTACAGCCTCTTGCAAATGTTTATTTCTTTTTCAATGTTGTTGAGCAAATGTTGTTTGTACATATTTTTTAATTTAATAATTAAGGATAATTTTTCTATTATATGGTTAAAGTAATAATAAATGTTGTGCCTTCACCTTCCTTCGTCTCCACTTTTATTTCACCACCATGCGCTTTAATAATATCATAACTTAAACTCAATCCTAATCCTGTTCCTTCGCCTGTTGGCTTTGTTGTAAAGAATGGTTGAAATATTTTATCAACAATATTCTGCGGAATGCCATTACCATTATCCGTTACCGTTAGTTCAATAGCATTATTTATTTTTTTTGTGCTGACAGTAACTGTAGGTTCATAATTATTATCCGCTATTTTCTTCTTTTCACTCACTGCATAAAAAGCATTGTTGTATAAATTCAAT
>JBBRSV010000092.1:0-18911 GCA_038245055.1 Chitinophagales bacterium | reverse complement strand
GTATTGCATTACTGGTTATAGCACTTGCATTTTTATATACCGGAACCGTGGTTAAGTGGGATCAGGAAGGCTATGAAGCCTATCGGCACTTAGTAGAACAAGTAGAGCTTGTGCCGGTAATCGGGGCTGCCTTTTCCGCATTCCTACAAGCCACTTCGGTAGTGATGACGATGTTTGTAACACATACATTAGTTCTTCCGCTACTTTTTTTATTGTTTCTCATACCGCACCTGGTTTTAATGAAGTTGAATGGGCTATCGCCTTTGCCGGGAAAAAAAGTAACGAAAGAAATTAAACTTTCCAAACACATAAGGAAAATATTCGGATGGAGCTTTGTTATTTATGGATTCATAAGTTACCTCGCCATGCAATTTCCCGCTGTAGTATATCCTGGCCCCTACACCGGAATTGAGATGACGAAACCACCCTGGATACTTTTAGTGCTCTATCAATTTGAAGATTGGTTTGGCGTTAAGTATCTATCCGTTTTTCCACTGTTAATTGTAATTGGATTAATATTAATACCCTACTTTGATTCTAAAAAAGATGATTATTCCGTAAGAAGAAAAATAGTGGTGTGGAGTTATATAATTATTATGGCCCTTTTTATTACATTCATAATACATGTAGCTATTAGCGCACCTGTTAAGCACCTTGGTGGTTAGTTTGCTGCTATCCTTTACTAAAAGTACTGACTAACAAAATGTTGGACATGAAAAAAGCGAACTGGAAATCATAACGGAATAACGGTATCCATGATAGATAGCTATAGGATAAAAGTGATTAACACGAATAGAAATCCCCGTTATTTGTTTATTTACTGTACGATGCATTTTTAGAAGTTCAAAATCCACTAAATAAACCGAAGAATCTTAATATATCATGTATCAATTGATAAAATGAGTAAAGAAATTAAATAGCACACAAATAGCATTTGAAAATAAATGTCAAAAATAATTTTTATGCAGAATAATAATTTGAAAAGTGCCATTTAATAAAAACATAGCAGTATTATTATCCGGACTATTTTTAGTAATGGTAGGGTTCGGAATTACCTTGCCTGTACTTCCCTTTTATATAAAGAATCTTTCACAGGCTCAGGGTATTTCGTCACAGAATTTGTGGCTGCATGTTGGTCTTATAACCGGCATTTACCCCCTTATGCAATTTTTATTTTCACCCTATCTGGGGTCATTATCAGACAAGCTAGGAAGAAGGCCGCTTATTTTATACGGATTAGCGGGCTATTCAATTGCCATGTTTTTATTTTCAATAAGTGGAAGCATTCTGCAGCTGTATATCTTTCGTTTATTAGCTGGAATATTCTCAGCGGTGTTTCTTATCGCATCAAGCGCCTATATAGCAGATAACACTTCGGAAGATAAAAGAGGTGGTGGCATGTCTTTGTTAGGTAGTGTGGCGAGCCTGGGTGTGGTAGCAGGGCCATTAATTGGGAGCCTGTTTTCTAAGGTTGATATTACCATAGGCCAGGTTACATTAGATAAATATTCCTTGCCTTTTTCCCTATCTGCGGTTTTGGTTTTGTTGGTTTGGGGCTTTTTATTTTTTGCGTTAAAAGAATCATACAATAATAATCATGATGAAAGAATAAAAAGAAAGGAAAAAGGAAGGCAATCAATATTCGTAATCTTAAAAGCCATCAAAAAACCATTTATACTCTTGCTTTTTCTTTCTTTTATAAGCCAGTTTTCTTTGTCCATGTTCACAGGAACTTTTGCATTGCATTCGCAACACCTGTTTCAATTTGGCGTAAAACAAATGAGCCTGGTATTTATTGTTTGCGGTTCGGTGATGGGACTGCTGCAGTTGGTGCCTGTAGCCTGGTTTATTAAATGGAAAGGAGAAAGGGCGCTGCTTCCTTATGGGCTTTTGATTTTAGGTATTGGCATGTCCTTGCTAATGCTATCTTCTGAAATTGGATTCATTTTATTTTTTGTTGCTATTGTTGCAGCCGGAATGGCGATTCTAACGCCCTGCCTCGCTTCATTAATTACAAAAGAGTCAGGTAAAAATTACGGTATCGCTTTAGGCATCTATGGTTCTGTAAATAGTTTGGGGCAAATGCTGGGGGTTGTCATAGGTTCGGTGATGATGATTTGGTTTGTTCATTTGCCCTACTTTATTATTTCAATCATATTATTTTTTACAGCTTATGTTGCTGTACCTCAATCTAAATTTAAATTTCTTCAACTCTTAAATATTAAAAAACAAAAAACCTAAACGATATGTCACTAAACTTTTTAACAAACGGACCATTTGTTGTGTCCTGGTATGCAAGTGGGTTGATTTTAGCAATCTGGGTTATTTATGATTTGTTTTATGTAAATACTTCTGTAAATAAATCATTAAAAGCGGGATGGCCTATCATTTTCATATTTTTTTCAGTGGTCGGATTGGTTTTGTACCTATGGACCTGCCGGCCAGGAGGAATGTCATTTGTAAAGTCAGAAGTAAATCAGAAAATTTCTGATAAAAAATATCACCATAGATACGTATCCTCAACATTCAGCAAAGTTACCGGATCGGTCATCCATTGTGTAGCAGGAGATGGTTTGGGAATAATGACCGCCATGGTTATTGGAAGAAATATGGGACTTAGCTTCTGGACTGAATTTGCAGGAGAATATTTAACTGGATTCCTGTTTGGATGGATTTTGTTTCAATACACTGCAATGCGGAGTATGGGAAATTCCCCTTCGCAAGCATTATGGAAGGGAGGAAGAGCTGAGTTTTTTTCTATGATTACATTAATGTCTGGCATGCTTCTTACAGCGAAATTTATACAGCCACTCATTATATCATTACCGCCGTTGCCTGGTACCTATGCCTTTTGGGGAATTGCACTATTAGGCCTTTTTATCGGAACTATAATAACTTATCCTATGAACTGGTGGCTCGTTTCAATAGGATGGAAACACGGGATGCAATAGAGAATAGCTATATTTTAGTCATGAGTTCTTTATTATATAAAAGCAGCATAAAGATTCGTCCAATAAAAAACGCTTGAAAAATTAAAAACGAAATTTCCTAAATAAAAAAAACAAATCATGAATCATCATGAGCATAATAACCAGCACGAAGAAAATTCTGCAATGGATCTTTCCAAAATGGACCAAAGCAAGATGGATCATACCAAAATGAACATGAGCAAAGAGGATCATTCCAAAATGGATCACAGCAAGATGGATCATGGAGCTATCCCGATGGGTATGGCAGGCCATGACCATCATAAAATGATGATACGTGATTTCCGGAAACGTTTCTGGGTATCTACGATTATTACTATACCTATCCTTGTTTTCTCACCAATGATTCAGGGTTTCGTTGGTTATAAATTCTTATTGCCAGGCAATCAATATATTCTTTTAGCACTCTCATCATTTGTTTATTTCTGGGGCGGCTGGCCATTTCTGAAAGGTTTTTGGGGCGAAATAAAAGAAGGATCACCGGGCATGATGACGCTAATTGCTATGGCTATTTCCGTAGCCTATTTTTATAGTGCTGCCACCGTATTCGGTTTACCAGGAGTTGACTTTTTTTGGGAATTGGCTACGCTGATAGTAATAATGTTATTGGGCCATTGGATAGAAATGAAATCGGTTCTTGGCGCTTCCAAAGCGCTGCAGTTACTGGTGAGTATGATGCCTGCCGAAGCACATCGGGTAAAGGCAGACGGACAGGTGGAAGATATAAAGTTAGATGTGCTGGAAAAGAACGATGTAATTATGATCAAACCAGGCGAAAAAGTCCCGGCAGATGGTATCATCATAGAAGGAAGCAGCTATTTAAATGAAGCGATGCTAACCGGAGAATCCAAACCCGTAAAAAAAGAAACAGAAAACAAAGTAATCGGCGGCTCTATTAATGGGAATGGTTCACTCAAAGTAAAAGTAGAACATACCGGGAAAGACAGCTATCTCAATAAAGTGATTACACTTGTAGAAGAAGCGCAGAAGTCAAAATCTAAAATGCAAAACCTGAGTGACAGGGCAGCTAAATGGCTTACTTATATTGCGCTTGCGATTGGTTTTGCAACATTAGCTGTATGGTTGATTTTAGGATTTCCCTTTGTATTTGCGCTGGAGCGTATGGTAACCGTAATGGTCATTGCCTGTCCGCATGCATTAGGGCTGGCTATTCCTTTGGTCGTTGCTATCTCCACCGCAGTATCTGCACAACACGGACTTCTAATAAGAAACCGCACGGCCTTTGAAGAGTCACGAAAAATAACGGTCCTCTTATTTGATAAAACAGGCACTCTCACTAAAGGTGATTTTGGCGTTACCCGGATTGTATCGCTTGACAAACAATTTTCCGAAGATGAATTGTTGCGGCTTTCTGTGGCACTGGAACAAAGCTCCGAACACCCGATTGCTGTTGGGATAGTTCGTAAAGCAAAAGATAAAAAGATCACGGTTCCCAAGCCTGAAAAATTTAATGCGATTACAGGTAAAGGTGTGGAAGCAATTGTTGAAGGAAAGGATATTAAGGTAGTTAGCCCCGGCTATCTGAAAGATAAAAACATAGAGATACCTGTAGATGCTTACAGCAGCGAAGCAGAGACAGTAGTGTTTATTATGATTGATGAAAAGCTTGCCGGTTATATTGCTCTGGCTGATGAGATAAGGCCCGAAAGTGCCGAAGCCATCAAAGTGTTTAAAAAGAATGGCATAAAAGTATTGATGGCAACCGGCGATAATGATAAAGTAGCTAAAGCGGTGAGCGACCAGTTAGGATTGGATGGATATTTTGCAGAAGTGCTGCCACATCAGAAAGTGGAGATTGTAAAAGATCTGCAAAGTAAAGGTGAATTTGTTGCCATGACCGGAGATGGGGTTAATGATGCACCTGCTCTTGCCCAATCAGACGTGGGCATAGCCGTCGGTTCGGGTACGGATGTAGCCGCTGAAACCGCTGATATTATTTTAGTGAACAGCAACCCACAGGATATTGCCAATCTTATTTTGTTTGGAAAAGCCACTTACAAAAAGATGATTCAAAATTTAGCTTGGGCAACCGGTTATAATGCGATTGCAATCCCACTGGCTGCAGGTGTTTTGTACAAAGCGGGCTTTGTTTTAGGACCAGCCGTGGGGGCGGTATTAATGAGTCTTAGCACGATTATCGTAGCCATAAATGCGCAATTGCTTAGAAAGAAAATAGGCAGGAAATAAATACCGAAATAAAGGTTTCAAATTTTTTTTATAAAGCTATTAGCGAAAAATGTATTGGAGAATGAAGAAAAATTATTGGCTATCGCATATCAGTCACTTCGCAAAAAAGTGGCCCTTGTAATAATTGAGGTTTTAGATAAATTTAAAATTGAAGCGGGGTGTTAGCCAGAACTTGTTATTTCCAGGCAGGATATGTCGTATATAATGGGAATTGCCAATGAGTCGCTTGTAAGAACGCTCAGTGATTTTAAAACCGAAAAACTGGTTGATTTAAAAGGAGCTAAAATTGTAATTCTTGAAAAAAAAAGTTGCGGAATTTCTTATATTAATGAATAATTAAGGCGCATTGTGATTAAGTTAACTTGCATGAAAATATTTACTTGCGGTATTTTGTTTTTCAAGTGTCCAGCTATCCGTTAATGAAGTTTCTATCCAGAGATTATTAGATCTTCTTAAAACCTTCACTGTAATGTTTAGCAGTTCTTTAAATTGCTTTAATAGGTCCGCTACAGTTGTGTTGTCATTAATGATCACGGTACAGTCATTGCATAACTGTAAATTTTTATCTTGATTTTTTTCTGTGGGGTTATCGTTACACAAACATTCTATTTTCAGATAAGGAAATTTTTCACAAAATTTTTTTTGGAACTTCTCAAACGGTTCTCCTGCTTCAATTCTGATTTCCATAACAAGCTTTTTAAAACATTTTTTTAGACTACAAATTTTAATTCTTTATTTAATAGTAGACACTTATCCTCTATCTCGTTTATTTATGCCAATTTACTGAACGCAATATTCATTTGCATATTATAGGATTTTATCATTTTGATTTTTCCTCTATAATGTTTAGCCAGGAACTTTATCAATAAGTCTTAAATCGCATTGCCAGATAGATATACACGTAAAAGTAAAAACAAGAAAGTTATATCCGATTGATTTTAATCAATCACGCCTTTGAGAATAATCAAGAAACCTTTAAAAAGGTTTTTTCGGACCTGGCAATAATAACAAAATCGCCAACTAATTTTTTTAAGAATAAATAAAAAGATGGGAATGCAAAGTTGTATAGGAAAATTGTTTTTTGTTAGTTGCCCATCTTGATTTGATTGACGAAAAACAAGTGCACTGTTGATTAGCATCAATCCGAGGCAGAAAACCAGTCATTACTTTTATGAAAGATTATTAAAATACTTTTAAACGATAAAATAAATTATTTTAAAAATGATTATGCAGTGGCTCATTGACACATTAAGAACTCATCGTGAACCAAATAAGAACTCATTATTTCAAACTATTAAAAACAAAATACTATGAAACGCAGCATAAACAGTTTAGCAGGTTACACCATTAAAGGAACTGATGGTGAAATTGGAAAAGTAGAGGAATTCTATTTCGATGACCGCAGCTCAATCATCCGGTACATGGTTGTAAAAACGGGAGGATGGTTTTCCGGGAAAAAAGTTTTGATTTCGCCCGAAGCATTTCAAAAACCTGACTGGAAATCAAAAACATTTTCTGTAAATCTTACCCAGGAAAAAATAAAAAACAGTCCCGATATTGACACGGATAAACCTGTTTCGCGTCAGCAGGAAGAGTTGATGCGCGGATACTACTCCTGGCCTGGCTATTACGGATACGGAATGTGGGGATACTCGGGGCTTGGCATGTGGGGCTATCCGGCAGTTGAAGAAAGCGCAGTAGAAAAGGAAATGAATCAAATGAAAGCGACAGAACATGCAGATGACAATCCGCATCTGCGAAGCACACATGAAGTTAAAGGTTATCATATTCATGCAACGGACGGTGACATAGGAGAAGTGGAAGATTTTATAATTGATGATGCAACCTGGAAACTGGAATATCTCGTAGTGGATACGGGACATTGGTTTCCCGGAAAAAAGGTATTGATATCACCTAAACTGATTAAGGAAATAGAATGGGATACTTCTGAAGTTTTCATCAAGCTTTCCGAAGCGAATGTAAAAAACAGTCCTGAATATGACTCAGGGAAAGCTGTAAGCAAATCATACGCGGCACACCTTCAAAATTATTATATGAAGTTCGTTGAAGATGTTTATTGATGATGAAAATGGTGTCATTTAATTTGAGGCGCTGAATTGTAAAAAAATTTAAAATAAAAATTTTATGCAACGCAATATTAAAAGTTTAATCGGCTATGGTATGGAAGCCACGGACGGCGATATAGGAAAAGTAGAAGATTTTTACTTTGAAGATACCACATGGGCAATACGTTACCTTATTTTAAAAACAGGCAATTGGTTTCTCTACCGTAAGATGCTCATCTCACCACAAGCCATAGTAAAAAGAGACGCAGCACCCGGAATATTTCCCGTAAATCTGAGCAAGGCACAAATAAGGACCAGCCCGGATATTGATACGGATAAACCCGTTTCGCGTCAGCAGGTTGTGGAGCTATATGGGCACTACGCCTGGCAGAGGTATGGTGTAAGCGGGTTTTATGCCGGTGGTTCAGCAGCAGCCATGGATAATGTTCCCATCACAGATGAAAAGATAATGAAAGAGGCTGACCCTAATGATAAAAGAAGTGATGATGATCTCCATTTAAGAAGCACAAGAACAATTATGGGATATCATATTCATGCTTCTGATGGAGACTTTGGCCACGTAAGTGATTTTATTTTCGACGATTCCAACTGGCAAATTATGCACCTGGTGGTTGATTCACACAACTGGTTTGGTGGTAAACAATTTTTGATTGAAACGGAAACAATAAAAGAAATACAATGGGAAAATTCCAAAGTTATTTTGAACATTTCAATAAATGCGATAAAAGACTGTCCCCTATTTGATGAATCGCAATTTGAACATTCCCCGAGCACCGGCACTCCTTTGATAAACAGTTGATGATTTTTCAGCAAGGCAAAGGTGCTATACCACGATTATATAAAATCACAATCAAAATTTTAAAAGAAAAAAAATGAAAACAGAAACGGAAACTCTTTTGGAACCTGGTGTCAACGGGCTGAAAGAAACGCCAGCGCAACCTGGCATCGAAATCAAAAAAGAAAAGAAGATTAAAAAGAAAAAGAAAAAAATATTGCACGATTTGTTTATAGAATTGGTGAAGTTGCAAAAGGAAGTGATTGCTTCCGATCTTAAACTTTTGGTTATACTGGAAGGAAGAGACGCAGCCGGTAAAGACGGTACGATAAAAAGAATCATCAAGCAACTTAGCCCACGCGATACAATAGTTGTGGCTTTGGGCAAGCCTACTGACTTCCAGCAACGGGAGTGGTACTTTCAGCGCTACACGGCTCACCTGCCGGTTTCAGGAGAATTTGTTCTTTTTAACAGGAGCTGGTATAACCGCCTGGGTGTTGAAAAAGTAATGGGCTTCAGCACCCACAAACAATACAAATCATTCTTTACTGAAGTGGAATCGTTTGAGAATGGCCTGGTTGACGGTGGTTTTATTATCCTGAAATATTATCTGGATATCAGCAAAAAGGAACAGGAAAGAAGATTAGATGACCGCAAAAAAGATCCGCTGAAGCAATGGAAGATAAGCCCTATTGACGAGGTGGCACAAAAGCACTGGAAAGATTATTCGGATGCCCGTGATGAAATGTTGTTGAAAACAAATTTCAAGCATGCTCCCTGGTTTATAGTAAACGCGGATAACAAGAAAGCAACACATATCGCTCTGATCACTCATATCCTGGATCGTATGAAATATAAAAATAAAAATGAAAAATTAGTGTCGCACAATTATGGATTGGTTGATCCGGCAACACCCGAGATCATAGCAAAAAAGCTTTTTTGATAAAGCAACTAATTTTTTAAAATTAAAAAAATACAATTATTCACTTACTAATTAAAAAAAAAATCATGAACATATACAACGGCTATTATTTCGGAGGCATGCAATTTATTTGGTGGATTATCTGGATGGGGTTAATATTCTGGATTTTCTTGACACCCTGGAGTATTCCCGGAGAAAGAAGAAGAAAAGATGCTCCGCTTGATATTTTGAAAAAGCGTTTTGCGTCCGGGGAAATAACGAAAGATCAATACGAAGAGCATAAGAAAATATTAGAAACGGTTTAGCTAAAAAAAGCCAGTGAGATTTTGAAATATAGCTTCATATAAATTAAAAATAAAAAAAGATGGAAAACAAAACAGTACTACAAAAGGATGATACCAATAAAATGAAATTTGGTATAATCCCAATTGACAAAAAAGATACAGGAAATGTAATGCCTGAAAAGCCTACAGAAAAAAAGCAAAGAAAGCGGATAAAAATATCGTCTGCTTTGCTTGCTGCTTCCATGAAGCGCAGCGCATTGATGCAGTAGATGCTCATTCTTCAAAAGATCTACGAGGTTCCAGCGGCCTGGCAAATACGGGGACTATTATTTCTTATGACTAATCATTCTAAAATGAATTTATCTTCAATTGTCAATAACAACGATCATCTTCTTGAAAAGAAGGAAGTGAAATTAACCCTCTCGTTATATGAGGATTATGAATGTGAATATTGCGGTAAAGCTTTTGGGGAACTGAAAGCAATACGTGAATATTTTAAAGAAAATATCTGTATTGACTATATGAATTTCCCTTGTGCAGTTATGCATCCATCTGCCTTCCTGGCTGCACTTGTTGCTGAAGCAAGCGTATTACAACAAAAATTCATTGAGGTGCATGATACGATTTTTGAACTACAATCATTCCTGGAGTATGGATTAGGCGGTATTTTAGGGGTTATCGAAAAAAGATTTTCTATTTCAATAAAGCAACTGATGGAAGACATCGAAAAACCAACAGTAAAAAATAGGGTGAACGAGGATATTGAATGTGGCAAACAAATGGGCGTAAAAAATACTCCGGCTATTTTTATTAATAATACTATGTATAAAGGCCTCGTAAAATTTAATGAATTGTCAAGGACGATCCGTCAACAAATTTTAAAAGTAAATTCGGATATTTCGCAATGCAGGGTTGGATGACGCAAAGAAATGGATTGCTGGATTATAAAATTAAAAACCCTTGGCACAGGTAAACAATCGTGCTGAAATTATCATGAACAAAGAAGAATATAATTCAAGTAATCTATATAGCTTTTTACCCTCCAATGCCGAAGGAGTTAATTCCCTTGCGCAACTCGCACTTGATCTACAATGGTCATGGAACCATGCTGCAGATGAAATATGGAACCAGCTTGATTCGCAGCTTTGGGAACTTACACATAATCCCTGGATTGTTTTGCAAACAGTATCGCGCGACCAGTTGGAGAAAAATTTAGCAGATCCTGTTTTCATGGAAAAAGTAAAATCATTATTAAAGGAGAAAGAAAGTGGATACTCAACCCCTGCATGGTTTCAGCAAAACCATTCAAATACATCGTTGAAATGTATTGCTTATTTCAGCATGGAATTTATGCTTAGCGAAGCGTTGCCAATCTATGTCGGCGGTTTGGGAAATGTTGCAGGCGATCAGTTAAAATCTGCCAGTGATCTTGGAGTACCGGTTGTTGCTGTTGGATTACTTTACCAGCAAGGATATTTCCGGCAGAAAATGGATAAAGATGGTAACCAACAAGCTACGTTTCCATTTACGGATCCGGGACAGCTTCCCGTTATGCCACTTCGTTTACCTAACGGCGAATGGTTAAGACTGAAAATATCTTTAGCGGGTCACACGGTTTGGCTACGCACCTGGGAGGTACAGGTGGGGAGGGTAAAACTATATCTGCTCGACAGCAACGATGTGGTGAATTTGCCTGAACACCGGGAAATAACCAGTGAACTCTATGGAGGCGGACCTGAGATGCGTATCAAACAGGAAATACTTTTGGGCATCGGTGGCTGGAAACTTCTTCAGGCATTGGGCATCCAGCCCGAAGTATGCCACATGAATGAAGGCCATGCCGCATTTCTAACATTGGAGCGTGCCGCCAGCTTTATGAAAGAAAATAAAATTCCCTTTGAAGCCGCACTGGCTGTTACGCGCGCCGGAAATTTATTCACTACGCACACGGCCGTTGCTGCAGGTTTTGATCATTTTAGTCCATCACAGATGTGGCAATACTTTGGCGACTATGCCAAAAATGAATTAGGGATCGAATTCGATAACATGATGGCTCTTGGCCGTGTCAATCCATTTGACACATCGGAGAGTTTTAACATGGCTTACCTGGCCATTCGGGGTAGTGGCGCTGTGAATGGCGTCAGCCGTTTACACGAAAAGGTTAGCAGGCATCTCTTCAGCATTCTTTTCCCACGGCAACCCATAAACGAAATTCCAATCGGCCATGTTACTAACGGTGTGCATATGTCAAGCTGGGATAGCCTATTTGCTGACAAAGTTTGGACGGAAGCCTGCGGAAAAGACCGGTGGAAAGGTGAACTGGAGACTTTAAACCAGGATATTAGTAAGATACAGGATGAAACACTCTGGCAAATGCGAAATGACAGCCGCAACGAACTGGTGAATTTTATCCGGAAAAGATTTGAAGCACAATCAGATGTTGCCGGCCAATCGTCCCAATTTATTGAGACCGCAAAACATGTATTTAATCCCAATACGCTAACCCTCGGTTTTGGCCGCCGGTTTGTTCCATATAAAAGGCCTGACCTTTTGTTGCATGATGAAGAACGATTTGTGCGCATCCTCACGAACCGTGAACATCCCGTTCAGTTGGTCATCGCCGGCAAGGCGCCACCATTCGATGAATCAGGAAAGGCATTGATCAGGGAATGGATCCAGTTTATTCAAAAGCATAATTTATATAACCATGTTGTTTTCCTGAGTGATTATGATGTGCTGCTCACAAGGCACATGGTGCAGGGAGCAGATGTTTGGATCAATACACCGAGGCGGCCATGGGAAGCTTCCGGAACCAGTGGAATGAAAGTGCTGGTTAATGGAGGAATTAATTTATCTGAACTGGACGGTTGGTGGGCAGAAGCGTACACACCTGAAGTTGGTTGGGCATTAGGCGATAAGAAGGAACATGGCGAAGACCCGGCCTGGGATGCAAGAGAAGCAGAAGCCTTATACGATATATTGGAAAAGCAGGTAGTTCCTGAATTTTATAACCGCAATGAAAAAGGGATCCCGGAAAAATGGATAAACAGGATGCGCAAAAGTATGGCGATACTAACGCCGCATTTTTCTGCTAACAGGGCAGTCAGGGAATACACAGAAAACTTTTATCTGCCTGCTGCTGATAACTATAAAAAGAGAGCTGCAGAAAAAGGCGCTGCCGGAATGGAGATAGCACATGCGCATGAAGAGCTTCAAAAGCAATGGAATCATGTACAATTCGGCGAGGTTCATAGTGAAGATAAAGACAACGGACATCTCTTTCATGTGCAGGTAAAACTGAATGGATTGAATCCGGAATATGTTTCAGTGGAGTTATATGCAAATGGAATTAATGGTGATGCACCCGTTAAAATAAAAATGAAGCCGGTTGCTACCGCTAACGGCCTGAAAGATTATGATGCGCACACGGACGGATCAAGGCCTGTAAGCGATTACACCGCCTGTATCATTCCAAATTATGAAAATGTATCTGTGCCTTTGGAGAATAACCTTATCCTTTGGCAGCACTGATGATTATTAATTATTAAAAAAGAAAAATGCAACATAAAAATAAG
Organism: Chitinophagales bacterium; assembly: GCA_038245055.1. Classification (GTDB taxonomy): domain Bacteria; phylum Bacteroidota; class Bacteroidia; order Chitinophagales; family Chitinophagaceae; genus Ginsengibacter. The sequence continues at coordinate 6,073 of JBBRSV010000092.1, read as the reverse complement.
ATCACAACATTATTCCTTGATATCGGCGGCGTGCTGCTTTCTGATGGATGGGGGCACGAATTCAGGCACAAGGCTGCTGAAAAATTTCATTTGGATATTCCCGAAATGGAAAAGCGACATAGTCTTATGTTTGTTACGTTTGAAGAAGGAAGGATAACGCTCGATGAATATCTTGACAGGGTGGTGTTTTATTCAAAGCATGACTTTACCCGCGCCGAATTCAAAGACTTCATGTTCTCTTTAACTACTCCTGATTTGGAAATGATTGCTTTTATAAAAAAAATAAAATGGCAATATGGGCTAAAAATTATTGCAGTTAGCAACGAAGCAAGGGAATTAAATGCTTACAGGATAAATACATTTAAACTGAATGAAATATTTGATTTTTTTGTATCCTCCTGCTATGTTCATTTGAGAAAACCAGATGCGGCTATCTTCCGCATGGCAATTGATGGCGCCCAGGTACCTGTAGATGAAATTGTATTTATAGATGATGTGCAAATGTTTGTAGATGTTGCGAAAGACCTCGGTATCACCGGTATTCATCATACAGATTATTTGTCCACATCCAAAGCGTTAGCAGATTTGGGACTTACAATCAAACAAGAAAAAATCGAAAATGTATAATGACGATTGCATATTAACTATTAATGGAGGTTCCTCCAGCATTAAATTTTCATTATATAGGATTAAAGAACCACTTGAGCAATTGTTTGACGGCGAGATCGAAAACATTGGTAGCAAAAAATCAACACTCAATTTTAATAGCACTTCAGATCAGCAAAAAAATAGTATTGATATTGAAGCGGCTGATCATGACCAGGCTGCGAATCATTTAATTGAGTGGCTGGAGAAGCAAGAGCACTTTGATTCAGTTAAAGCTATTGGGCATCGAATTGTTCATGGGATGAAACATACTCAACCTGAATTAGTCACAGATGATCTGTTGAATGAATTAAAAAAGATCAGTGCCTTTGATCCCAATCATTTACCGGAGGAAATTAAATTGATAGAAGTATTTAAGAAACGTTATCCGGCCCTAAAACAAATAGCTTGTTTTGATACATCGTTTCATACGTCCATGCCGGTTGTTGCAAAGTTATTAACTATTCCCCGCCGCTATTATGCAATGGGAATTCAGCGATATGGTTTTCATGGGCTTTCTTATGCTTACCTGATGGAAGAACTTAAACGGGTGGCCGGAGAGGAAACTGCAAAGGGCAAAATAATTTTAGCGCATCTCGGTAGCGGTGCAAGTCTTGCTGCAGTTAAGGACGGAAAAAGTATGGACACCAGCATGGGTTTTACCCCGACATCCGGATTGCCCATGAGCACACGCACCGGTGATCTTGATCCTGGTGTTGCCTGGTATTTAATGCAACATGAAAAACTTACCCCAAAAGAATTTAATCATTTGATCAATGACGAATCCGGCTTGTTGGGTATATCAGAAACAAATTCTGATATGAAGGAACTTATGAAAATTGAAAACAAAGACGACCGGGCCAAAGAAGCCATTGAATTGTTTTATTATCAAACTAAAAAATGGATTGGCTCTTATGCTGCCGCACTCGGCGGCTTAGATACACTGGTATTTTCAGGTGGTATTGGTGAACATTCGCCGGAAGTTCGAAGTAAAATATGCGATAACCTTGAGTTCTTAGGAATTGAATTAGATGAAATAAAAAATATGAATAATGAACCTGTTATTTCTACTGAGATAAGTAAAGTGAAGGTTCATGTTATTAAAACAAATGAAGAGTTGATGATTGCAAAATTGGTCAGCAAAATTTTGAATTATTCAAATGATTATGGAACCTGAAAACGAAATTTAAAATATGCAAATTCAAAACAACATCATTGACGCAAAAAGTGTGACTAAATACCAGCACCACTCTGAAGTAACGAAAAAAGCTCAAAAGCATGAAAAAAATGTGATTAATAATTTCAAAAATACACGGTTAAAAACTAAGTTTTGTACCGTCAAATAATAAATAGAGAACGTAAAGAAAGAGCATTTCAAAATACAGCCGGTGACGTGGAATACATTGAACTTGTTCATTCAGGCGAAGATTATTTTCTGAGGATGAAAAACATAATTGAAAATGCACAGGAAGAAATTCATTTGCAAACCTACATTTTTGAGAATGATGAAACAGGAAGGAGCATAGCTACCTGTTTGAAAGAAGCAGCAAAGCGGTATGTAAAGGTGTATCTTTTACTGGATGCGTATGGCAGCGCACAGCTACCCGAAAGTTTTACTCAAGATCTGGTACAGCATGGAATATCATTCCGTTTTTTTTCTCCTTTAATATCGGTGAATAATTTTTATGTCGGCAGGCGGATGCACCACAAAATATTGGTGGCCGATGGCAAAATGGCGTTGATCGGCGGAATCAATATTGCCGATAAGTATCATGGCTCTCCGGACTCAGAACCCTGGCTTGATTATGCGGTGCAATTGCAATGCCCTGCAGCAATTGCTTTACAGAATCTTTGCAGAAGCATTTTCTTCAAAAAAAGAGAATTAATAAAAATTAAATCAGTTTTCCACGAAGCTGATAATGCCCTGGTACGTATAATTCAAAACGATTGGCTGGCAGGTAAAACAGAAGTTTGTGATGCCTATTTTAATGCCATACTACATGCCGAAAAGGAAATAATTATAGCCGGCTCCTATTTTTTGCCCGGCAGGAGGCTTAGCGGCGCTTTGAAGAAGGCCTGCAATCGTGGCATAAAAACAACACTGATATTAGCCGGCATTTCCGATGTTCCGTTGATACGCAGGGCGGCCACACATTTATATTCATCATTTTTACGTCGTCACATGGTTCTATACGAGTGGCATAAATCGGTGCTTCATGCTAAAGCTGCCGTGGTAGATAATAAGTGGGCAACTGTAGGTTCATTTAACCTGAACAGCCTGAGTTGCTTTGGTAGTATAGAGATGAATGTGGAAGTAAACTCTTCCCGTTTTGCCGCGGCATTGCGGTACGATTTTAATAATGTGATAAACCAATGCAGGCAGATAACATTTAGCACACTTGAAAAAAAATCGGGTATCGCTAACAGAATAGCAAACTGGTTTTCTTATCAAATTGTCCGGATGACGTTATTTTTTCTAACTTTTCTGCCGCACATAAGGTTTTTGAAAAGATACCGGTTATAAAACATAAAAAAAATACCATGCTGCAAAATTTTATAAGCATGTCATTCTTTGAAGGTGGAATAAAAAACTATTTATTTAAAACAAAAAAAATGGAAACACAAACTAATGAAACAGTAAACGAAGAAATATCGCAGAATCTTCTTCAAGAAAATGAATGCCTACTGGCAGGCTGCCAATTATCTTTTAGTAATGGCTAGCTTGTCCCAATTGCAGGAAGTATGGGGAGGTGAAAAAAGTTAATTAACCTGTTGAGTTTTTTAAAAATATAATATAATAAAACATGAAAGAAAGCTACGGCACATTATCAGAAACGATTAACGGATTAAAAAAGGATGGTTACACACTTGACTTTAATATCAATAAAGAATTTGTGGTATGTAATAACCCAAATATGACCTTGTCTCCCGATGATTTTGAGATTGATAAGGTTTACCGGTTTGAAGGTGAATCAAATCCTGATGATCAGTCGATACTATATGCTATCTCCTCTCCGAAATTTAACGTGAAAGGAGTGTTGGTAAATGGTTATGGTATTTCCGCAGTTGAAATATCTGATGCCTTAATTTCAAAATTAAGAACACATCCTGGTGATCTTCTTAAAAACGCACCAACTGAAAATATAAAAGTTGAAAATAAATCGAACGAAGCTACCACACTACGGCCGGAAGGAGACCGTATATTAGATGCTCCATTTGTGGAAATGGATTTGAATAATTTTATTGCTCAGATAAAACATGAAATTACCTGGGCAACAACTGATCATAACTCCATCACCATTTTTAAATCAGACAATACGACTGTAGCGCTGATTGGGTTGCATAAAAATGCTGAATTAAAAAAACATAAAGCTTATGGAAACATTCATGTGCAGGTATTGGAAGGGAAAATAAATTTCTGCGCAGAGCAACAAACTGTTTCACTTCAAAAAGGACAAATGATTGCTTTAAAGGCTGATATTCCACATAGTGTATGGGCTTTAGAAGATAGCTTTTTTCTACTTACCGTGATCATTAATGATAGTTCTTGAGAAAGGCCATTCCAAAATGAAACATAATTTATCTGCCTTTACATAGGTAAGGCAACTTAAATAATAAATAATAAGGTTAGAACTGGAATTTTTAATTACTTAAAAAAAATAATATTATGGAAACACAAACTATTGAAAAAGACAAAGAGCGGTTATCCCCCGAACTTTTAAATAAAATGAATGCATATTGGCGTGCTGCCAATTACCTTTCAGTGGGGCAGATTTATCTGTATGATAATCCACTTTTAAAAGAGCCACTGAAACTGGAACATGTAAAACCCATAGTGGTGGGGCATTGGGGAACTACGCCGGGACAGAATTTTATTTATGTACATCTCAACCGGATCATTAAAAAATATGATCTTGATATGTTTTATATCGCAGGTCCCGGTCATGGCGGTCCTGCAATTGTGGGAAATGTTTATCTGGAAGGAACGTGGACAGATATTTACCCAGACGTTTCTCAAGATGAAGCCGGTTTAAAAAAATTATTCAAACAATTCTCTTTTCCCGGTGGAATTTCGAGTCATGTTGCGCCAACTACGCCCGGTTCTATTCACGAAGGTGGCGAATTGGGTTATTCATTGAGCCATGCTTTTGGCGCTGCATTCGACAATCCTGACCTGATAGTTGCCTGTGTCGTGGGTGATGGAGAAGCGGAGACTGGCCCTTTAGCCACTGCTTGGCAATCAAATAAATTATTAAATCCCATTACAGATGGTGCGGTTTTACCAATACTTCATTTAAATGGCTACAAAATAAGCAATCCAACTATTTTAGCGCGTATTGAAGATGATGAGTTGCACCAGTTTTTTAATGGTTGTGGCTGGAATCCCTATTTTGTAGAAGGTGATGATCCCGAAAAAATGCACGAATTAATGGCTTCCACGCTTGAAAAAGTGATTGAAGATATTAAAAATATTCAAAATTACGCAAGGAATCACGATGATTACATTCGTCCGAGATGGCCGATGATCATTTTAAAATCACCTAAAGGATGGACTGGTCCGAAAATAATAGATGGACTTCATATCGAAGGAAATTTCCGCGCCCATCAAGTGCCAATAATCGTGGATGCCGATCATCCCGATCATTTACCGCTTTTAGAAAGTTGGATGAAAAGTTACAAACCTGAAGAATTATTTGATGAAAATGGGAAATTGAACGCAGATTTATTAGAATTGGCACCAAAGGGCAATCGCAGAATGGGCGCAAATCCACATGCAAATGGGGGAATTCTTTTGAAAGACCTTCACATGCCGGATTTTCATAAACACGCTGTTAAAGTAACTTCACCAGGAGCAGTAAAAGCGCAGGATACGATGATTTTGGGTACTTTTTTAAGAGATGTTGCCACGCTCAACCGCGACCACCACAATTTTCGTGTATTTGGGCCAGATGAAACTTTATCAAATCTTCTCGGAGCAATTTTTGAAACAACCAATCGTCAATGGAATGCAAAAACCGAAAAATACGATGAATTTCTTGCACCTTCAGGAGAAGTAGTGGATTCCATGTTGAGTGAACACCAATGTGAGGGTTTTCTCGAAGGCTATTTATTGACGGGAAGACATGGTTTATTTAACAGTTATGAAGCCTTCATCCGCATCATAGATTCTATGTTTACCCAGCATGAAAAATGGTTGAAAGTAACTCTTGAACTACCCTGGCGCAGAAAAATTTCTTCGTTAAATTATTTATTGACTTCCCATGTTTGGCAGCAAGACCATAATGGTTATACACACCAGGATCCTGGATTTTTAGATCATGTCATTAATAAGAAAGCAGAAATTATTAGGGTTTATTTACCACCAGATGCCAATTGTTTGCTGTCCGTTTTTGACCATTGTTTGCGCAGCCGGCATTATGTAAATGTT
>JBBRSV010000091.1:0-19341 GCA_038245055.1 Chitinophagales bacterium | reverse complement strand
TTGTGGATGAATGAATCGTTGAAAAAAATGTTGCAGGTACCTTATTTAAAAACCATTCATTCCCTTGCAAAACGCGATAATGAGCTTTACGAAGATATTGTTGCATTAAAACCAGGTGATGGCAAGATCACTAAAGCGCATCTTGAAAAAGGTTCTTTTAAAATATTATTATCAGCAACCGCCTTTCAAACGGGAGAAAAAAAATTTAAGCTGATTGCGTTTCAAAATATAAATGAAGCGTTAGATGAAACCGAATCGAAAGCCTGGCAAAAATTGCTGAGCGTTATGACGCATGAGATCATGAATTCAATTGCTCCTATTTCTTCCCTTGCAGACACTTTGAAAAACCGCCTGGAAATATCAATGTTGCATATCACCAATAAGTCTGCGGCAGTGCATGATCTTGAGCTGGGGATTGAAACAATTAAGAGACGAAGCGAAGGGCTTTTAAAATTTGCCGAAACGTACCGTAATCTAAATAAGATTACCACTCCCAATTTAAAGACGATTTACGTAAGGGATCTTTTTGAAGGTTTACACCAGTTGATGCAACCAACCCTCACGCAAAAAAATATTGAGCTCGAACTAATTTTAAAAGATACCGGGCTCATTTTGCAGGCAGATACAAGCCTCGTGGAGCAGGTGCTGATCAACCTTATAGTAAATGCTATGGAAGCTGTAAAAGATAATGCCGAACCACAGATAATTTTATCTGCATCTGCTACACCTAACAAAAAAATTATTATAAAAGTGATAGATAACGGGCCTGGCATGAATGAAGAAATTATGGACAAAATTTTCATTCCTTTTTTTAGCACAAAGAAAAATGGAAGTGGCATTGGCCTGAGTTTGTGCAAGCAAATTATGATGCTTCATAAAGGCAACATACAGGTGCAATCCAAGCAAGGTGAAGGAACTGCTTTTAGCCTTCAATTCTAATAAATTAACCTCCTTTAAAACTATAGGAAGACCTGGAATAACTTTCTCAGGAGATCCATTTTCCCTTTCCTTTTTCGGCAAAATATTTTGATGTTGAAAATTTACTAATCCAATAGTTGGTGATGTAAAAAAAAATACTATTTTTAGTTTACCGAACGATTCTTGAAACTAACGATCTTATCCTGAGTTAACGATTGATCATAAAATTTTCTTAAGCCACATCACTTAAAATTAATTGCTTTATGAATACCATTAACCGTAAACAACTGTTCCTTGCCAGCCGCATTGCGCTCATTGTAACTTCAATGACTTTTGCCTTCAGGGCTTCCCTTGAAGGAGTTTGGAGCAACCAATTCCATTTATCAAAGGAAGAATTGGGTTGGATATTCAGTCCCGCATTTTGGGGCTTTACGCTTGCGATGATTTTTGGCGGCCCGCTTTGTGATATTATAGGAATGAAACGTTTATTAGGCTTTGCGTTTGTCGGGCATGTAGCCGGCATCGTTATGTACCTTGTTGCAAAAGACGCCACTATGCTTTTTATAGGAACTGTTTTTATAGGCATAGGCAATGGGATGGTGGAAGCAGCCTGTAACCCACTAACTGTTACTTTGTTTCCCGAAAATAAAACAATGATGCTCAACCGCTTTCACGTTTGGTTTCCTGGCGGCATTGTTATCGGAGGATTATTGTCCTACCTGATGATAGAGCAAATGCATATTGATTGGCGTATCTTAATTGCCACGTTATTTATCCCGGCAATTATCTACGGTTATCTATTTTTTAAATTGAAATTTCCGCAAACAGAAAGAGTTACGAGTGGTGTAACTACCAAACAAATGTTTTCAGCCTGTATCAAACCATTATTTATTATTATGGTTGTGTGTATGTTGATGACCGGCGCAACAGAATTAGGTACCAATACCTGGATTGTGGCATTATTACAGGGCGCAAATGTTTCAGGTATATTAGTTCTTGTATTCATTAATGGATTAATGGCGCTCGGCCGCTCCTTTGCCGGGCCAGTAGTGCATCGGCTGAATCCAAATGGCATGTTGATTTTTTCTTCCTTGTTCGCTGGCATCGGGTTGATATTATTAAGTATGGTAAGCGGGCCGGCAGCATTTGCAGCCGCTTTTGTTTTCGCACTCGGCGTTTGTTTTTTCTGGCCCACCATGTTAGGATTTGTTTCAGAATATCTTCCAAATACCGGCGCATTGGGCCTTTCCATTATGGGGGGTGCAGGCATGTTTTCTACATCATTAATTGTTCCGATTATGGGACATTGGTATGATGGCTTTCACGCAAGCGCAGTTGCAGCCGGTTCAACAGCAAGCGCGGCAGATGCTATCGCAGGGTCCAATACTTTCCTAAAGGTTGCAGTTATGCCGGCTATTTTGCTGGTAACCTTTACCGCTATATATTTTTCCCGAAAGAATTTTTATAAAAACCATCACGATGCAAAAGCAGCAGCAAGAGGAGCCGCAGAAGCTATTGCTTAATGCAATGTATTTTTAAAAAGCCTAAAAAAATGGGATGGATTTTCGTTCCATATACCGGAACAAAAGCAAGATTTACAACTGAAGAAGGAACCCAAATAGTGTCTTGTTTTAATCACCACATTTTCGAATTTATTCATGCTGCAAAAAAAACAGATTAACATTGAATAATGTTGAAGAATATTTTGATGAAAGCAATAAACAAATACCGGGAATACTTGTATTAATTTTCATCAAAAATTAATTCCACTTTCTACTATTAGATTTTGAAAAATCATTTTATTTGTTGATCTAGCTTCTTTGTAAATGAATTTTTTTTTAATAAATTAACTTGCTTTCACAAATACTTAAACCATGGATCAAACAACTTTAGGAATAGGAACAAGATTGCAACACACGTTACACGGGCCCGGCGTAATTGTGGGAATCCGGTATGCGACCTACCTAATTTCTTTCATTCACAAGGGCATCATAGAAATTGATAAAACAGATGCGAACCTTGATGACATACAACCAGAAAATGTAAGTGAGGAAATAGAAACAAATTCTAACGTAGAAAAATCGCTTTTAAAAATTTTGAGATTATGGGGCGACATGGGTGAGGTTGTAAAACTTGGAGAAAAATGGTTGGGCGGAACAATGTTATTACAGCCTAAAGATGCATCGCTAAAACCTAAAGAAATTCCGATAGATGTTTTTTTTCATAAAATTATAATGGCCCGCGACAGGCTTCGTGTGCTGGAGCAAAACATTAATAGTAACAAAAACCTTTCTGATGAAGAAAAGGTAAACCTACAGCAATACATTACCCGCATTTACGGTTCGTTTACCACGTTCAATGTATTATTCAAAAATAAAGAGCATTGGTTTATTGGTGAAAAGCCAGGTCAGGATTAGGTTTCAATGCCAAAGCGAATTAATTTTTTTTCTTAAGCAAAAACTAATTTACCAGCTTTTAATCTTGATATTGCGAAACCAAATCATACCGTTTTCTAATCCTTGCAAGGCGATATGGCCTTTTTTGAATGTGCCATAACCAGCCCACTCTTTAAATTTGCTATTCTGTATCATTTCACGCCAATGGCTATCCCAAATCCGGGTATCAATCGTTTTATGCCCATTCATAAAAAACTCCAGGTGACCGTTGTTTGATTTTATTTCATATTGATTCCAAAGGCTGCTTTTGTTCACCCATTCTGTATCAGCAGATATTAAATCATACAAATCGCCTGCCCGGCATTTTAAAATTCGTCCATCATCATTACAGGCCAAATCTGCAATTTGCATTTCCGGGCCAGACTCATAGGTGTTTTTATATTGCAGCGCTTCATCTACATAAAACAGTACACCACTGTTAGAACAAGGTTTCATCTTCCATTCTATTTTCAAATCAAAATTGCCAAATTCTTCATCAGTTAAAAGATCAGCATAGTCTTTTGGCAAGCTTTTCTTATTTTTATTCAGCATGATATTTCCTTCACTTACCCGCCAAACATTACCGATTACTTTTTCATGATAGGCATGCCATCCTTTAAGATCTTTACCGTCAAAAAGAAGTTTCCATCCTTCCTGCGTTTCCCAGGCGGTAAGTGCGTTTTGCGTTTGCGCTTTTGCGCAATTGTAAAATGATAAAGCGCAGATTAAAATCCCAATCAAATAATTGATTTTACCAGGCATCGTATATTATTTAAAATTAAAATAGACCTTTCGTTAAAAATAGAATCAACAATTATCGAAAAAGAAAATTTTAAATATTTTATATGAAAGTGAAAAAATTAGCAAATAAAATCATTCAGTCACCTATTTCTTTTTTGCAGCTTTGCTCTTCAATTCACTAACAGGAACTGTCATCATGCGCCCAATGGGTTTTCCATTTCTATAAGTAATTAATTTAAGTTGCACAGCATCTTCCGGAACCGCAACCGGCCCGGTATATTTTGGATAAAAATTATCCGGGAATGAATTATCAAAAGTGTAATAAATATCTAAGCCATTTATTTCTGTACTCAGCTCAAGATTTAATTTATTGTCTGCGGTATTGCTTGCATCAATAATCGGATCGTATATGCTCGGCGCATATTTCACCTGCGCCTCATCGAAGCGTGCAAAATGATCTTCTACCCTGCCGACAAAATTATCCCAGTTCTTTTTTTCTTTTGGTGACCACAGATCTTCTGAAATTGCAAAAGCCCTTGGCCACGTCATATATTGAGCATGGCGCATATTATAAACCTGCTCCGTCCACAAGTTTGCCTGCCCGCCTTTTATAAACTTTGGATTAACACTATCCGGTACCGGCTCAAATGAATAGGCCGTTTTTAAACGAAGTGTTTCATACACGCGCGGCTCAATAGCCGGATCACCTTGCATATAATCAAGGTAAGCAAAAGTAGTTGGACTCATTACCACTTCATGTCCCATCTTTGCTGCGCGAATTCCACCTTTTATTCCCCGCCAACTCATTACTACAGCATTCGGCGCAAGTCCTCCTTCCAGTATTTCATCCCAACCCATAAATTTTTTGCCTTTTGATTCTACAATTTTTTCAACTCTTTTTTCAAAATAGCTTTGCACCTCATCCATATTTTTTAATTTTTCCTTTTGCATCAACGCTTTTATTGCATCACTTTTTTCCCAAAAAGTTTTAAAGGTTTCATCGCCGCCCATGTGAATATATTCGAAAGGAAATAACTGGGCTACCTGTGTAATTACCTTATCAAGAAATACATAAACATTTTCATTTGCTGGGCAAAGATTATCGTCTACGAGGGCAACATGATTTGTCCAGTCCTTAATTTCTTCACCGGAACTTACGCCATGGTTTTCCACTCCACCCGAACAGGAAAGATCCGGATAGGCAGCAATAGCGGCAAGGCTGTGGCCGGGTACATCTATTTCCGGCAAGATATTTACAAATCTATCTTTCGCATATTTTACCAGTTCTTTAATATCATCCTGCGTGTAAAAGCCGCCATAAGTGCGCGGTTCATCGGCTTTAGGTTCAGAGAAAGTATCAAAATATCCTACTTTTTTTACGTTCCATGCGCCAACCTCGGTAAGCCTTGGCAAGCCTTTAATTTCAATGCGCCATCCTTCATCATCTGTGAGGTGCAAGTGCAGCAAATTATATTTATACCGCACCATCTCATCAATGTATTGCTCCACCTGTTCTTTGGTAAAGAAATGACGCGCAACATCAAACATCAATGCGCGCCAGCCAAACCTTGGATAATCGGTAATATTCACACACGGAGCTTGCCATTTTATGTTTGGAACGGCAACGGCACTTTCTATTTCTTTTGGAAATAATTGAACAAGCGTTTGTGCGCCATAAAATAAGCCCGCTGGTTGATTTGCCTGGATGATGATATTTTTTGGAGAAACAATTAGTTGATAACCTTCTGTTCCTAAAACCGCAACGGCCTTCTTATTTAATACCAATTTTATTGTTGCAGATGCTGCAGAAAATTTTACATCAACAGGAATAGAGGTCGGCGTGGAAAAGCGTTCCTTTAAAAAAGCCTCCACCTGCTTCATCTCCGGCTTGTTAACCGATTCAATAATTATATTTTCAGGCAAAGAAAAATATCCGGGATTTTCGACAAGAGAAACCGGCTGAGGAATAATAGAGATTTTCGTGTTATTTACCTGGCCAAAAGTAATGGTTGATAGAAAAATAAAGCAAGCCCAAGCGAAGAAGTTTTTCATAAGGTTATTTAAAATTTTGAGATAAAATTAAGACCGATTTTGTAAGGCTATAAAAATAACACTTCTTCCATTAATTAACGTTGATATCACAAAAATTTGATACCGTTTGTAAAAGAATTCTTTTGTAAAAAAAAATGATCCGGATGCCAAATTATTAATTCAGGAAAATAGTTGATAGCCGGGAAGTTAATCTTTCAATCCCTTAATTTCAACGCGGGTATCTGTACGGCACGGCAAGCCGAATTCCGATTGTATTGCCCTGTTGTTATTTATAGTTTTATAAAAATCATCAAGAAATTTAGAAGTGACTTTTATGTAGCGGGCATTAAGTAAGGGACAATCGGTATATACTTTATAAATATCACTTTTTAAGTGGTTATATAAGTCGAACGTTTCAGCAAAATTTTGCATGTCACTTTCGCAAAATCCACGGTATAACCTATCGGTCGTAGACGCAATTTCCAGTTCCGGCGCCGGGCCTGCGTATGACGCTCCAACGATACCGGCATGATCAAAATCATACGGCACCGCAGTAGGCGCCTGGCTGGAGTCTTTAGTTATTAAAACGATATTTTGCAAATAAGGAACTCCCCAATCTGTATTGCCAATCATATATTGAAAAACGGCCATTTTTTCAAATTCTTTAAGATTGGTTTTTCTCATGTCAAGCATTTTCTTTTTCCAGATAAAACAATGGTTCCGCTCTGCCATTTTTTTTGCATCTTCTAATAAGATACAATAATGTGTTTCCGTTTTTTTACGTTTTGATGAATCTTCAAAGTCTACCTGCACCAATCTTGCTTTAAAGCTTTTATCGGAAAGTAAATTATACAGTTTATATACAAGCCATTCATTAATTACATAATCATCGCCGCGGCAAGGCACTACAAGCTTTAAATTATTTTGGTAATCGAAGACAGTGTTTTTTGTTTGATCACCTTTTGGAAATTGCAATAGCAACGGCGGCATAGTACAATTCCCTTTTATTCGGCGAAAGTGGCCGCGGGTCTTTACCATCAGGTTTATAGATACCGGCGTACTGTCCTTTTGCAAATATTGAAGCAACACGGGATGAAACGAATTTTTATCGCTGATATCTTTATACAGGTCGTTTAATTTACCCGTAAGTTTAAAATGGAGAATGTCGTCACTTTCAAAAAGATGGCCGGCATGATAAGCTTTCGGCGTTTTAGAAGTGTGCGAAGTTTTTTCCTGCGCCTGTATATTTAAAGTGGAAAAAATACAAAATGATATAACTAGAAAAGCAGCATAACGGTTAATCATAACCTTTTAAATTATACTACAAAGCTATTTTTAATTTTTACAAAATGCAATCTTTTAGAATAAAAAGTTCTATCTCAGTAATTAGACTAAATCCGAATGACAACAATTAAATGAATTTATTTAGATCAGGTTTGCCTGTCCAATAAATAATGAGCAAGTTCCTGCAATGGTTTTTTACGTGCCGAAAGAACGGCAATTTCCTCAAGATGCTCCATTGCTGCTGCCATGTATTTTTGCTTTAACTCCGTTGCCCAATTTGGCACATCACATGCTTTATAAATATCAAGAACGCGGGTAATTTTATCACGATCATTATTGCGCATAAGTTCTTTAAGTTCTGCTACTTTCGCGGCAGAACCCTCTTGCAGCGCATGAATCAGCAGAAAGGTTTTTTTATTAGAAGCAATATCGCCACCTTGTTTCTTCCCAAATTTTTCCGGGTCGCCAAAGGCATCCAAATAATCATCCTGCACCTGAAAAGCAATGCCCAGGTTTCTTCCAAATTCATATAAATGCTGCTGGTTTCCTTGTCCCGACCCGCCAAGTACAGCGCCCAACTGAAGGCTTGCCGCGAGCAACACAGAAGTTTTAAGCTCTATCATTTTTACATAATCTTCAAAACTTACATTATCATCTTTTTCAAAATCCATATCAAGTTGTTGCCCTTCACACACCTGCCGCGCAGTTTTATTAAAAATTTCGAGAACGTTGTGCAAGTGCTCAACACCAATTTTATTTATTGATTCATACGCTAGAACCATCATCACATCGCCGGAAAGTAAAGCCGTAGACTCGCCGTACTTTGTATGAACAGTTTGCATGCCACGACGCAAAGGCGCTTTGTCCATAATATCGTCATGTATTAACGTGAAATTGTGAAACATCTCTATGGCGGTCGCCACATGAAAAGCATCGGGCTGTATTTCATCAACCAACTCATTTCCCATCAGGCACATTACAGGCCTGATGCGTTTACCCCCGATCGTTAGCAGGTATTGCGAGGCGTCATAAAGATTGCCGGGGTAATGCGGAAAATGCCGGATATTAAATTTCTCTTCAAAAATTACGGACAGTTCTTTAAAAGATTTCATGTACCATTAAATTGCAGAATTATTGAATTGTTACTTCTTTTAAAATAAAATGATAATGCAGAAAAAAGCAAAGGTGTCCGGGAATCAATCAAAACATATTTTTTATAGAAAAAAATTATTGAATAGTTAATTTCTTAACCCAAAACTACCGGCGTTTCTTTTTCCCTTTAGCTGCCTTCACCCTTAAATTTTCTTCTCCTGGAATCCACTCAAAATCCAATTGCCTTTTTTCGAGATTTGCAGCCACGAGCTTTATTTGTATTTTATCGCCCATCCTGAATTTTTTACCAGTGCGAATTCCTACCAAAGCATAGTCAGTATCGTCATGCCGAAAATCATCGTAATCAGAAAGATCCCGTACAGATACCAATCCTTCACATTTTTCATTTACCGTCTCTACCCAAAAACCAAATGCAGCAACTCCACTGATCACGCCTTCCATATCTTCACCAACTTTGTCCAACATATATTCAACCTGTTTGTATTTATTACCAGCGCGCTCTGCATCCATTGCGGATCTTTCCCGAACACTGCAGTGCTTGCATTTCTCCTCCATTTTTTTATCTGCAAGAATATTATTTTCCAATATTTCCTGTAAAATACGGTGCACCATTACATCAGGATAACGGCGTATAGGCGACGTGAAATGACAATAAAATTCAAAGCCCAAACCATAATGTCCAATATTTTCAGAAGTATAAATTGCCTTCGCCATTGTTCTGATACCGAGCTGCTCTAATACATGCTGCTCCGGCTTTCCGTGAACATCTGACAATAATTGGTTGAATGAAGAGGCTACTTCCGCTTCGTTATTCATATTAAATTTATAGCCAAACTTTTTCGCAAAAGCCACAAACGGTTTCAGCTTTTCATCATCAGGCGTATCATGTATGCGGTATGGAAATGGCAAAGGTTTTTTATTGACTTTGATTTTGGCAACATGCGCAGCTACCGTGCGGTTTGCCAGTAACATAAACTCTTCTATCAGTTGGTGCGATTCTTTACTTTCCTTTACGATAATGCCCAGCGGCTTTCCATTTTCATCCAGTTGAAATTTAACTTCTGTTGAAGAAAAATTTATCGCGCCGTTATCAAATCTTTCTTTGCGATAACTTTTTGCGAGCGTATTGAGGTATAGAATTTCTTCAACATACTTACCCGTTTTCGTCTCAATAATATCCTGTACATCTTCATAAGTAAATCGATGGTCACTATGGGTAAATGTTTTGCCCAACCAATAGTCCTTTACCTTGCCTTTATTATTTATTTTGAAAATAACGGAGAAGGTATATTTATCCTCATCAGGACGAAGAGAGCAAAGTTCATTGGATATTTTTTCCGGCAGCATCGGGTTTACGCGATCTGGTAAATATACACTTGTTGCCCTGCTATAACCTTCCACATCAAGCGCGGAACCAGGTTTAACAAAATGACTCACGTCGGCAATATGAACGCCGATTTCATATTCGTCTTTCCCTGTTTTTTTTATAGAAAGTGCATCATCAAAATCTTTTGCATCTGCAGGGTCAATTGTAAAAGTAAGCACGTCCCGATAATCTCTTCTCTTTGCCAATTCATTTTTATCTATCGCAGCGTCCAAGGCATTTGCTTCATCCAAAACTGGTTTAGGAAATTCCAGCGGAAATCCATTTTGAATAAGTATTTCTTTCATGGCCATATCGTTGCGATCCTTGGCCTGTAACACATTGACCACTTCTCCTTCCGGCTTTTTTTCTCCTTTTTCCCAATTTAAAAAACGAACAACGACCCGGTCTTTATTTTTAGCGCCATTAAGATTGCGCACACTTATATAAAAATCAGGCATCGGTTTTTGACTGTCCGGCTTAAAGAAACCAAAGTTTTCATTCACTTCTATATCGCCTATAAACTCTATTTGTTTGCGCTCGATCACGTCTTCAATTACGCCCTCTGTGCGGCGGCTATTGGACTCTTTAACCCTTACTGTAACTGTATCCCCGTTCATAGCGCGGTTAAAATCATTCGGCCGCACCAACAAATCATTGTCCCTTCCTTCAGCAACCACATAACCAATACCCGAACGTGTAATTTCCAAAACACCTTTCACTACCGGCGTTTGTTTTTTCTTTCCTGTTTTTTTACTCATAAATTGCTGTCATCCAAATTTAATTTGATAGGCGCAATTTACGCAAACTATCGGTACCACTATTTGATACCATCTTTTAAAAATATTTATAATTAATTAAACAATTAGTTTATGCATGTAGCGATGTGCGATTTAGAAATTTTTATATTTAAGTTGGTACTTTTGATAAAAATTATTTATGTCAAATTATGATACGGTTTCAACCGCTTTAAACAGTTTGAAAGAACGGGGATACACCAAAGATTTTAATATCGCTTTTGATAACATGATTTGTAAGGAAACGAATGAATGCCTGAACCTGAATGAATTTGAGATTACAGAAGTGTACCGTTTTGAAGGAGAAACAAATCCTTCTGATGAGGCAATTGTTTATGCCATTGTTTCAAAAGATGGCTCCATGAAAGGTGCAGCCGTAAATGCTTATGGCATGTACGCCGATGCTATGTCAGATGAGATGATAAAAAAATTATCTATTCATCGTAAATAACTTTAATAATAAAAAAACCGCTAAATAATATGCTAAACAGAAGAAGCTTTTTACAACTTTCCACGCTGAGTGCTCCGCTTTTATCAGTAAAAAATGTGTTAACTAACAGTGTAGCACAAACGAAGCCAATTGTAATTTCCACATGGGATACGGGCAAAGATGTAAACCTGGCAGCTTGGAAAATTTTATCCAAAAACGGAAGAGCCCTTGACGCTGTAGAAGCGGGAGCCATGCAAATTGAGGATCTCATTAACTGCTGCGTAGGATTGGGCGGATACCCGGACCGGGATGGAATTGTAACACTTGATTCCTGTATAATGGACGAACATGCGAATTGCGGATCAGTTGGCGGAATTGAACAAATAAAACATGCAGTTTCTGTAGCAAGAAAAATTATGGAAACGACACCGCACATTATGCTGGTTGGCGAAGGCGCGCAACAATTTGCTATTGAAAATGGATTTAAAAAGGAGCCGCAAAAATTATCTCCCGAAGCGGAAAAAGCCTACCAGGACTGGTTGAAAAAAAGTGAATACAAACCGGTTATGAATATTGAAAACCTGCCTGCCGGCCAGGCAGACAAAAAAGGGAATGGACCTTTTGCGCCGCCATTTTTTGATGATGGGTCACCCAACCACGATACTATGGGTCTTGTGGCTCTTGATGCCTCCGGTAACATGAGTGGCGCGGTTACAACAAGCGGAATGGCATTTAAAATTCACGGCCGCGTTGGCGATTCACCAATCATCGGGGCCGGATTATTTGTAGACAATGAAGTAGGTGCTGCTACTTCAACAGGTGTTGGGGAAGAGGTGATGCGCATTTGCGGTACACACCTCGTAGTGGAATATATGCGCCAGGGCAACTCCCCTGAAATGGCCTGCCGTAAGGCAGTGGACCGCATTGTAAAGCGCGACCCTAAGAAAGCCAAGACATTGCAAGTTGGATTTTTAGCGCTTAATAAAAATGGAGAATATGGCGCCTTCGCAATCCAGAAAGGCTTTGTGTTTTGTGTAAAAAGTAATGGCGAAGAAAAATTATATCCTTCTAAATTTATCTTCAAGAAAGCTTAATTGCATGCAACATAAATTGGAAATAATTGCCTTTGACATAGAAAGTTGTATAGCCGCTCAAAAAAATGGTGCTGACCGCATAGAATTATGTGATAATTATTCAGAAGGAGGAACCACACCTTCCTATGGCTTCATTAAAAAGGCGCGGGAAAAACTTTCCATTGAATTATATGTAATGATTCGCCCACGAGGCGGTGATTTCCTTTATTCTGACGAAGCGTTTCAAATTATGATCCAGGATATCACTCTTTGTAAAAGCAGTGGGTGCGATGGAATAGTACTGGGGTTGCTTACCTCCTCAGGAAATGTTGACAAAGAAAGATCCCGAACATTAATCGAATACGCCTACCCGTTAGGTGTTACTTTTCACCGTGCTTTTGACAGGGCAAAGCACCCTTTCCAGGCATTGGAAGACATTATAGAAATTGGGTGTGAACGAATTTTGACTTCCGGCCAAAAACCAAAAGCTATAGATGGTGTTGAATTGATTAGCCAATTGATTCAAAAAGCTGATGACCGGATAATTATCATGCCGGGTTCAGGAGTAAATGCTGAAAATATAAAAGAATTGTCAAACAAAACCGGCGCCGTTGAATTTCATAGTTCGGCAAGCATGATGATGAAAAGTAAAATGCAATTTGAAAATGAATTAATGAGCGAAAAATTGCAGCGCATTGCAATTAATGAAGAAGAAGTACAATCAATGAGCAATATTATAAAGACGCTTAATTCTTAAAGATTACCAGATACTTCACTTCATGATAGAGTCTTTTTATTTAATATGCTTACTTCAGAGCCTTTGGCCATGAAGACAGACCCGGGTTTGGCATTCTTCAAAAACATAAATTCGCTTCCATAAATTCCGCTGAAATCACAATCGATCTCATAATCGGATACTTTAAAAATCTCCCAGCGAGGATGCTTCACTTCGTATTCAAACGTTTTATTTTCACTGTACTTTGCATAGCCCCAATAATGTTCAGCGATAAATTCTTCTTCGCTACCCATACTCATCGCTATTGATTTTTTATGGCATGTCGCGGAAAGCTTATTCCATTTTTCTTTGTACTTCCATTCATAACAGGTTTCTATCGCGTCGGGCTTTTCAACATGAAAATGCTTCATTTTCATTGTAACATATTTTTCTCTGAACAAACTGTTCGCAATAAAGCTTATCGCTGGCTTGGGTACAATCTCTTTTATAAAAACAGTGCCCCGCTTCCAGGTACCGCCTGAATTATGTCTCACATAGAATCGTAGGTTTACTTCTTCAAAATTGATATGATAGGGAATACTTAGTCCTTTGATTCTTGTATTTAGAAACATAAATCCTACCAGGCTTACATAAGTTTCTTCCTTATAAAAATCCAACTCAGTTTTATAAGGGAGAAACGGCAGCAGCAATTCTTTTGGAACTACATAATTTGCCATGATCAGGTTATTCCATTCTGCACTCAAAAAATGTGAGGTCATTGCTGTTCGGTTTTAGGTTTTTTAAATACCCGAAAAATCAAACGAAGGTTTTGGTCGTACGTGATATAATTATATATCCAGTTAAAGAACACCGCAACCCTGTTTTTTACACCAAGTAATAAAAAAAGATGCAGACCCATCCAAAAAAGCCATGCAATAAATCCTTTAAGATGCAATTTGGGTTTTGGAATATCTACCACGGCCAGGTTGCGCCCAACAGTTGCCAATGAGCCTTTATCGTGATATTCAAATTCTTTTAAGGAACCTTTTTTTTCCATCTGTGCCAGGTTATCCGCCAATATTAATCCCTGGGCTATAGCAACAGAGGCTACCTGCGGATGGCCATGCGGATATTTTTCAGTCTCCATGTAGGCAACATCTCCTATAGCATAAACATTATCACAGCCGCTCACTTTATTATAACGGTCTACTTTAATGCGGTTACCTTTTACAATAATCTCTTTGTCAATTCCATCCGGTACATTTCCTTTAATCCCCGCTGCCCATATCACCATAGAAGATTTGATTTCTTCACCATCTTTCGTAGTTACGGTTTCTCCATCGTATGCTTTAACAACCGTATTTGTTTTTACTAATACACCTAATTTCTTTAAATATTCGCAAGAGTCATGGCTCGATTTTTCACTCATGGTGCTCAGTGTTTTCGGGCCCCCTTCGAGCAGGTAAATTTTCATTTTATTAAAATCGAGTTCCGGGTAATCTTTTGGAAATACGAATCTTCTCATATCGGCAATGGCGCCACTCATTTCCACACCCGTGGGCCCGCCACCAACAACCACTACGGTCATCAGGCTTTCTAATTCCTTTTCATCTTTTGCATACAGAGCATCTTCAATATTTTTGAGTAACCGGTATTTTATTTGCAATGCTTCCACGGTACTTTTCATGGGATAAGAGCAATGCATCAATTCTTCACTACCAAAAAAATTAGTGTCTGCTCCGGTAGCCAAAACAAGAACATCATAGGGAAATTCTTCAGCATCTGCAATTACTTTTCTTTTAGCGATATCAATAGATTTTACCTCGGCCATTCGAAAGTGGACATTTTTTTCACTGTGAAATACCTTTCTTAATGGGAATGAAATATTGCTTGCGTCGAGCCCGGCAGTAGCTACCTGGTAAAAGAGTGGCTGAAATTGATGAAAATTAAAACGGTCGATGAGCGTTATGTCAAAACCTTTTTTTTTACAAAGTTTCCGCACAAGTTTCAAGCCTCCAAATCCTCCTCCTATAATTACGACTTTCATAAATTTTCACGTTTGATATACTTTCGCTTTAAATCCTCCGTAACGCATCACACCGTTAATACAATAATCTTACCTTAATTGTTTCCTTTACTTTTTTGAGCAACTCCAGCGCATTTCCGGAAATATTCTTGCTTACATCCAGCACCACATAACCGATGGCATCATTGGTTTTTAAATATTGACCCAATATGTTTATTTTATTTTTAGAAAGCGTGGTGTTTATTTCAGAAAGTACACCGGGAACATTATTGTGCACATGAAGTATTCTATGCGTGCCTTCCTGCGGAGGCAGGCTAAGTGCCGGCGTGGTATGTGAGCCAATAGTAATTCCCTTTTCTAAAAAATTAAAGAGTTTTCCGCTTACGTCTTCTCCAATATTCAATTGCGCCTCTTCAGTAGACCCACCAATATGCGGTGTTAATATTACGTTGCTTAATCCTTGTAGCGGTGTTTCAAAAATATCACCATTTTTTTGTGGCTCCACCGGGTACACATCAATAGCCGCGCCCCCAAGTTCATTATTAATCAATGCGTTTCTTAATGCTGGAATATCAACCACTTGGCCTCTTGCATAATTAATGAGCATCGCGTTCGGCTTACAATATTTTAAATTGGTTTTGTTGATCATGTTCCTCGTTGTTGGTGAATCAGGCACATGCAGTGTAATAACATCGGAGAGACGCAATAATTCTTTTAAAGAAGCAACCGCGTCAGCATTGCCCAGCGGCATTTTTGTTTCAGAATCATAAAAAATCACTTTCATGCCAAGCGATTCTGCGAGTACACTTACCTGTGAGCCTATGTTTCCATAACCAACAATGCCCAACGTTTTACCTCGCAGTTCGTGGCTTCCCGTTGAGTCTTTCAACCACTTGCCTTCATGGGCAGCCTTATTTTTATCGGGAATTTTTCTGATCAACATAATTGAAGAAGCAATTACCAATTCAGCAACCGACCTTGTATTGGAATAGGGAGCATTAAAAACAGTGACACCTTTTTTGGTAGCTTCCTGGATATCCACCTGGTTTACACCGATGCAAAAGCAACCGATTGCCTGCAATTTTGAAGCATTTTCCAAAACCTTGCTGGTAATTTTTGATTTAGAACGGATACCCAGCAGATGGACATTCTTAATTTCTTTAATGAGCTCATTTTCGTTTAAGGCACCGGGCAATTGTTTTATCGAGGAGTAACCGGCGTCCATAAATTTTTTTACAGCGCTTTTGCTGATGTTTTCAAGAAATAGAATATTAATTTTTTCTTTAGGATAACTTGTTGTTTTTTTGTCGGCCATATAGTTTATGTATTGTAATATTGCAAATATAGCCTCTTAATCCATGAATGCTTTTCCTATGAATCTGATCCGCTTTTTTTTTATTTCAATATTTTTTTCATTTGTTTTTCTTGCCTGTAAATCGGGCGACTCAAAAAAAATAGCACCAGTTAAAACTGACACTTTAAAGTATGTGGCTCCCACGCCCGGCGAAATTTCTCAACAGGATTTTGAGCGGTATCATGACGCTGTTAAAAATTATTACCAAAATGAATTAGTAAATAAAGGTTTTAATGGAGGTATTTTAGTTGCCAAAAAAGGACGGGTAATTTTTGAAGCCTATCATGGTTATTTTAATTTAAGAAAAAAAGATTCACTAACACCGCATAGTCCGTTTCATCTTGCTTCCGTGTCAAAAACATTTACGGCGATGGCAACCTTAAAGCTGGTTCAAATGGGAAAGCTTTCGCTAGATGATGATGTAAAGAAATTTTTTCCCGGATTTCCTTATGATAATGTAACAGTGCGATTATTATTGAGCCATAGAAGCGGCTTGCCTAATTATATTTATTTTATGGAAAAGCTTGGCTGGAACAGGAAGCAATATTGCAGCAACCAGGATGTTCTTTCTTATCTTATTCAATATAAGCCAAACCCGACCAGCAGGCCTAATACGCATTTTGAATATTGCAACACCAATTATGCTTTGCTGGGATTAATTATAGAAAAAGCATCAGGAAAAAGTTATGCCAACTTTCTTCAAACAGTTTTTTTTAAGCCACTTCATATGAACGATACCTATGTGTTTAACAGGTTAGATAGCGCCACTGCTATGCCTTCCTATGACAATAGGGGCAGGCAGGAGGGGCTAACTTTTTTAGATACAGGTTTCGGCGATAAAAATATTTACAGTACTCCGGAAGATTTATTGAAGTGGGACCAGGCAATGTACGGCAACCAAATGTTTACTCAGAAAACACTTGACGAAGCATTCACACCTTACAGTAATGAAAAACCCGGCATCCGGAATTATGGTTATGGCTGGAGGATGAACGTATATCCGGATGGAAGAAAAATTATTTATCACAACGGCTGGTGGCATGGCAACAATGCCGTATTTATAAGATTGATACAGGATTCCGCAACGATTATTGTTCTCGGCAATAAATACAATCCTTATATATATAAGTCTAAAAAAATGGCCGAGATTTTCGAGCCGTCATCTGTTATGGAAGATGATGAAAAGGCTGGCGGTAAATAAATATGCTAAGTCATGCATTTGTTAGCGGTGCCTCTTCGCCTTATAGCGAAAACAAAATAAGCCCCTGCACCTTTCAAAACAAAGCAACTTTTTTCGAGGCTTTCGGACGAAGGGTTATTACATGAAAATTTCAAATTGTCCTGCAATCAAGACAAAATGAAACAAGCCAAAAAATAAATATTAACATTTGTTTGGAAATTCTGAAAACATTGCTTCTATTTACAAACGATTTAATTTCCTGAAAAAACCTTTTACCCTCTTTTATTTGTCCACTCGAAAATTAATGATGCATAATTTAATGTGTGCGCTTCCTATTTTTTAAGCGCGCCATCGAATCCAATTCTGTGAAATTATTCTAATTGCCCCCTGGTATTTTTCCGCTATTTAATCTTGACTTTTAAAACAAGGCCAATTTTATTAATCCATTTATCCAATCGTAAAAACAGTTAACTCCTTTAGTTTACAAAGTGCACGTGTATTATTTGGCTCAAATTTATTTATGAGCAAGATGATATTAGCTAAATATGTATTAAGAGAAAATTTGCTCTATATAAACGTTTTAAATTTTAATTATTTAACATACCAATTATGAGAAGTTCTTTTACACTAAACTACAAGAAAAGCCAATTTAAATTCCGCTCCGCTTTTGCGATGGTGGTTTGTCTTTTACTTAGCTTTTTTTTCCAGGTAAACAATGTGAATGCCCAATTTGTCCCTTGTTCTGGCTGCGTTGCCAATGATGATGCCGTCGATTCAATTGTTTTAGTTCAGTTGAACCCTAATTATACACCGACCAATGGACAGCCCCAGTATATTGACTTATCCCCTACCTGTAGCGGTCAATCGACTATAACCGGGTATTTAAAAATAACTTTTACACAACAAGCTACCACACGGTATGGGACAAAAATAGCCGGAAATATTTTAGTTAACGGAGTATATTCTAACACCTTTACTTATTGTGATCCGGCAAATACTAGCAGCGGAACTTTTGTAAAATATATTGGAAACCTCCCTATAACATATACATGTGGAACCCAACTTTCGTTACAAGATCTTTTTGTAGGCTGGGGCAATAGCAGCGGCAGTAACGCCTGTTCAGCAAATACTACCTGTAGCCTTAGCCCCCATTGTGTTCAATACCCAATTACACCAGGTGGGCCTCCAATCGTAGTCGTAACACCATTAAGTGCCAATTTTAGCTATGCCGGATCATGCCCTTCATCCCAGACAGCACAAACATATTCTTTTGATACTACTGGAACAAATGGGGGCACTGTGCCTTATCCCTCAAATGCCTTTAGCTGGACGATTGTCAATAAAACAACGAGCGTACAGGTAGGAACCCTTACGGGTGCAAAACCCACTTTTAATTTCTCACCTTATGGAACAGGCGTGTATACTGTTACCTTAACTGTTACAGATGATAATCCTACAGCAGTAAGTACGATTTCTAAAGATATTACCGTTACTTCCTGTTGTAACTTGCCAACTAAGGTGCTCTCGGTTACCCAACCAACATGTGCTAATGCAAATGGAACGGTAACGATAACTACTCCGACAGGTGCGGATTATATGTATAGCAATAATGGCGGAACTTATCAATCCTCTACTACATTTACAGTGGCAGCAGGAGCTGCTTATAGCATTACCGTTAAACAAGTTAGCTCAGGTTGCATTTCAACTGCAACGGCGGGTACTATGGCGGCACAGCCGGTAACTCCTGCAGCTCCTGTAAGTGGTGGCGATCAAACGCAATGTCAGCAGTCTCCGATACAAACACTAACAGCTACGGCTACCGGTGGAACGATCACCTGGTATACTGCAGCCTCAGGCGGTACTTTGGTGGCTAATCCAACA
>JBBRSV010000090.1:0-19827 GCA_038245055.1 Chitinophagales bacterium | reverse complement strand
GTTTCAAAAACCGGCAGAATTAAATAATGATCCCATTTACGCTGATCAGAACTTTTCAAACTTAGTAAAGAAGGGCCAGGGCAGCGACTTTACGGAAGACCAGGGAAATGGAGATGCGGGAGATTATGAAAGTGGTGGAAGCAACGTTCCTGTAGAATCAGATTTTACTTCCGACCAGTCAAAAAGTAATAATCCGCCTGCCCCGGAAAAAAAAGTGATTGGCCCGGTAAATATGGCTGACGAGTTTAAAAAAGACACTTCGAAAAATCATGTAAAAAATATAGAAAGTAAAACCATTGACAAAAAAACAATCACCCCCTTAACAAAGGAAGAGGAGGACAAATTGAAAAGGCAATCCCCAAAAAAACAAAAACCGGCAAGCGATTATTAATGGCATTGTAAAAAATTAAAAGCGTTTGTAAAAATTTCCAATTTTTTGTAAATTTAGTACCAAAGAAAAATTTTTTGTGTTTGATAAGTAGAAATATTATCGATGATGAGTGACATAAATTGGTTAAAAAAACAAGAGCATTTTGACTGGATGCAAAAGTGTTTGACTTGCTGGAAGCTATGCGAGGAATTTATTTCCTGGAGCATTCAAATCGGAAAATACGTAAGTTCAATAAATGTATGCAGAGATACATCTGAAATGTGCGCCCAATGCATAAAATTTGAAGCCCAGCATTCCCCTTTTTTTAAAAACTTGTGCGAAGTGTGCGCTGAAATATGCCAGACTTGTGCAACCGAATTGAAGAAATTCGAAGATGAGGATAAGATCTTTACTTTCACAATTACAGCATGTGATACTTTCGCCAGATCTTGCGGGGAAGTTGCTGAAAATCAAAGGAAAAATCAAGTCAAAGTAGCAGGCTAAATAGTTAGATTTGAGTCACCTGGTATTTGATATAAAAAAAACACTCTTAATCAAAATAAGAGCGTTCTTTTAGCTGGTTTTTCATAGAATTATAATATTAAATTGCGCGGGACTTTCCACCACGAAGTTACGATTTTATGCCCTTGCAAATTCAACAAAAGATGGTCTAACTAGCTGCGAAAGACAATTTTAATATTACTTTATAAGTTCATGTGGAAGGTGATGAAATTCTTTTTTAAAAGCAATTGTAAAATTGCTATGGTTTGAATAACCGAGTTGATTTCCCACCTGCTTTACTGAGAATTTATGGGTAAGTAAAAGGATACGGGCACGCTGCATACGCATCCGCTGAAAATATTCAAACAAAGTAGTTCCATACATCTTTTTAAACTTAGTCTTAAGTGATGTGCTACTCATTAAAGCCATTTTAGTTAGCAAAGAAAAATTTGGAGGTGAAAACCCCATATCTCTGTCCAAATATTTTCTTACGACCATCAGGCGCAAAACTTCTTCTCTTGAAATTTTTATTTTTTCATACTCCGCGAAATCATTTAGCCTTTCGTTTATATCAGAAAAGAACACCTCAAGCAATCTTTTGATATTTTGTTTAATTGAATAATTCCCGGCAGTCGGCTTGTCTATTTCGCCGGTAATTCGTCGAAAGATATTTCCGAAAACCGAAGTGCCGATTTGAATAGAGTCTTGTCCATATTTGGTTCCGAGATACTTTTTTAAAGTGTCATAAGAACAGGAAAAATTTAACCTGCTGAAAAAATATTCACGTGGTATCGCAATTTCAAGTGTTTTTATTTTTGAATTTTTGTAATGTGAAAAAGCAAATTTTTTAAGTGAACTTAGAAGCAATATTTGCTGAGAAAGATCTTGGTTTTGGGCTTCATCTCCATTTTTATTCAGTTTGTACCGGTTAGCTCCTGGCGAAACTTCATGAATTCTGAGGGTAAAAATTTCAGAAGTTGTAGGAATTTTATTCACGTAAAAATCTTCCCTGGCGTCATATTTGGCACATAAACATTCAATGCTATTACCCAAAGAAAATGTTTTAAAAAAACCCGAAACCAATTTACTATTAATAACTAATGTTTTGTTATCAACACGCACCTTTGCAGGGCTGGCAACTTCTTTTATAAATACTGACGGTTGCCCATGTTCTATCGTAAGAGCATTTGTTGTCATTCTGTTTCGATCCATGGGGAGACCTGATATTACAAATTTAAAAAAAAATAAATAATAATTGTCCTCCATATAACCCATCATTTATTTTGTGAATTCATTTTCATTTTGAATTATATCTGTAGAAATTGCTAAGTTGCCACGAATAAGAACCTATTTTTAAACCAAAAATTACATTTTGAAACTAAAAATTTCCAGAATTTTAATCACCTTGTTTTTCCTTTCCGCAAGTATAGAATTATTATTTGCATGGGGTGCCTGGGGCCACAAACATATCAACAAGGCATCAGTATTTGCGCTGCCAGACAGTATGAGAGTGTTTTATTATAATCATATCGATTTTATAACAGAAGCAGCAGTTGTGCCGGATTTAAGAAGAGGTGTTTTAAATGATAAAGCAGAGAGCCCGCGACATTACATTGACATAGAGGATTTTGGCAACATACCAATTTCCGCTTTCCCCAAAACTACCAAAGAAGCTTTTTCAAAATATGATAGCGCCTTTTTAAATAAGACAGGTTACTTGCCCTGGTATATTGAAAGCCTTTCAGACAAACTAATTCAGGCTTTTAAAAAAAGAAATAAATCAGAAATACTTTTTATTTCAGCAGAGCTCGGGCATTATGTTGCTGATGCCCACATGCCACTTCACACAGCATCAAATTTTAACGGTCAACTCACCAATCAAAAGGGTGTTCACGCGTTGTGGGAATCGCAAATTCCTGAGCAGTTAGGCAACAACTATAATTTTAAAACAGCGCCTTCAAAATATATTCCGGACATCGTTACAGAAACATGGAACATGATTCAACAGTCTCATTCACTTGAAGACACATTGCTTGCGATTGAAAAAATTACAAGGCAAAATTTTAATAAGGATAATCTTTACAAAAAAGACGCCTCAGGGAAACTAGTGCTATCTTATAACCAGCCCGTTTTTTCAGAAGAGTACGTATCAACCTTTAACCAGGCAATGGGCTCCATGGTTGAAGACCAGTTAAGACGCTCCATCCGCGACGTTTCCGATTACTGGTACACATGCTGGCGTAATGCTGGCAGCCCGGAGTTGCTATCTTTAGATGATGACCATCTCACAAAGCAAAATAGAAAAAATTATAAAATAGAATTTAAGTTCTGGAACAAAGGCAGGCTGCTGAATTTAAACAATGAAAAGGAATAGAACTTTATGGGAAATTTCGAAAATTTATCACACGAATAATTAAAAAAAAGAATACGGAAGAAAATGGATTTAAAGCGGGGAAAAAGTAAAGGTAACTGTCAAAATGGGATAATGCAATTTTAATCACAATTATTTGTAAAAAATACACTTAATAATTTAAAAGCAAATTATAGAAAGGACAATCGTTGTTCTGAAAAACTTAAAAGGCTGGAAAATATTTTCTAAAATCATAAATAGCGGAGGGGATTGCGCCTTGATCTTTGGATATAGTTTTTGATGTTCATCCAAAAAGCAAAGAACAAGTAGAAGATCACGGGAGATCCAAGAGTTAAGAAAGACAGATAAATAAAATTCTTTCTTATGACAGAGGTGGCAATGCCCACTCTTTCACCAATGGCAGTGCAAACTCCAAATAGCTGCCATTCGATAAAGTGTTTTAATTTATACATAATCCAAAACTAAAAATAATTGCTCTCACAAATATATGGTAAGTAATTTTTATGATTGTATTATAGAAACAATTTATTCTTTAAGGGATTAAAGCTGGCTTTTATTTGAAAGCAACTTTATTCTTTAATATATTTTCCGATAGGCCTGTTTCTTAAATCAAATTCAGGGAAAGCCGCGAAGAAAATACCGGAAATTAAAAAGTACTTGTTTTAGAAAAAAATGATGACTTGAATTTAAGTAAATTTGCAAATAATAGCTTTTAGAAAAAGATTACATTCAAATTTTTTAATTATAAAATAATAAAAATGGTATTTGATTTAGACATGATCAGGAAATTTTACGGTAGTTATGGCAAGAAAATAGAAGCAGCCCGTAAAGTTGTAAATCATCCGCTAACACTCACTGAAAAAATTTTATATACACATCTTTGGAAAGGTGATGCAACCGAAACCTATGAAAGGGGAAAAGATTATGTAGATTTTGCGCCCGACAGAGTGGCGATGCAAGATGCCACGGCGCAAATGGCCTTATTGCAGTTTATGCAATCGGGGAGAGCAACGGTTTCA
Source organism: Chitinophagales bacterium (assembly GCA_038245055.1). Taxonomy (GTDB): domain Bacteria; phylum Bacteroidota; class Bacteroidia; order Chitinophagales; family Chitinophagaceae; genus Ginsengibacter. The sequence continues at coordinate 15,566 of JBBRSV010000090.1, read as the reverse complement.
GTTCCTTCTACGGTGCATTGCGATCATTTAATCCAGGCAGAAACGGGAGCTGTTTCCGATCTGAACAGGGCTAAATCTCAAAATAAAGAAGTCTATGATTTCCTGGCGTCGGTATCAAATAAATATGGCATTGGCTTTTGGAAACCCGGAGCGGGTATTATTCACCAGGTAGTGTTAGAAAATTACGCCTTCCCCGGAGGACTAATGATTGGAACAGATTCTCATACGGTAAATGCCGGCGGATTAGGAACGGTAGCCATTGGCGTAGGTGGCGCTGACGCTTGCGATGTTATGGCTGGTTTGCCATGGGAACTAAAATTTCCAAAGCTTATTGGTGTAAAACTAACGGGCAAGCTTAGTGGCTGGACTGCATCAAAAGATATTATTCTAAAAGTTGCAGGAATACTCACGGTAAAAGGTGGCACCGGCGCTATACTTGAATATTTTGGAGAGGGCGCTACATCTCTTTCCTGCACAGGAAAAGGTACCATTTGCAATATGGGCGCAGAAATTGGAGCAACTACATCAGTTTTTGGTTATGATAAAAAAATGGCTGAATACCTTAGAGGAACCGGGAGGGCTGAAGTAGCAGATGCAGCAGACGCCGTTGCTAAACATCTTACAGGTGATAAAGAAGTTTATGCAGACCCTGAAAAATATTTTGACCAGGTAATTGAAATTAATTTATCGGAACTGGAGCCTCATATTAACGGGCCTTTTACCCCTGATTTAGCGTGGCCGATTTCAAAATTTGCCGCGGCAGTAAAGGAAAATAACTGGCCCGAAAAATTGGAAGTTGGATTGATAGGATCTTGCACGAACTCATCTTACGAAGACATTACTCGGGCAGCCTCAATAGCGAAACAGGCTACTGATCATGACTTAAAAGCTAAATCAGAATTTACGATCACGCCAGGTTCGGAGCAAGTAAGGTATACAGTAGATAGAGACGGATACCTTGGTATTTTTGAAAAAATGGGCGGAGTAGTTCTTGCTAACGCGTGTGGCCCGTGCATAGGACAGTGGGCAAGGCATTCGCAGGATCCAACTCAAAAAAATTCCATTCTTACTTCTTACAACAGGAATTTTGCAAAGAGAAATGATGGCAATCCAAATACACACGCATTTGTCGCATCCCCCGAAATAACAACGGCCCTGGCAATTGCCGGTAGTTTGACTTTTAACCCGCTTACGGATTACCTGACAAATACGAAAGGCGAAAAAATAAAGCTGGAAGAACCTCAGGGAATTGAAATGCCTTTAAAGGGATTTGCAGTTGATGATGCAGGCTATCAATCACCGGCAGCGGATGGCAGCAACATAGAAGTTTTAGTTTCTCCCACTTCCGACAGGCTCCAAATTCTTGACCCATTTGCTGCGTGGGAAGGAACTGACCTAATGGATTTAAAATTATTAATTAAGGCTAAAGGAAAATGTACAACTGATCATATTTCTATGGCGGGACCATGGTTAAAATATCGTGGGCACATCGATAATATTTCTAATAACATGCTTATTGGAGCCGTTAATTTCTTTAATGATAAAACTGATTTTGTAAAGAACCAATTAACCGGGGTTTATGGACCCGTGCCTGCTACACAAAGAGCCTATAAAGCAGCTGGCGTTGGATCAATAGTTGTTGGTGATGAAAATTATGGCGAAGGATCATCAAGAGAACATGCCGCAATGGAACCAAGGCACCTGGGAGTAAGGGTTGTACTTGTGAAATCGTTTGCACGTATTCATGAAACAAACCTGAAAAAACAGGGAATGTTAGGAGTCACTTTTGATAACAAAGAAGACTATAATAAAATCCTGGAAGATGATTCAATTGATATCACTGGCTTAACATCTTTTTCGGTAAATAAACCTTTGGTAGTTCATTTAAATCACAAGGATGGCACTTCTGAAAGCTTCCTGGTAAATCATACTTATAATGAGCAACAAATTGAATGGTTCAAAGCCGGGGGAGCATTAAATATTATCCGGAGAGATTTTGCAAATAGTAAATAATCAATCTGTCAATATTGATTTAATAAAAAAGCGAAACGTTTAAATGTTTCGCTTTTTTATTGCCTTTGAAATAGGTATCATTTTAATTTCTTCTTCCTCCAAACAAGCGAAGTAAGAAAAGAAATATATTGATAAAATCAAGATAAAGATTTAATGCGCCAAGAACGGACATCTTTTTAGTATCGGCTGCTGACACGTCACTGTATTCTAAACCTGCACCAATTCTTTTAAGTTTCTGCACATCGTAAGCAGTAAGGCCTGTAAAAACCATTACGCCAATAATGCTGATTATATAATCCAATTGGCTGCTGTGAAGGAAAAAATTAATCACCATCGCGATAAGCGTACCAATTAAACCCATTATTAAAATGCGTCCAAATTTTGTAAGATCCTGGTTGGTAGTATAACCCATAAACGCCATCACACCAAACATAGCCGAGGCAGATAAGAAGCAACCAAATACGGAACCAGGCGTATAAGCCATCAAAATAAAGCTAAATGTAATACCGTTGATAATTGCGTACGCAATAAATAAAGCCAACAGCGCCGGAGCAGAAAGTCTGCGGTAACCAAGTGACATTATTAAAACAAACCCCAAAGGCGCAAACATAGTTATCATTCCTAAACCTGTAAGTCCGGTGGGTGAAATAAGATAACTTAATAAATAAGAATTTATAGAGAATTGCCATGCAACCAATGCCGAAACGCCAAGCGCAACGAACATTAGTAAAAAGACATTGGCAAGAAAAGTGCGGGTACTGGATTGCTCACCTGTGGGAGCATAAGTTATCTTAGAAAAATCTGATTTGCCATTCGTAATTTCCATTGTTTTTATTTTTTGTAAAAGTAACAACGAATATTCATATTCATAAATTGCGTTAGAAAATTTAAGTTTTTTATAAATAAAACCACTGTAATTTTCGGCGCACGGAGACTTTCTTCACCCGGAAAAGAATTGAAAAAATTTGATTGGATTATCACACGATTTGCGATTTCAATTTTTATAAAGCATCGAACCATATCTTTTTGTTATCATTCCAATTTCCGTTATAATTTATTGTAAGCTCTTCTCCTTTTTTGATGAGGCGCATTGTTTTAACCTGGATAATTTCCTTTTCATAGTCCATAAAATATTCGCAATTACTTTCATAATTGTGATTATACATTGGCACCAAACCCAAAGCCATACAACATTTGTCTTTGTTTATCCCCCATTCAAAAATATAATTGTGAAGCAATGTTTTATCAAGCAATTTCCTGTCGTCCCCACTCATTACAATTACCGGAGATTCTTCAATCAGTATATTCTTATCAATCTTTTCTTTAGTAAAAACGCCTCGTCCTTTTAGCGTTACTTGTTTTAAATATAAATACGGCTTTATCATTTCATTAATTGAATAACTATTGTAAAATAAATTAATTTGCGACATAATCGGAAGATCAATACAAAATGACTGAAGAAGAAATTTCAATACAAGATCAATATGAAGAAATTCTAAAAAGTGGCGAAGAAGCTGCTATCGGAGAGTTTTTGAATCAGCAAAACATAAGTGATGTTGCAGAGCTCATAGAGGAAAACGAAGACCGCGAGATTGAAATCATGAATCATCTTTCCATTCACCGTGCGGCAAGTCTTTTTAAAATACTGGAACATTCAAATCAAAAAAGAATTATTAAGGATCTTCCGCCCACGAGAAGTGCAGAATTGCTGAATGAAATGCAACCAGATGACCGTACAGATTTTTTGGAAGATTTACCGAACGAGGTAGTAAGGGAATTGGTAAAAGCATTGACGCCTGAGGAAAGAAAAATTACCCTCTCGCTCCTTGGATATCCTGAAAATAGTGTGGGTCGTTTGATGACCCCGGACTACGTGTACGTTCGCGAATACAATACCGTTGCTGAAGTGTTGGATATCATCAGGCATGTGGGGAAAAATACCGAAACGATTGATGTTATTTATGTTATTAATAAGCATGGAGAGTTACTGGATGATATTAGGATAAGGGAATTTATTTTGGCGCATCCTGACAAAAAAGTGAGTGAGATGATGGATGGTCGGTTCATCGAATTGAATGTTAATGATGACCAGGAAAAAGCGAACGAAGTTTTCAAAATGAATAATCGTGTAGCCCTGCCCGTTGTAGATGATTATAATGTGTTACTCGGCATTGTTACTATTGATGATGTGCTTTGGGTAACTAACGAAGAATTTAGTGAAGATATTCAAAAGATAGGTGGTGCCGAAGCCTTGGATCAGCCCTATTTGGAAACGCCCTTTTTTGGCCTGATAAAGAAAAGAGTTGGATGGCTCATTATACTTTTTTTAAGTGAAATGCTTACTGCAACTGCGATGGCATTTTATAATGATGAACTTGCAAAGATGATCGTGCTTACGAATTTCATTCCTCTTATTATGAGTAGCGGAGGCAATAGTGGATCGCAGGCATCTACTTTAATTATCCAGGCAATGGCGCTTGGTGAGGTTGCAATTGCTGATTGGTGGCGCGTTATGCGCCGGGAAATTTTATCAGGCTTAGTTCTTGGATTGATCCTGGGCTGCATCGGATTTCTTAGAATTTCATTATGGAGTTTACTCATGCACCACGGGATAATGACGGATATTTACGGGTTGCATTGGTTATTGATATCCTTGGCTGTTAGCTTTTCTTTGGTGGGTGTTGTGCTTTGGGGCTCGTTTGCCGGCAGCATGCTTCCAATTCTTTTAAAAAAGTTAGGAGCGGATCCTGCGTCTTCATCCGCGCCTTTCGTAGCAACTCTTGTTGACGTTACGGGGCTTGTCATCTTTTTTAATGTAGCCTTATTTTTTCTAAAGGGGAATGGTTTATAAAATATAAATTATAAACACCTCATTCAATTTACCTCAGTCTATAAAGATTAGTATCGCAATGTTTTGTTTAAATATTTCAAGGCTACTTCTTAGTTATCGCAAAATTTCTTCACAGTAATTTTTACCAAACTCAATCTTGAAAGCCTTCCGGCATTTAAATAAACACCTGCGTTGGCCACTGTTCTTTCGATTTCTTTTAAATTCAATACCGCGCAAATTTATGGATTACCTCAACTGGCAACATTTTGATTAAATTGCAGTGATATGGATATAGAATCCATTTCAAGAATCTGGTGATCAAAAAATCATCTTTCTTAATAAAAACTAAAATTAAAACAGGATAATTTATGTGTGGAATTGTTGGTTACATTGGGCCAAGAGAAGCCTACCCAATTATTATTACCGGGCTTAAAAGGCAAGAATATCGCGGATACGACAGCACGGGTGTTGCATTAATAAATGATGACGGCCTCTTAGTTTATAAAAAAAAGGGGAAAGTTGCTGAGCTAGAGCAAACGCTTCTTGGCCAAAGCCTTCACGCGCACATTGGAATTGGCCATACGCGATGGGCCACACATGGTGAGCCTAGTGATGTTAATGCGCATCCGCACAGAAGTGCCGGCGGTAAACTTGCGATGATTCATAACGGTATCATTGAAAATTATGGCCAATTAAAAAAAGAACTGGTAAATAAAGGCTACACTTTTAAAAGTGAAACCGATACAGAAGTGCTTCTTAATTTCATTGAAGAAATACAAAAAAATACAAAATGCCCCCTGGAAGAAGCAGTTAGAATTGCATTGAAACGAGTTTCCGGAGCATACGTTATTTTATTGCTGGACCAGGATAATCCGGACACGATTATAGCAGCACGTAAAGGAAGTCCATTGGTAATTGGTATTGGAAAGGGAGAACACTTTTTGGGATCGGATGCAACACCAATGCTTGAGTATACAAAAGAAGTTGTATATGTGAATGATTATGAAATTGCGGTTATTAAGGCAGATGAATTGATTCTTAAAAACCTTGGAAATGAAAGGCAAACTCCTTACATATCAAAGCTTGATATGGAATTAGCTGCAATTGAAAAAGGAGGTTATGATCATTTCATGCTGAAAGAAATACATGAGCAGCCTTCTACAATTTATGATTGCTTACGGGGAAGGCTAGACGCTGCAAAAGGCACCATCACCATGAAGGGAATCCAGGATAATATTCAGGCGCTTATTTCAGCACCGCGGTATATTATTATTGCCTGTGGAACGAGCTGGCACGCCGGCCTCGTAGCCGAATATGTAATAGAAGAACTATGCAGGATACCAGTTGAAGTGGAATATGCCTCAGAATTCAGGTACCGGAATCCCATTGTAAATAAAGGCGATGTTATTATTGCAATTTCCCAAAGTGGCGAAACCGCAGATACCCTTGTGGCCATTGAGAAGGCAAAAGAACAAGGTGCTTTTATTTTTGGAATCGTGAATGTGGTAGGTTCCTCAATAGCCCGCGCTTCTCACGCTGGCGCATATACGCACGCGGGGACGGAAATAGGCGTTGCTTCCACAAAAGCCTTCACCGCTCAATTGGCAGTTTTATTGATGATCGCTCTTAAAATAGGAAAGGAAAAAGGAACCATTGATGAATCACGATATTCCAGGCTGCTTGTAGAAATGGAAGAGCTTCCCGAAAAAGTAGAAACCATTTTAAAAGATAGTCAACTCTTAAAAACAATTGGCGAAAAATACAAAGATGTGGCAAACGCTTTGTACCTCGGAAGGGGTTATAATTTTCCAATTGCACTTGAAGGCGCATTGAAGCTTAAAGAAATTTCCTACATTCATGCCGAAGGATACCCTGCGGCAGAAATGAAGCATGGGCCCATCGCTCTTGTAGACCAAAATCTTCCGGTTGTATTTGTGGCAACCAAAGATGAATATCATGCAAAAATTGTAAGCAACATACAGGAGATAAAAGCGAGGAAAGGAAAGGTTATCGCTATTATAACTGAAGGTGATGAAACAATTCCGTCGATGGCGGATGATATTTTTATTGTTCCGCCGGCTGACGAAATAGTTGCGCCGGTATTAAGTGTTGTTCCTTTACAGTTACTTTCCTATTACATAGGGGTAGCAAAAGGCTGTGACGTAGACAAGCCAAGGAACCTGGCGAAATCTGTTACAGTAGAATAGTGCTATTTCAATTTAAATTAAATAAATGGCCTTGTAATATTATTATTTAAAGTTTTCTTCAATTGGATCGCTCGATATGAATATAATAACTAAACACCCGGTAAATAATTTAGGTTATAATTTTATTGATTCAAAACATTTACCTGCCGGGGAAGATGAATACTATCTCCGGAATAAACAGAATAAGAATGGTATTAATTATCGCATGCTTACAAGCGCCGAGAAGGAAATTCTAATTCTCAATGGAAACCACTCTGACGACTGGAATAAGCTTTTAGTTTCTGATGCATTTGATCCACTGCTTGTAAAAAACTGTAAATTTTTTGGCCTTGTTCGGATAGGAAAACTAGAGCCCTGGTACCTTGAATTTCATAATCTTCGCATGCCTGTGGGTTTGTACAATAGCACGATCATCAGTTGTGATTTCGGCGACAATGTTTGTATTGATAATGCTCATTATTTAAGTCATTACATTATTGGAAATGAAGTAATGATCGCAAATGTGAACGAACTTGCTGCAACAGATTACGCAAAATTTGGCAACGGGATTTTAAAAGATGGCGAGAGCGAATTGACAAGGGTATGGATGGAGGTTCGTAATGAAACCGGCGGCAGGCGCGTAATTCCATTTGAAAGAATGCTACCGGGCGATGCTTTTTTATGGAGCAGCAATCGTGATGATAAAGAATTACTGGAACGATTTATAGAACTAACACAAAAAGAATTTAGCAAAAAACGCGGCTATTATGGAACCGTTGGCGACCGGTGTGTATTAAAGGATTGTAATATCGTAAAGGATGTTTGCATCGGGACCGATGCCTATTTGAAAGGTGCAAATAAATTAAAAAATCTAACGATCAATAGTGATAAAGATCGCACTACGCAAATTGGTGAGGGTTGTGAAATTGTTAACGGAATTATTGGCTATGGATGTAGAATTTTTTATGGCGTAAAAGCCGTAAGATTTGTAATGGCATCGCATTCTCAATTGAAATATGGTGCGCGCCTGCTCAATTCATACCTGGGTAATAACTCTACAATTTCCTGCTGCGAAGTATTGAATTCATTGATCTTTCCCGGACATGAACAACACCATAACAATTCATTTTTATGTGCCTCATTAATAATGGGTCAGAGCAATATTGCTGCGGGTGCAACTATTGGAAGTAATCACAACAGCCGCAGTGCTGATGGTGAAATTATCGCTGGCCGTGGGTTTTGGCCAGGGCTATGCGTGAGCCTGAAACACAATTCTAAATTCGCTTCCTTCACAATTTTATCAAAGGCCGATTTCCCTTTTGAGTTAAATATATCTTTACCCTTCAGCCTTGTTAGTAATGATGTAAGTAATGACAAACTTGTTATTATGCCGGGTTATTGGTTTATGTACAACATGTATGCCTTAGCGCGCAATACCTGGAAAATTGAAGACAGGGATAAGCGAACAGAAAAGATTCAAACTATAGAAAATAACTACCTGGCACCAGATACCGTTAACGAAATTTTTGATGCTCTTGAACTATTATCAAAATTAAAACCGGATGAAAAGGGAAATTATTACACAACCGGTTTCGAAAACAGCCAGCGCCAAACGGAAATAGTAAAAGTGCCGCAGGTCATTAATTTATTTAGAGAATTAATATCCTACTATGGCGTGACACAGTTAATAGAATATGCGCTTGAAAATAAATTTTCATCTTTTGAAGAATTAAAAAAGAGTATCCCGACTAGAATACAAAGACCAAAATGGCTAAATATTGGAGGACAGTTAATGATAACTTCCGACGTTGATAAATTAAAAAATGATATCAAAAAGAATAAAATAAATACGTGGATGCAAGTTCATAATTATTATAAAAAAGTTGGTGCTGATTATAAAAAGGATAAGCTAATCCATGCATATACCTCTCTATTGGAAATTGAAAACATTACCGCTAAACAATTTACACCGGAGGTTTTTAAAACTTTGCTTGAAAAATCGGTGGATACAAAAAACTGGATGAGCAAAGAAATTTATTCATCAAGAGCGAAAGATTACACAAATCCTTTTAGAAAAATGGTTTATGAATCTAAAGAAGAAATGAATGAAGTTGTAGGCCAGTTAGAGAAAAATCAATTTATACAGGATCAATTGGCCGAGGCTGATCTTTATAAAAAAACCGTCAGGAGCCTTATACAAAAATTAAAATGACGCTCGCTTGAAAGGATATTTAAAATGGCAAAAAATTTGCTGAATCCTTTAAAATGAAGTCAAATCTTTCTCAGTGCAGGAAAGATTCCACAGCCAGTAAATAGCCTTTCAATCCAAAACCAAATATGGTACCCGAGCATTTCGCCGAGATGTGTGAAAATTTTCTAAACTCTTCCCTTGCCTCGATATTGCTTATGTGCACTTCTACAACAGGAATTTTTATTGCCGCAATCGCGTCACCAATTGCAACAGAAGTATGTGTATAAGCGCCGGCATTTAATATAATTCCATTCATCTTTTTTCCAGCGCTTTGAATTTCATTAATTAATTCTCCTTCCACATTACTTTGAAAATAATCGAAGTCGATGGTTTCAAATTTTTTCCTAAGCTTATTAAAATAATGCTCAAACGATTCGCTTCCATAAATATCTGTTTCCCTTGAACCAATAAGGTTTAAGTTAGGGCCGTTTATAATTGCTATTTTCATAGGGCAAATTTAATTAAAATAAAATATTGCGCTTTGGGTGAAAAAGGAGAAACCGAATTAGTTTGCCTTTATTAAATCAAAGAAATGATCAAACAAATACCTGCTATCATGCGGGCCAGGTGTAGATTCCGGATGATATTGAACTGAAAAAGCCGGCCTGTCTTTTAACCGGATACCTTCTATAGAATCATCATCAAGATTAACGTGAGTGATCTCAATATTCGCCGCAGCTCTTACTGCATCTGCGTTTACACCGAAGCCGTGGTTCTGGGTTGTAATTTCACACTTTCCCGTAATCATATTCTTTACAGGATGGTTTAATCCCCTGTGCCCATGGTGCATTTTAAATGTTGGAATATCATTAGCCAAAGCTAAAAGTTGTTGCCCAAGGCATATCCCAAAAAATGGCTTCTTAGCGGCAAGTATTTCTTTAATCGTCGTTACTGCATAATGCAAAGGTTCCGGATCACCAGGACCGTTACTTATAAAATAACCATGCGGCTTAAATTTCTCCAATTCATCAAATCCAACTTCTGCATTAAAAACTTTCACAAAGGCGCCTCTTTCAACAAGGCAATTAAGAATATTTTTCTTAATACCAAAGTCCATTACGACAATGCGAATTTCACTGTTCTCATCGCCCAAAGTGTAAGTTTCTTTTGTAGAAACTTCAGACGCAAGATCAAGTCCATTCATTGGTGGAACCTCCGCAAGTTTTTTCTTAAGTTCTTCGATATTACTGCTATCACTGGAAATGATACAATTCATTGCTCCCTGGTTTCTAATATGAATAACAAGGGCACGCGTATCTAAACCATCGATGGCGATAACATTTTGTTTTTCAAAATAATCCTGCAAGGAATCTGTTGCTTTAAACCGGGAGTATTGTTCTTCAAGATTTCTTCCTATCACACCCTTTACCTTTACTGAATCGCTCTCTACATCGGCATCTTTTACACCATAATTACCAACATGAACATTGTTCATTATAATTACCTGGCCAAAATAACTGGGATCGGTAAAAACTTCCTGGTAACCGGTCATACCAGTATTAAAGCAAATTTCTCCCGTTGTAGTTCCAATCTTACCGAAGGCGCGACCATGAAAAATATTTCCGTCTTGTAAAATTAAAATTGCGGGAAGTGGAGATATTGTTGAAGCCATTTAAAAAGTTTTGCAAAGAAAAGAAATTGTGAGCAAAAAATGCGTCTGAAGATTTATTTGTTATCAACATATATCAAAAAAAGAAAAAATTAAAATGTTTTTCAAGAAAGGCTAAAAACTTAGTTTGAAATAACTTCAATTAAAAATGGTTAATATTCTTCTAAACTAAACGAACTTGCATTCGTTGTTGCCATTGATTATCAACAACTCTTTTTGGCTGCCCGCCTCTACCCTTCCAATTATTTGTGCATCTATTTTAAAATTCTTAGCTGTGTCGATTATAGAAGAAGCAAAATCTTCATCAGTATAAATTTCCATTCTGCATCCCATATTAAATACCTGGAACATTTCTCTGTCGTCAGCTTTGCTTGCCCTTTGTATTTCTTTAAAAATTTCCGGTGGATCAAACAAATTATCTTTTATCACCTTTATATTTTCAGGAATATATTTTAAACATTTTGTTTGCCCGCCGCCACTGCAATGTATCAAACCATAAATTTTATTAAAATTATCTTCAAGTAGCTCCTTAATCAAAGGCGCATAAGTTCTTGTAGGCGACAGAATATTTTTTATCTCTGCTATACGATGTTTGCCAATATAAACAACATCCTCATCCAGTGAGTTATCATAACTCTCTTTATAATTTTCTGCATAATATTTATTGAGAATATCGTGCCGCGCAGATGTCAGGCCATTACTTCCAATACCGCTATTATACTCAGATTCATAGGTTGACTGCCCGAACGAAGCAACTCCTACAATAACATTTCCCGGCTTAATTTTTTCATTGGAAATTATTTTAGCTTTAGTCCACCTCGCTGTCATGGTTCCATTCACAGCTATCGTTCTTACTACGTCGCCAACATCTGCAGTTTCACCTCCAAGATAATGGATGTTGATGCCAAAAGTTTTCATCAGGTCAAAAAATTCCTGTGTGCCATTTATTATTTGCTCTAAAACTTCTGCGGTAATAAGATTTTTATTTCTATCGATAGTTGAATTGAAAATGATGTTATCATAAATACCCACGCATAAAAGATCATCAAGATTCATAACTATTGCATCCTGTGCAATTCCCTTCCATACAGAAACATCACCGGTTTCTTTCCAATATAAATAAGCCAATATACTTTTAGTGCCAGCACCATCGGCGTGCATTACATTTATAAAATTATCATCGCCAGCAAGGTAATCGGGATAAATTTTACAGAAGGCTTTAGGAAAAATTCCCTGGTCAAGATTTTTTACAGCAGCGTGAATTTCCTCCTTTTGGGCGGAAACACCTCGCTTTGAATAAAGAGACATGATTTTGTTTTGATGGCTGTAAAAATATAAAATATCGCCATGCTATCTTCATTTGAAATTATCAACGCATAAATAATTTAGTTTTGCCAACCACATGCAGGTACACGATGATATAAGTAACTTACCCCTATTTAACAATGCCGTTATTACAATCGGCACATTTGACGGTGTTCATACCGGCCATTTACAAATTATTCATCAACTTAAAAAAGAAGCGGCCCATATTGGAGGCGAAACCGTCATCATCACTTTTCATCCTCATCCCAGGATGATTGTGAATACAAAATTGAAAACAAGTAACCACGAGATTAAATTAATAAATACCCTTCCTGAAAAAATTGAATTGCTGCGAAAACAAAATATAGATCACCTCGTGATTGTTCCGTTTACGCTCGAATTTTCTCAACAATCCCCTGAAGAATACATCAGGGATTTCCTGGTTAAAAATTTTCATCCGCATACCATTATTATTGGGTATGATCACCATTTTGGAAAAAACAGGCAGGGAGATTACAGATTGTTGGAATCATACCAGGCAGAATGCAATTTCAAAGTAAAGGAAATACCAGAGCATGTTTTGCATCATGTAACTATAAGTTCTACCAGGATAAGGGAAGCGCTTGAAGAAGGTGATATTGACACTGCGAATGAGTATCTCGGCTACCCATACTTTTTTGATGGAATAGTAGTTGAAGGTAATAAGTTAGGAAGAACGCTGGGTTACCCTACGGCTAATATTGAAATAACTAATCCACATAAACTTGTTCCAGTAAACGGCGTTTACGCGGTACAGTTATCAATAGTTGGCGATTCTTTAAATAATGAAAATGGCGGCAATAATGAGTTGCAAAATTTATTGAAGGATGGAATGATGAACATTGGAGTAAGGCCAACTATTGGTGGCACAAAAAGAGTTATTGAAGTAAATATTTTTGATTTTGATAAAAACATTTATGGACAAAACATTCGCATTTACCTAAAATATTTTTTGAGAAAAGAATTAAAATTTAATGGACTGGATGCTCTAAAAGAACAACTCGCAGAAGATAAAATAAATGCTATGCAATTACTCACTAAGGCTTAATTATTTTCTGCTCCTTTAATAATTTTATACGCCAACTCCTTCATTAACGAACCGCCGGACGCGCCGTAATTCCTGATACCGAGGCTTCTCAAATTATATTCATGCAAAAGAATTATTGCCTGCTCTGCTTCTGAAAAAGAATAATTCATAAGCATATCCATCGCCTGCTGCACTAAATAAGGATTATTATAAAACAGCGGACGCAATGTTCTTTCACTCTTGTCGCTCATTTGGTAAATGCCTAATATTTTGGTAAAATAATTATAAAGAGAAGGCAGTACCAATTGGATTGGAGCTGCTTTGGGGTTCGCGTCAAAATACTGAATAATACGAATGGCTTTTGAAAGATCTTTTTTACTAAGGGCATGTTGTAACTCAAAAATATTATACTCTTTACTAACGCCAATGTATTTTTCTATATCATCTTCCGTTATATTTTTTTCAGCGCCAAGGTTGATGGATAATTTTTCTATCTCGTTGGCAATTCTGTTAAGGTCATTCCCAATGTGATCAACAAGCAACGTCAAAGCCTTGTTTGTGATTTGGTAACCTTTTGATTGTACATAACCATTCGTCCACGAAGGCAACTGGTTATCATATATTTTTTTTGATAAAAAAACTTCTCCGTTTTTTTTTATCAATTTAGAGATCCGGCTACGCCCATCAATAGTTTTGCCCTTATATGATACTACAAACACTGTTGATCCGAGCGGTTTTTCAATGTATCCTTCCAGCTTTTCTATATCCTTCATCTGCTGCGCTTCTTTCAAAAGAACTACCTGCCTTTCGGCAAACATTGGGTAACGCCTGCATGCATTTAATATGTCAGCAGGATTAGCATCTTTGCCATAAAAAATAGTGAGATTGAACTCGGCGTTAGCCGCAGATAATATTTTATTCTCTGCATAATCCATCACTTCATCAATGTAAAATTCCTCGTCTCCCTCAAGCCAATATAATGGCTTAAAGGTATTTTTTTTCCAGTCTGAAAGTATAGTTAATGCACTCATTTTTTCAAAGATAAAAGTTTTATAACAGGCTCATTTCTAATTTCGAATACGTTTTTGTAACAAATAAATATCATTTGGCATGATTTTGGAAAAATATTATTCATAACTTTAATAAAATAAATTAAACCTTAAAATGAGTTACGAAAATTTTCCTAACAGCAATGCTCCTGACGAAAAGGTAGTTGTCAAAAATAATAATAACCGAAATGTTTTAACAGGCATTTTAATTGTTGCTTTATTGGCCACATGGGGTTATATTATTTACGATAAAAATAAAACCAAGCAAGAAAAACAAGACTTGACTACCCAAATCGTAAACAGTGATTCATCTAAGAATGAGCTGCAGCGGGAGTTAAACGATGCTGCATTGCGGCTAGACGATCTTAAAACATCAAATGTAAGAGCAGATAGTCTTTTAAAAACAAAAGATAAAGATATCCAGGATCTGAAATCGAGAGTTCAAAAAATCATCAACAATAAAAATGCAACAGCTGCTGAACTTGCTGAAGCAAGAAGATTGGTTGCAGAGTTAAAAGGTAATATTGAAACCTATACTGCACAAATTGATGAATTAAAAACCCAAAATACGCAACTAACAGAAGAGAAAAGACAAGTTACCGTAGAGCGCGATGTAGTTAAGAAAAATTATGATTCAGCAAATGATGTGATCAAGCAAAAAGAAAGTGTAATCGATGTAGGTTCTACGTTGCACGCTTCTAATTTTTCCATTGTAGGACTTAAAGAAAAGAGCAGTGGTAAAGAAAAGGTAACTACAACGGCTAAACGCGTTGATAAATTAAGAATTTCGTTTGACATTGACGAAAACAGGATTACTCAAACCGGGCAGAAAGATATTTATGTATGCATTACTTCTCCTGACGGAAAACCTGTAACCGTGGATGCTTTAGGTTCAGGAAAATTTGTTACCAGGGACGGTACGGAGCAACCTTTTACAAAAAAAGTAGAGATTAATTATGTACAAGGACAAAAACAACCTGTAACAGTGGAATGGACCCAAAATAGTGGCTTTCAAACCGGCGATTATAAAATAACGATTTATAATAATGGTTTTAAAATCGGGGAAGGTGTACGTTCTTTCAAAAAAGGTGGCTTATTTTCATAAAATATTCTTATAAAAGGGAGTGTAAAATAAACTGTGTCAGTTGTTAATAATATTGATAGAACGAAGCCAGCAGCGAAGTTCTTGCTAAAAATGGTCGGGCTCGATGCCCGGCCATTTTTTCTTAAAAGTAATATTGATGTCACATCGCCATT
>JBBRSV010000089.1:0-20154 GCA_038245055.1 Chitinophagales bacterium | reverse complement strand
TTCTTGTACTGGTATCTTCTATCTTATAAACCATCGTATTATATGGAGGCTTAACTATCATCATTCTTGTCATCGTATTACCATTAATAGAAAAGGTATAAATTCTGCCTTCCATACCTGCTTTTTTTTCCGCAGTGCCAACCATTGTTAATTGATTTCCTGAAACCGACCATGTGCCGGTTACCGTGTGGAATTTTATATGTCCGGCGATTTCTGTATAAGTATTATCTGATTTAAATTCCAGTTCCAATTTATCAGTAGAAGTGGCTCGCCCCTCAATGACCGACTTACCTGTTTGTTTAGCTCCTTCGGGAGTAAAAAACTGTTTAGTGGAAACCTCGTTCCATTTGCCTACAA
This sequence comes from Chitinophagales bacterium, assembly GCA_038245055.1. Classification (GTDB taxonomy): domain Bacteria; phylum Bacteroidota; class Bacteroidia; order Chitinophagales; family Chitinophagaceae; genus Ginsengibacter. The sequence continues at coordinate 19,797 of JBBRSV010000089.1, read as the reverse complement.
CAGATGATTGCGCATTGACTACAATGATGCTTGAAAAGCTAAAGGTTATGCAGGTAATAATAGGTAATGCTTTCAATATAAAAGCTGTAAACATTGATTTAATTTTCATTTTCTTTATTTTAAATAAGTGTAGTAATTCAAACTGGCATTAAAGGTAAGGCAGTCTATTAGCACAGAGAACGAGGCTTATTATTTTCAGACTTCCACTTTATCAATATTTTAATTAATTCTTTTTAAAAATTTTTGTCCTGACTGCAACCGCAAGCATGTTGTTGTCCAGGCATGACGAACAACCGTTAGGGATTGCTGCTGTGCTGGCAATTTATATTCTTCAGCCCGAACGTTAGCCTAATTGAAAAACTATATATGAAGTTATGTACAAATGCTGAACAATGAAAGCCCTGCCCGAACTGTAGCCGATAGCATTACAAAAGATGGGGATATGCCGGTCAGCCAGCATAGCAGCGAACTCCATGTAAGCGGTTCTTTGTTCTTCCTGTCGTTTTTATTAAGCTGTCCAAATAAGTTGTATTGCTGATACCAAAAGTAAAATCTCTACAAACAACAGAAACTTTTCGCGTGAAATTTTTTCAATAATTCTCTTTCCTGTCCAACTACCTAAAATCATGGCAAGCCCGATAAAAAGTCCATAATAAAGGTCGGTCAAACCAATTAAGGAATATTTGTTATAAACAATGGTCTTTGTCAGATGCATTGCCAAAGCTGTGAAGGCTTCACTTGCTATATAGGCAGTTGCTGTCAAATTTAATGCTAGAAAAAAAGCGGCACCAATTGGTCCTGCACTTCCTGTTAAACCCGATAAAAAGCCCGTTAGTCCGCCACCAAACAACATTCCTTTATCACTAATTATTATTTTTTTTCTTCGGGTTCTGCGATAGATGACGAGCAGGATAAAAAAAAATCCAATGGTAATTTTTATCGTCTTGCTGTTGATGTCAGTAAATAAATAGCTGCCTAAAATTGTCAAAGGAATTGCAGTCAAAAGAAAGTAAATGATTGGTCTCCATTTAAGTTCGTTTCTACCAAACCAAACTCTGGAAGCGTTACCAAATATTTGTCCTATTGTCAAAATTGGAACTGCTGCTTTTATTCCTACAATACTTGCCAAAATAGGAAGCAAGATCAAAGCACCACCAAAACCTGCAGCTCCCGAAATTGTAGCCGCAACGTACCCAATTACAAATAGTATTACAAGATTTGCTATCATTCATTTTTATCATTTGGGTCTCGCGTTAGAATGACCGCTTACGATAGGGCCTTGGCGATGTGGCGGCATTTGAAAATCGTCAGCCCATAACCGATGCTAAATTTATAAATAAAAGTTCATTGCTTATTCTATTGCCAAATTTATATTGTCAGGTTTGAGCCAAAGCCAAATAGCGATCAAAAAGTTGAGAATATATTCGTCGCCCTGCTATATTGCCAATGTTAGCGGTTGGTTGTTTTTTCAGTCTTTTTGGTCTTTAAAAGTGTGATAAATGGCTAATGAATGTCCGTGTCCTAAATCAAAATCTTTTTTGAGCCAGGCAATTACTTCACCGGCTTTTACACTTGCTTTCAGTTGCCCGTTTTCAAAATAACCTTTTGTGATTGCTATCTTTTTAAAGTCGACTGGTGTTTTGCCTGTCTTTATTTTGATGTTTTCAAAATACTTTTCTAATGGAATTTTATTTGGCATTTTATATAATTATTCTTTAAAGGAAAGTTTCTTTTCGTTTAATAATTTTTGTAAAATTGGCAACGAACTTTTTCCAAAACCGTGGAATTTTAAAATTTCGTTTTCAGTATATTTTGTTAGGTTTTCTAATTTCGTAATATCATTATTTTCTAATGCCCGTCTTGCAGGTGCAGCTAAAAAAGAAAGAAATCCGTCTTTCGGTTTTCTTTCTTTTTCACAAATTGGGCAAGTAGGGCAGTCAGAACTTTTATAATATTTGTGACCTTTTTAGCAAGTACGTAAAGTTGAATTTTCTGTCGCCATGTTTTTTATATTCAGTGTTTATAGGGTGCTAAAAACGGCACAAAACGAACAGAGCCCGGCGATATTCATTGAATGTCCGGACTAATGCTGTTGTTATCGGCTGGCAGTTTTTCGTCAGCAGTTTATGATTCTTTTTTTTCGTTATATTTTGGGTCAAAATCAACGATCCATTCAATACCGTATTTGTCTCTAAACATTGCAAAATAGGAACCCCAGGGACTGTCTGCAATAGGCATTTCAATTTGTCCGCCTGCTGAAAGTCCGTTGTATAAATTGTCGGCTTCTTCCTTGCTTTGAGCACTAATTGATATTTTTGACCTGTTTTCGTTTTCATTTACCCGTCCCATAAATTCGGGCACATCGTTTCCCATTAATACATTTTTGCCAATTGGTAAAGCAATGTGCATTATTTTGTTGTTTTCAGATTCGGAAATATTAGGATTTGGCATATCGCCAAATCTCACAACCATAGCAAATTCGCCACCAAATACCGATTTGTAAAAATTGAATGCTTCTTCGCTATTTCCGTTGAAGTTAATGTGAGGATTAATTTGTGCCATAATTTTTATTTTATAAATTATTGTTTTACTTTTTTGATTGCCAAAACCTGTCTTTCCCTTCTGCTATCCATTCCAAAGACTGGTCAATTCTCTTTTGTCGTGTTTCATCCGTTTTTGCGTCTGCAAGCCAAATGATATAGTTCTTGCGAAATGAAGGCGATTTGCTGTCAAAAATTTCTGTGACTTTTTTGTCTTTTTTAAGTGCGTCAAGAAATTCCTTTGGTGCCACTGCTTCAACTTTTGGTTTATCATTTACTGGTTTCGGCTTTGCAGTTCCACTTGCATTTAGTTCCATTGCTTCTTTGAGATATGCAACTAAAATTTTCTTGTTGGGCAATTCAGAAAGGTCTTTTACTTTGTCCATAAAACCAAACTTTTTTCCTGCTTTTACGCTGTCTTGAATGGCTTTGTCTTTCATTAGTTCTGCCTTGTATAAACTAAACGAGCAATGTTGTTTAAAACCTCCTAACATACACAAGTGGTCACCTTTGTATGAATAATGAGGTGTACCCCACTTAATATTTTCTTCCACATCAGGGCAAGTACTGAAAATAATTTCTCTTAAATGGCTAAGTATTGGTTTTGCAAAGTCAGCCATTTTTGAAATGTAAGCTGTAACTTCTTTATTATAATTTTCCATTGTTTGAAGAATTTAATCTGGGATAAGAATTATATGTGTTTACTTTTTGAAAAAATAGGTTGGCATTCATTTTTCTACTGTGCTTGTCGGTTTGTAGGGGTCGCTGTCCAATGATGGCTTACGTTTACAGCTTTTAAGGCAGGCGGGATTTTAGAATTCCTTCTGCCCGGAACCGTTGTCAAATTTATAATAAAAATTCATTGTTATTACTATCGCTCAGTAAAGATTTTTCAGCCCGCACTATAGGTGGAACATTTACCACTGCTCATTGTTAGCACTTCACCCCGCTTGCATAAAACCGATATAGCCAGTGCTGGTCAGTACTCTTTTAGATTTAGTCCCTTGTCTTTAAACTGGTTGAATAATATATTAGTTAAAAGTGGGAAAGACATTAATTTGAATGCTTGATTCCTCAGCCAAATGCCGAAATTACTTTTTGGAACAAAAGATTTTGCAAAGGATTGTGCCGATTTTTGTTTCTTGTCAATAAATGGTTTGAAAACATTTTCGTATTCAGCAAAAGCGGATTTATAATTTCCATTTGCAAGTTTCAATTCTCCTGCAAGAATATAAGCACCAACCATAGCAAGTGTCGAACCTTTGCCTGATAACAATGACGGACAATCACAAGCATCGCCTACCAAAGAAACTCTTCCTTTACTCCACTTTTCCATTTTTATTTGGCTAATTGAATCAAAATAAAAATCAGAAGTTGTATCAATTTTTGAAAGAAAGTCTGCACATTTCCAACCTGCATTCATAAATTCGTTCTTCAAAATTTGCTTTTGTTTTTCAATGTCCTGATGCTCATAAATTAATTTTTCCGGTGAAGTGAAAATAAAAAATGATGCAGCTTTTTCTTTACTAATTGTATAAACAGCTACTTGTTTACCAGGCACATTAAACATTGAAAATGCTCTTCCTTCATTAAAAAAATGATTCATTGTAAAAGAAGAAGTATAATAGCCGTAATATTTTTCAAATTGAGATTCTTCGCCAAAAATTAAATTCCTGACATTAGAATGCAAACCGTCTGCACCAACAAGCAAGTCAAAAGAACGTGTTAAACCACTTTTAAATGTTACACTAACTTTTTCTTCATCTTGTTCAATTTGTTTTATAGTGTCGCCAAAAATAATTTCGGTTTCTTTGTCAAGAGCGTTGTAAATAACTTTTGCCAGGTCACTACGAAGTAATGAAAAGGCTCTATTGTTCAGTACTTTCTTAATTTTTTTATAGTTCATACTACCTTTTTCATTATTGTCTTTGTCAACAAATGCAATATGGGAAATATTAAGGTCAGCCTTTTCCAGGGCAGGTATAATGTCCATTTTTTCAGCCACATCAAAACCTGCTCCCATAAAATCAATTGCATAACCACCCTCACGCAATATCGGCGAAACTTCAATTATGGTTGGGTTAAAACCAAATTTTTTTAACCAAAATGCAAGCGTTACACCTGCAATCCCAGCTCCTGAAATTAATAGGTTCTTATTGTTCATTTTTTAGAATTTTTGAATATTTAGTAAGTAACCGTTATGTATTCCTGAAGATACTTTCTTAAAATATCTAACACCAGGGGGCTGAGGTTAACATACCAGTCCTTTTTGCCTTTTGCCCTGCTAATAAATATCTGCCTTTTTTTACTGTCAATACCTGCTATTTTTAAATTTACAATTTCACTTACCCGCAAACCTGCACTATAGGCAGCAGACCAGAAATTGAAAATGCGCTACCAGTGCTGCAGTTATAACATTTGAAAATGATCACTACATGTTTGATGAAAAAATAATTTATTCCGGAAAGAAAATTGAGGACGCTGAGAAAGCGCTGATCATGTTGCATGGCCGGGGAGCCGGTGCGGAAGACATTCTAAGCTTGAGTGCGCATCTTCTAATAAAAGATTTTGCGGTTATCGCCCCGCAGGCTAAAAATAATAGCTGGTATCCAAAATCATTCCTGGCACCACTTGGCAAAACGAACCGTGGCTGTCTTCTTCCCTGGCATTGATTGAAAGTATAATAATAATCGCTTTTGCATTCCCTTGCTTCGCCATTAGCTTCGCACGCTGGTATTACATCATTGCAATAGAACTAATTTCGGTATAAAGAATTGAAGATTGCCCGGAACAATTGATACTGCAATGCAACTAAAGAGCGATGCTCCCGCAGTAAACGCTATCGGCGGCATCCCGTGCGTCAAAACTTATAAAGCCCAGCCAAGTTTCGGCTTTATTGCCTTGTAATATTTGCGTGTTCAATACAGCCTGTTCATCTGCCCTTCTACTGTTGCTGATGAGATACACTGCCTGCCTCGTTAATGGGCAATAGGCCACCAACACAGCTATGTCCGTGTCTTTTGCGCTTCCCGTACCGATATCGTTGCTCCAGGTAAACACAATGTTACCATCAGCATCCGCTGCCGCTGCGGCCTGCCCGGGTGAGGGCATACCGCCTTTTGAAATGAGCACCTGCGGCCACACCAACCTTGTATCCGGGTAGTTGTCGGTTATGGCCCTGGTAAGCAGGGCGCTCGTTACTTTGTTATAGCCTGTGGCCGTGTTGCCGTTGCTGCCGGGGAAAGTCCTGTCGAAGAAGCCACTGCCCGCGAAGGGTTTGGTAAAAGCACTGCATACTTTTATTTTTTGCTGCTGCGCCAGTCGTTTGTCACTCACCGGTCCCTTCATAGGCCTGCGCTTCGTACGCACAAAGTTTTTGTTCATGCGCATATAGCCGGAAACATTGCCTGCCGTGCCGATAAATTCACCGAGGATACCATTGGGGATTCTTGCCATAATATTATATTTTAGTTTGCGTCGTACCATCTAACGGTTTGCTGGTGGTTTCATTGTGCAGTAAAAGGAAAAAAGGGTGAAGATTATTTGAAGCTTGTTCGAACCAATGGATCGAACAATGTTCGAACAATGATCGAACAAGAAGCGGTCAATGAGCGGAAATTTCTACAAGGAAACCCGAAGGAGGCAACGAAGAGGAGGGAGGTGTTTCGTAGTGGCCGCCATACGGCGTGGCAATCTCCTTGATGCAGTTTACTTCCCGGTAAATAATTTATTGATAGATAGATTTTTATAAATATTTTTTAATAGCTTTAGCACTCTAAGTGTTTAACCAGAGCTATTGTATTTAGTTCCATCCCGTTATCTCATATTTGTCAATTGTATAAAACGATTTATACTGTTTAACTCATTTGTGTTTAATGCCTAATCAAACTCCTGAACAACTTGCACGCGATAAGATAGACGCTATGCTCATAGCTTCAGGGTGGATTATACAATCAAAAAAAGAAATTAATCTTGCGGCAGGATTAGGAGTTGCTGTTAGGGAATACCAAACAGATGTTGGCCCTGCTGATTATGTTTTATTTGTTGATAGAAAACCTGTTGGCGTTATTGAAGCAAAACGGGAAGAAGAAGGTTTTCGTCTTACTGCACACGAAGAGCAATCAGAAGGATATGCTTCAGCAAAACTCAAATACTGTGATAATGAAAAACTTCCTTTTGTCTATGAGAGTACGGGGGAATTAACCAGATTCACAGACTATCGTGATCCAAAGCCAAGATCGCGGGAAGTATTCACTTTTAATCGCCCTGAAACTTTTTACGAATATCTTAAACAGGAAAAATCGCTGAGAGCCGGATTGCTTGATCTTCCAGCATTACCGGAAGAAGGATTACGAGCTTGCCAAATAAATGCCATTCATAATTTAGAAAATTCTTTTAAACACTTTCATCCGAAAGCGCTGATACAAATGGCGACAGGTTCCGGAAAAACCTATACGGCTATTACTTTTATTTACCGTCTCTTAAAATATGCGAAAGCAAAACGCATTTTGTTTTTGGTAGATACAAAGAATTTAGGCGAACAGGCAGAGCAGGAATTTATGGCTTACGTGCCCAATGATGATAATCGGAAGTTTACAGAATTATATGCAGTTACACGATTGAAAAGCAGTTTTATTCCGGATGACAACCAGGTATATATTTCAACTATTCAAAGAATGTATTCTATTTTAAAGGGAACCGAACTGGATGAAAGTGCAGAGGAAATGAATCCGAATGAATACAAGGCGAAAGAACCGCAGCCGGTAATTTACAATGAAAAAATACCTCCTGAGTTTTTTGATTTCATCGTAATTGACGAATGCCACCGCAGCATTTATAATTTATGGAAACAGGTGCTTGATTATTTTGATGTATTTCAAATCGGTTTAACGGCTACGCCTGATAACAGGACGTTTGGATATTTTAATCAAAACCTGGTGAGTGATTATGGTTATGAAAAAGCCGTTATTGATGGCGTACTCGTTCCCTACAATGTATTTACCATCGAAACAAAAATTACCAAAGATGGAAGTAAGATAGCGTTGGGCGAAAAAGTAGATAAACGCGAACGCCTGACTAGAAAAAAATTCTGGGAATCGGTGGATGAAGATATTGAGTATTCGGGCAAGCAACTTGACAGGGATATTGTGAACCCAAGTACGATAAGAACTATCGTGAGGGCGATAAAAGAAAATACGCCTGCGATGTTCCCAGACAGGGTTAGTAAAGATGGCCATTTCGAAATTCCTAAAACTTTGATCTTCGCGAAAACAGATTCTCATGCGGAAGACATCATAGAAATAGTGAGAGAAGAATTTGGAGAAGAAAATAAATTCTGCAAAAAGATTACTTATAAAAGTGATGAAGATCCCAAAACGGTGCTCAGCCAGTTTCGGAATGATTATTATCCGCGTATAGCCGTTACCGTTGACATGATCGCAACCGGCACAGATATTCGTCCTTTGGAAATGTTGGTTTTTATGCGCGATGTAAAAAGCCGCAGTTATTATGAGCAGATGAAAGGCCGTGGTACACGCACCTGTTCGCTGGAAGACCTTAAAGCTAAAGGAACACCATCCGCCAAATTCACCAAAGATCATTTTGTAATTATTGATGCCATAGGTGTAGAAAGTTCACAGAAAACAGACAGCCGCCCTTTGGAAAAAAAGCCGGGCATGAGTTTGAAAGATCTTTTACAAAATGTGGCGATGGGCAATACGGATGAAGAAATATTAAGTTCGCTCGCCAATAGATTGATCCGGTTAGATAAGCAAATTAATGAAACAGAAAAAACAGCTTTCTCTGAACATGCGAAAGGGTTTTCTATTCAGCATGTGGTGCAGCAATTATTAAATGCGCACGATCCGGATGCGATTAAAGATGCAGAAACCATCATCAGGGAAAACCTTCAAGGGCAGGCGCCTGTGGTGATAGAAGCCGCCATAAAAACAGAGCAACAAAAAATAGTTGACCGCGCGGTAGATGTTTTTAATAATCCTGACTTGCGAAATTATATTGTAGATGTACGCAAAAAGTACGACCAGATCATTGATGGCATTAATATAGATGAGATCACCAACATTGGCTGGGTTAAAGACCAGGAAGCAGCAGCAGAACTAACCATCAGCAATTTTACCGCATGGATAGAAGCTAATAAAGATGAGATAACAGCGCTGCAAATTTTTTATGGTCAGCCATACCGCCGCAGGGAACTTACTTTTAAAATGGTCAAAGAGTTGTATGATAAAATAAAAATGGAACAGCCGCTGCTGTCTCCCATGCATGTGTGGAAAGCCTATCAAAATGTTGTCACCCAGAGCTTGTCGAAGGGCGGCAATATTTTGGTGAGTCCCAAAAATGAACTGATTGCCTTAGTGAGTTTGATACGAAAAGTCAGCGGCATTGATACAACGCTTATATCTTATGATAAAACCGTAGATAAAAATTTCCAGGATTGGGTATTTAAAAAACAGGCAGGTACTTTAAAATTTACCGAAGAGCAAATGCAATGGCTGCGCATGATAAAAGATTATGTAGCCAACAGTTTTCATGTTGGCAAAGAAGATTTTGAACTCGACCCTTTTAATAAGAATGGTGGATTGGGAAAGATGTGGCAATTGTTTGGGGAGACAACGGATGAAATTATTAACGAATTAAACCAAATATTAGCTGCCTAATGTCTTTCCAATCATACCTGATAAGTCAATATGAGCATACTCATGAGAATCTATTTTTCAGAGACATTGTAAAATTAATGGAAGTGGGGTTTACCAGTACACCGGGGGAACATATTCTTATTGGAAATATAACCGTTGAAGGGCACCCTTTAGATGCAATTTTTATTAAAAATGGATTGCTAACAGTTATCGACTTTAAGGATTATAGCGGAGCGCTAACCTTTTCCGAAAATAATGCATGGAGAATAGTAACTGAAGATAATGAAATGAGTTTCGTTAAAGGAGGAGGTAGATTTTTGAATCCCTTTCAGCAGGTAAAAGCATATCGTTTTGCATTAACGGAATTTCTGGCTAATAGAAAAGACAGAATATTGGAGAAAAATCATACTAATATAAATTGGAATTTTATTGGAGGAATTGTATTATTTCATGAGATCGTTAAATTCGAAAAAAAGTCGATTCCAGGAATTGCAAAAAGATACTTCCATATACTTTATCCAGAAACATTGATTCCGTTTATTCACGATTCATTTACAGATGCTACTGCTTTTTCTGATGTTGAAATTCATCGAATTTTAGAAGTTCTAAATATTACAAACGAAAATAAATACTCCTCAAATATTAATTTTATTGATGAAGGACCAAAGCCAAATATTAAAATTCCACAATCTCGCTTAAAATTATTGACAAGTGTATTGGAAGGAAATGAAAACGATTCTGAAATCAAAAAAGTCTTAAAATTCTACAGAACATTAATAAAATTGGAAAGCCATCTTGATTCAAGCATTTCAGATGAGACATCTTACGTTTTTAAAAATAATGACGAAAAGGGCCTGGGAATAGATATTACATCCGTCGAAAGTTTTTACAATAAATATCTTACAAACCGCCAACAGAACTTTCCTAAAAATATTTTTGTTGGTGTAAAAATATTAATAAGCGGGAATAGATATCCTCTGTTCTATACTATAGTTTTTAACCATGAAATTAAGAGCCCCGAATCACTTAGGATAAGTTATGCAGATCTGGAGTTGAATCGAAAGATTCTCGAAAATTTAGGACTAGATGAAACTGTTATAGATGAACTTTCGTCAAAACTAAGTCAAAAAGAAAGCCTTCAGGAGAAGGTTGATGTTTTAAATGATTATTTAGGAGGAGTTAATCTTGTTACAGATTCTATTTCAATAGGCTTTAGTAATGAAAATCTTTTTACTAGCCAAGTCCTTTCTGAAATTAAAAAATGTATCGAAATTGAAGGAAAAATTGAAGCTCATACCTTATTTAAGAGCTTCCTTTTAAATAAAACTGTTGATGAACTATCCGTCCAGTTTGAATTTGATCCATTTATCCAAGTTACTAAATTAAACCCATCCCAACGAAGAGCAGTAGACCTGTCGTTTAAAAACCCAATTACAGTGGTTACAGGCCCTCCAGGCACAGGTAAAACTCAGGTAGTCTTAAATATAATTGCTAATGCGATTGTCAATAATCAAACAATACTTTTTGCTAGTAAGAACAATAAAGCAGTTGATAATGTAATCGAAAGGTTTCATTCTTTGTGTAATGATGAATATTTACTTCGGTTTGGATCTAAACGAGATGTGTCTGAAAATACTAAAGTGGTTATTGAATCCATGTTAAATAACAAGACCAATAACCAATACAAAGATGATCCAGAAAATGTTGTTCGAAAAAAAGAACAAATTAGTAAAAAACAAAAACAACTTTTAGAAATTGAGGATAGACTTTCACTTATTCCAAGGTACAAAATAGAGCTAGAAGAACTTGAAGAGCAAATAAAGAATAAGATTGAAATCCTTGTTCTGCTTGAAAAAGTTAATGACTTCAAAACTTTATTAGAACCCCAAGTAAATGATTTTCCTGATGTAGATATATTATACGATGATCAGATACGCTTAAGTTCTGTTTTTAAATCATCGCATAAAACTGATATTTCCATTTCTACAATCATTAAAAAATCAGGTGAATTAAAAAAGGTGGTAGAGCATTCTAACATAAGGAATCAAGAACTTAAAATGAACTATCAGAATGTTCAAAATGAATTAACGAACTGGATTTTGGAAATGAATCCTGATTTAAGGTTCTTATTTATAGATAATAAAACCCTTTTCAATGTTGATTTAAACGAAGCAGCGAAAAGCATAAATAAAATTACAAGAGCTAAGAAAGGATTTTTCTACGGTATTGTTTTTAATCTTTTTGTAAAAAATGCGGTATTTAAAAAATCAAAAGACTGGAATGAACATTTACCTGATTTAGGGAGAACTATTTTAAACCAATCAACCCCATTAATAAAACCGGACATCGATTTAAAAGAAAGCTTATTGGGTTTTCTTACACAACTTTATTCTCTGACTAAGGAGAGCAATGCAATACCACTTGAACTTAAAAGAAAAGAAAATTTGATCAATTTGGCAAATGAAGCAATATTTAAAAACAAGTCAGAAATTGAAGGCGCATTTTTAAGCTTTAATTCGGTTTTAGAAAAAATTAAAATCGGTGATAGAAAAAGACTTGATGAACTTAAGTTTGCGAAAGATAGTTATCGAAAAACCTTGAATGAAATATTGGAGCAAGAGGAAGAATTAAAAAGGAATCATCGGGAAATCCATGAATCACTTCTTAATTTGGGGATTGAACTAATGACGAGCACTGTCAGGAATAAGCTATTCAATATGCAGCCTGATAGGGTGCAGCGATATCTGAATTTTATTCCTGCTGTTGTTTGGAAAAACGAAGAGTTGCAGGAGTTTGATATCAGTTGCCAGGATTTTATCAAGGATTTTAAAGCAGTTTCTGTAACATCATTATCAGTTAAAAATGGATTTTCCTTAAGTCCAAGACTATTTGATATCCTGGTAATAGATGAAGCCAGCCAGTGTGATGTAGCCTCGGCTTTGCCATTGCTTTTCCGTGCTAAAAAAGTGGTCATTATCGGAGACAGTATGCAATTGAAACATATAACAGCAGTACGGGAATACGAAGAAAAGTATCTGGCGGAACTTTTAAAAATAGGGCAGCTTGGTTTAAGTTATGTAAATTCCTCATTGTTTGACTTTTGCAAAAACCTTGCACATCAAAGTAAATATGATACTGTATTTCTGAACGAACATTACAGATGCCATCCGGAGATCATCCGATTTTCCGATTATCATTTTTATAAAAAAAGATTGGGACAGGAACTTGACATAAAAACTACTGCTGAACAATTTAAGTTCTCACCGTCAGGTTTACACTGGTTACATGTTAATGGAGTTATGACCAAGGGTTATAACGCCAACGAACTAGAGGCAAAAAAATGTGTTGACCTGGCCAGGCAGCTGGTTGCAAAGCACCCGAATGCCAGTATCGGTATTGTAACGCCTTTCAGGCACCAGTACGAGCGAATATTTGAACTAATGGATTCGAATCTCAGGGAGAAGGTTAAAGTAGATACTGTGCATAAATACCAGGGAGATGAAAAAGATATCATTATTTTAAGCCTAGTATTAACAGAAAATAGCCGGGAAAGTCTTGCCAATTTTATCAACCGTGGGGCACCCTATTTACTAAATGTTGCAATAACCAGGGCAAGGAATAGCCTTTATATTATTGGTAATGCAGACTATTGTAATGGGCTACTTACTCAAAATAACACTAAAACATTATTAAAGCATTTGGTGGAGCATGCGGATGCTTTGAAGAAAATAATAAGATAATTATTATGATGAAAGAATTGCCGAAAGATTGGGAAATTAAAAGTTTTGATGACTACCTCGATTACATACAGCCAACACCATACATTGTTGAATCAACAGACTATGATGATAGCTATAAGATTCCTGTTCTTACTGCTGGTAAATCTTTTATAAAGGGATATACAAATGAAGCGAATGGAATTTTTAATTCCTTACCTGTAATAATATTTGATGACTTTACTACTGCAAATAAATTTGTAAATTTTCCTTTCAAAGTTAAATCTTCAGCTATGAAGATTTTAAAACCAAAGGATGAAACTGTAAACATAAAGTTTGTATTTTATTATATGCAAACTGTTCGGGTCTCCTTTGATACGCATAAAAGATATTGGATTTCTGTATTTTCAAAATTACCAATACCGTCTCCTCCCAAACCCACTCAACTCGCCATTGTTTCCAAAATAGAAGAACTCTTTAGTGAATTAGAAAAAGGCATAGAAAGTTTATTTACTGCAAAGCAGCAATTAAAAACTTACCGGCAGAGTGTGTTGAAATGGGCGTTTGAGGGAAAGTTAACAAAAGAATGGAGGAAAAAAAATTCTATGCAAAATGGGGAAGACGTTTTGAGAAAAATAGATAACAAAAGAACTGAAGTATTAAGAAAACTCATTGCAAAAGGAAATAAAGAGTCCAATCGTGTTTTAGGTAAAATAAAAAAACACAAATTCAAGGAACCCGACAACATTAAAATGCCAACTGATTGGTGTTGGACAAGTTTTATGGATGCTTGCTATTTGGTTGTTGATTGTCATAATAAAACTGCGCCATACCAAGAAACTGGTATTTATTTAATTAGAACCTCTAATATTAAAAATGGGAAATTGTTATTGGAGGAAAAAATGAAGTTTGTGTCAGAACAGACTTATAGTTATTGGTCAAGGAGATGCCCACCGGAATATGGTGATATTCTTTTTACAAGAGAAGCTCCAATGGGTGAGGCTGCAATAATTCCAAATGGAATACAAGTTTGCATGGGGCAGAGAATAATGCTACTTAGAACTTTTCCTGAATTGCTTTCAAATAAATATCTACATTATGCGATAATGGAATCTACATTCCAGCAACGGATGAACAACAATGCAATCGGAACGGGAGTTAAACATCTAAGAGTTGGCGATGTAGAAGATTTAGCCTTTCCTATCTGTTCAACTGAAGAACAAAATGCTATAGTTGAAGCCATCGAAAGCCGCCTCAGCATAGCAGATAAAATGGAAGAAAGTATAACACAAAGTTTGCAACAGGCAGAGGCATTGAAGCAAAGTATTTTGAAAAAGGCGTTTGAGGGAAAATTAATTTAAAACTTAATAATAAAAATATGGAACTAAAACATTTGCCGCATTTCTTCAATAATAAAGTGTACACTGTACCTGATTATCAAAGGGGCTATAGCTGGCAGTCAAATAATGTGACCGATCTGCTGGAGGATATAAGCAATGCAATGCAATTAGATAAGCCGCATTATATGGGAACAATTAGTTTACATGCACAAAATGATAAGATTAAAGTAGGCGTAAATAACTTCATAAATTACCATGTAGTAGATGGACAACAACGATTCACTACTTTAATTTTAATAATCAGTTATTTATTGAAAGAATTGACTAGCCGGAGCGAGACAAAGGACGATGTTGTTGAAAAAGTTAGAGCTTACTTGCTGAATAAGGATAGCTATATTTTTCGATATGAAATTGACAAAGTAAGTGATGATTATTTCAGATCGGTAATATTAGAGCTAGAAAAGAAAACATCTTTAGATGAGAATTTATACACAAGAAATTTGCTGAAAGCAAAAAAAACTATACATGATTATTTTAAAAATAATAATGAAACTGAAACCCTTTTAAGTTATTTAAATGCTATTGAGGAAAAGCTAGTTTTTAATGAATTTACATTATTAGATGGCACCGAGATTGGTGTACTATTTGAAACCATGAATAATCGAGGGATTGGTTTGTCAAATTTGGAAATTGTAAAAAATCGCCTTTTATATCTTACTTCTAAAGTTCCGGTATCAGATGAGACTGAATCAGAGTTAAAGGAATTGAGTTCACTGATAAATAAAAAATGGAGTCACATTTTAAAAAATCTAACACTTCCAAATAAGGTTTTAGATGAGAATGCTTTTTTAAGCGTTCATTGGATTATATATAATGGGTGGTCAAAAGATAATCAGACAAAAAAAGAAATACTGGAGAAAAAATTCACTATTAAGCAAATGCTTAAAGAGCCTCATAAAATGGCCAAAGAAATCACTAGATACATACACTCACTCGCGGAAACATCATTAATATGGAGGCACATTAATTATCCGGAAGAAAGAGAAGCATTTACCCAAATTAAATCTAAAGAAATTAGATTCCGGCTGATAGATACATTGTCAAAGCTCAACAGAATAAGCAATAGCACGGTTAGGCCATTGATTCTTTCGTTTTATCCATTACTTGAAACAAAGCCTGAGTTTGTACTTGAGTTATCAGAAATTGCTGAAATATTTTCATTTAGATTATTCTCTATGAATAAAAAAAGATCTGATACAGGCAAAAATGATTTGTATAGAATGTGTAAAGAATTTCATTATAATTATAACAATATAAAAAATCAGAAAAAGGCGCTTTTCTATCTAGCTTGGTACATTGAAAATCATGGTGATTGGAAAAGGTTTGAAAGTGAAAAAGAAGAAATGTTTACATCCAGTAAAAAAAATGGATTCTACAGTTGGTATGGACTGGGATACTTTCTTTATGAATTTGAAGAAAATTTAAGGAATTCTCAGGGGATAAAAGTAAATTATTCGTTTGCGAGTCAAACCGCGAAGTCCGTTGAGCACATATTACCTCAAACTCTAAACAGTACCTGGAAGTCGAAACTTGGAAACCTTTCAAAGACTGAAAAAAAAGGCCTGATACATAATTTAGGCAATCTCCTTTTGATATCAACCGAAAAAAATAGTCAATTACAAAATGATGATTATTCCATAAAGAGAGATAGTTATAAGATAGGGTCGTTTTCGGAAAATAAAGTTGCCAAAGAATTTTCTGATTGGGGAAAAACTGAAATAGAGAAACGCGAAAGGGCTTTAGTTAAATTTTTAAAGAAAAGGTGGAGAATTGATGATGATTTCTCTGAAATATATACTTCACCTGATAGCGAAAATGAAATATTAGATGACGAATTAGATGAAGTTTTGTTAGCACAGGATTCCTTAACAGACAACCTTAATAATAAAGAATCGGAATAAAGAATAACTCTATGAATAGTGCAAGTCCAATAATAATACCTCTTCCATCGTCTCCAAGGTCTGGGCCTTCTGCAACACCCTTCGTGATGATGGTGTAGGCTATGGCGATTACCTTTTATTTCATTAATCTTAACTCCCTTTAAAAGATATTAAAAGAATGCGCAACTTGAATAATCCATTGACAATCGTAAGTGATAATACCGACGATTATTTCAGAAGTTTTATTGAAACGTCTGCAAAGGGATTCTATAAAGAATTGTCCAAGATGATACAAGTTAATGATGCAAAAAATTTTCATACATGGTTTACCGAAAGAAGTTATCTGTCTCTGTTTTTTAATGCCGTTATTAGAAATGATACAGAAGACAAAAAGTCTGTGATTCAGGAATATTCTGTCGTTTCTGGCGAAAATGATGAAAAGGGTCGTTGCGATGGATTAATGAGTGACGATAAAAAAGTAGTGCTATTTGAAGCAAAGGCTTTTTCAAAAGAGGGTAAAATAAGGGAAGATCATTTTGACGTAGAGCCTTGGATAGAATGGGATAAAAAAATAAGGGCACAATTGAATTGGTATTACCAGCAGGACAAGGAATTTTTCCAAGATAAAGATAGATATGAAAACTGTTATCTTGCTACCATCGTTTTTAAAATAATATTCCAAGTTCCAGAAACTTTTTATCGGGAGGCAGAAACGAAACTTAAAACTGATGTTGAAAATTCACTATCTCGACCATGGTATTACTCAGTAGCTTTTTTGGACGATTCTGTTACTGACGACAAATTTTATGGGATAGAAGTTTATGGTACAGTAGAAAAGGTTTCTGACAAGGAGTTTGAGGAAATTATTTCGGTGGTTTGACTTAAAAATCTTTCTATTGGGACCCTTTATTTCTTCTATTTAATAGATATTACTGTATAAGAAGAATACATAAATAATAGGGGTCGGTTCTAAATTATATTATAAATCCGCTTAGAAAATATGAGTAACAACAATTCCCCAAACACCTCCTCCATCGTTTCCAAAGTCTGGGCTTTCTGCAACACCCTCCGCGATGATGGTGTGGGCTATGGCGATTACCTGGAGCAGCTTACTTATTTGCTGTTTTTAAAAATGGCAGATGAATACAGCAAGCCGCCGTATAACCGTGTAATGCCTATTCCGCCTGCTTATAGCTGGGAAAGTTTAACTGCCAAAAGCGGCGATGAATTAGAAAGGCATTATGCTATCCTGTTAAGAGAACTGGGTAAAGAAAAAGGAATCCTGGGGCAGATATTTATCAAGAGCCAGAATAAAATACAAGATCCTGCCAAGCTTTACAAACTCATCGCGCTCATCAATGCAGAGCAATGGGTGATGATGGGCGTAAAGGACAAAGGCGATATTTATGAAGGCCTGTTGGAGAAGAATGCAGAAGATACTAAGAGCGGCGCCGGGCAATATTTTACGCCACGCGCATTAATAAAAGGAATGGTAGAATGCCTCCGTCCAGAACCAATGAAAACAATTGCAGACCCAGCATGTGGCACGGGTGGTTTCTTTTTAGCCTGTTATGATTGGATGACGCAACATCTTGAATTGGATAAACAGCAAAAGGAGTTTTTGAAATATAAAACCTTTGCCGGCAATGAGATCGTAGCCAGCACCAGACGTTTGGCACTGATGAATTTGTTCCTTCACAATATTGGCGACATAGACAGTGAAACGATTATTTCTCCCAACGATTCTTTAATTGCAGCTTCGGAAACCCGTTATGATTATGTGTTGGCCAATCCGCCCTTCGGTAAAAAAAGCAGCATGACCTTCACCAACGAAGAAGGCGAACAGGAAAAAGAAGATCTGACTTATAACCGCCAGGATTTTTGGGTAACCACCAGCAACAAACAATTGAATTTTGTACAACACATAAAATCCATGCTAAAAACAACCGGCATGGCAGCGGTTGTTTTACCGGACAATGTTTTGTTTGAGGGCGGCGCAGGAGAAACGGTAAGAAAAAAATTGTTGGAAACCACCGACCTGCATACCATCCTCCGTTTGCCAACCGGAATATTTTATGCCAATGGCGTAAAAGCAAACGTACTATTCTGGGATGCAAAACCATCCAGCAAAGACCCATGGACAAAAGAAGTGTGGGTGTATGATTACAGAACCAACATTCATCACACACTAAAAAAGAATCCCCTGAAGCTGGAAGACCTGAAAGAATTTATTGAATGCTATAACCCAACGAACAGGCATAAACGAAAAGAAACATGTTCTGAAGTTAACCCGGAAGGCCGTTTTAGAAAATTCACCTACGATGAAATTATAGCAAGAGATAAAACTTCTCTCGACATCACCTGGCTGAAAGATAAGTCACTTGCCGATTTGGATAATCTTCCCGATCCGGATGAACTGGCTTTGGAGATTGTAGAGAATCTGGAAGCGGGGTTGGAAAGTTTTAAGGCGATAATTGAGGGGTTGAAAAAATAGTAATAATTAAATTTTTATACAGATGATTCCTTCTAAAGAAAAAGTAGTTTCCGAACTGGAAAAATACTTTGATGTTAACCTATTACAACTACTTCGTAAACGGATTTTTTACGAAGGAAAATTAAAGAGTGGAAATGGGATTTTGGTTTGCACTCCACAATCGAAACTTTATCCTGCAGGTCATGGATGGGTAGACATTACCACTATACAATATGAAATGTTAGATAAAGCAGATGTAGGAATACTGGCGATTCGTTTAGAAGGAAATTCAGTTTACTATGTTTGTTTCAAGGATTTCAAAAAATATCTTTCAGAGAAAGCAATGGTTAATAATGACCATGAGGGTGATCATTGGAAAATGTATCTGCTAACAGATCGCATTAAGGTTTTAAATAACAACAATCATTTTTTAGTTAAACCAAACAATCTTGAAGGCTTAATAAGTATCAGAGATAGCCAATCTTAATTTTTATATTGAACAATAATCATGAATAAATTTTTAGTTTCCGCAAAGCAAATATTGTCAGAAGTAAAAAAGCCTTTGCATTACAAAGAGATTACAAAAATGGCTTTGGATAAAGGTATTTTGGAAACGGATGGAGCCACTCCCGATGCCAGTATGAATGCTCAATTAGTTGTTGATATTTCAGCCTTCGTAGGTGGCCCCTCCTTTTAGACAGCCCAACCCAACCACCCGTGAGAGCCGCCGTCTGGTCTCCGACCAACGGCGAAACCATCATGATGAATCCAACCTAACCTTTACAAGATAACTTCCAATTAATTTTATAGATTAGTAGAATGAAGGAAGAATATTTACACTATCCAGCAAATTATTTTACAGCTACAATTAATGAATGGAAGCCTGTACTTGCAAATAATAATTGCAAGGATATAATAATTGACAGTTTGCAAAACCTGGTTGGTAAAAACCGAATAAAATTAAATGCCTTCGTCATTATGAACAATCACATTCATCTCATATGGCAGACTTTACAAAGTTTCACGCCGACACAAAACCAGGCTTCTTTTATGAAATTCACTGCACGGCAATTATTACTTTCGCTTGTTGAAGATGATAAAGATTTGCATGCATCGCTTAAATAAGGACGAT
>JBBRSV010000088.1:0-20650 GCA_038245055.1 Chitinophagales bacterium | reverse complement strand
GGCATTTATTGAAAATGTTGTTGCGTCCGGACAGTCTGAAAATAAATGGACAGATTTTATTGTCTGATTTTCCTCAAATAAACATAAATCAATAATGAAAACTATAAAAGGACCTGGTATTTTTCTGGCTCAGTTTTTAAGCGATGAGCCCCCATTTAATAGTATGAAATCTATTTGTCGTTGGGCAAAAGATTTGGGCTACACCGGCGTGCAAATACCAACGTGGGATGCGCGTTGCATTGATTTGAAAAAGGCTGCCGAAAGCAAAACGTATGCTGACGAACTGAAAGGGCTTGTAAACGAATGCGGTTTGGAGATTACCGAACTCTCGACACATTTGCAAGGGCAATTGGTGGCGGTAAATCCTGCGTACAACGAAGTGTTTGATAGTTTTGCCCCTAAAGAAGTTCATGGCAATCCAAAAGAAAGAACGAAGTGGGCGGTTGATACTTTAATGAATGCGGCAAAGGCTTCTAAAAATCTTGGCCTGGATGCACATGCCACTTTCAGCGGTTCGCTACTTTGGCCTATGGTATATCCCTGGCCACAGCGTCCCGAAGGTTTGGTGGAAGAGGGGTTTAAGGAACTTGCAAAACGCTGGCTGCCTATCTTAAATGAATTTGATAATTGCGGTGTAGATGTTTGTTATGAAATCCATCCCGGTGAAGATTTGCATGATGGCATATCTTATGAAATGTTCCTGGAAAACGTAAACAACCATAAACGGGCTTGCTTGTTATATGATCCTTCGCATTTTGTATTGCAATGCCTTGATTATTTGGCTTACATTGATAACTACCATTCACGCATACGCGCTTTTCATGTTAAAGATGCAGAGTTTAATCCAACTGGTAAACAAGGCGTGTATGGCGGCTTTCAAAGCTGGCTCAACAGGGCAGGGCGCTTCCGTTCGTTGGGAGATGGACAGGTAAATTTCAAATCCATATTCAGTAAATTAGCTGGTTATGATTATCCTGGCTGGGCCGTTTTAGAATGGGAATGTTGTATAAAAAATTCGGAAGACGGCGCAATTGAGGGCGCTGAATTTATTAAGAAAAATATCATTCGCGTTACCGATAAAGCATTTGACGATTTCGCCGGGACGGAAAAGGATGATAAATTGATCAACACAGTTTTAGGCATTTAATAATTGTTGTCAGCATTAAAAAATCTAATTTAAAATTTCACCATTTAAATAAAAATTATGCAAAAATTATTGCTTTTCATGTCTATCGTTATTCTGTCAACCGGTAATACTTATGCTCAAAAAAAGGCCATGAATAGTGCAGAAAACACGCTTTCTCAAAAAGAAAAAACGGATGGTTGGAAATTATTATTTGACGGAAAAACGGCAAATGGCTGGCACAGCTACGGAAAGAAGGAGGCGGGCAAAGCCTGGAGTATAAAAGACGGAGCCTTTTACCTGGATGCTGAAGAAATGAAAAAATCAGGAGAAGGTAGCGGTGGTGATTTGGTTACAGACGAAGAGTATGAAAATTTTGATTTAAAACTTGATTGGAAAATTGGCTTTAAAGGAAACAGCGGTGTGATATTTTATATTCATGAAGATCCGGCAAAATATTCTCAAACTTATGAAACTGGTATGGAGATGCAGGTGCTGGATAACGGTACGCCTATACGCAGAGGCCACGATGATGCGAGGCTATATACGCACCGCGCCGGAGACTTGTATGATATGATGGCTTCAAAAGAAGATGATCATCCGCAGGGCGAATGGAACCATATAGAAATTGTATCAAAAAATGGAAAGCTTGATTTTTACATGAATGGTGTACACACGCTTTCTACAACAATGTGGAACGATTACTGGAGAAAAATGATTTCCATTAGTAAGTTTAAAGACATGAAAGGCTTCGGAACTTTTAAAAAGGGAAAAATTTCTTTACAAGAGCATGGCGAAGATGTTTGGTTTAAAAACATCAGGATCAAAAGACTTTAATCATCTCAGTTTATTTTTATTAACTGCAAATAATCCAGCATTGCCTGGTTAATTGTAACGTTCATATTTTCGTTACTGTGTTCAAAGGAAAGCGTAATTGTATGCTTTCCTTTTTTTAGATAAGCATGTACCGGATTACTAAAACCCCAATTCGACCATTCGTCAACGCCGCGCTGGGGAAATACAAAAGTTCCGGATTTTTTATTGTCAATTTTTAATGTCCTGATGGCGCATTTATTTTCGGTATTCGTGGGGCCGTTACCGTTAGCATATCGAAAATTGAGTGCGTACAGGCCGTCTTCATTAATGGTAACCGGGATGTTTAATTTGGTGTTTTTTTCTTTGCTGATTTCTACAAAACCTTTGCCGGAATAACCTTTGTAGGGAAGGTTTGCCGCGGCAGCAAAATTCTCCATTTCATAATTTAATGTATTTTTTTTCGCTGCTATTACCAAAGGCTCGCTTGCGAAAGATTCATAACCTTTTTTATCAATAGCAATTACCTGGTATTCTGAATAAGAACTTTCATTTAATTTATAGAAATTGTTTTGGGTTTTAGAAACGACTTTTCCATTCCTGGTAACAACATATTCTATTGCGCCCGCCAATTTTGGCCACGATAAATTATTATCCGAGATCAATGGCGAAGGCGTAGGTAAAGACGTATGATTCGCCAATTCATTTACTGAGCCATCTAATTTATTATTTGCTAAAATAATTTCGATGGAATGAGTGCCTTCAATATTGGATGGAATAAATGCTTTCGATAAAACCTTTCCATCTAAAGAAAAAGATTTGACTTTATTACCATAGCCTTCCATCGCGATATTCAGTTTTGCTTTTCGATATGGAAAATTAGACAGGCTTCTTTTTCCTTTCATTTCAAAAGGAACAAAAGGAGCAAAACTTAAACCCGTTGCTTCGAATTTTATTCCAAATATTATTTTATGAACCAGGCTTAAACTTCCTGATAGGCTCCAAAGCATATTGCTTGAATTAATTTGTGTGCCTTTATAATCGCCGTTATCAGCAACAAAATTTTCCTTATCAGTTAAAAACATTGCTGCAGGCCGGTAAACTGCGCTAATGCTTTGAAGAACAGATTTTTCATTACCAGCCTTAGCTGAAGCGAGCGCCCAATAAGACTGCACAAATGGCCACACCGCATCGTTGTGATATGGAGGAATGTCCGCTATCTGTGGAAAAATACATGAAATTCCAAACGCGGTAACCGGAGTTTTATCAATTACCGTTTTTTGGCGTTCATCATCAGCAATGCCAAATAAAACACAGAGCGCTTCACCCAAGGCTTCGGATTTTGGCGAAAGCATTTTAAAATTTCGTCCATACAAATACTGGCCATAATACCCTTTTTCTTTGATCCATAAATTTGTATTAATTCCCCGTTTAATTTTTTCAGCAACTGCTTTGTATTTTTTTTCGTCAGCATCATTTTTTAATAAATATGCCATTTGTGATAGAACCATATTTGCTTCGTAATGAACAGCATTGGTTCCTAAATTTTCTGACTCAAAAATGTCTGCGGGCTGCATCCATTTGGGATAGGTTTGTTCGCGCCAGTCCAGAAAGGAAGATTCGCCCCTAACCATTCCCGTTAGGTTATCATATACATTTTGTAAATCATCATTTATTGAATTTTTAATGATGCCGTAAGCTTGCCGGAGCCAATCTCTATCGCCAGTAACTTTATACAATTCCCAGGCGGCAACTGCCCAAATCATCCTGTCTGTTGAACAAGGATAAGCGCCACCAGTGCCCGTATCCTGTATGATGATACCATTCTTAACTTTGCGCATCAGGCTGTATTTAGCAACCCTGGGTTGCATGTAAGCCATGGATAAAATAATACTGTAACATATATCACGTGTCCATACGCCGGCCCATTCCTTTCCGGTCCGGAAGGTACTGTCGGGCTCAATAGCTCTTTCCATTTCTTCTAAAGCCATTTTATAAATTGCGTCAGATATTAAATATTCAGAATGATATTGTGGAGCATCGGAAATATCTTTGGTCAGTTTCCAGGATGAAGCAAGATCTTTTTCTTTTTTTGTTTCATTTAATGTAATCGTAGTTTCATAAATACCATCACCATCCGGGTCTTTCATTTTCAGGTCCGCATGGTGCACAAGGTTATCAAAATCCCAGATAAGTGGGGAGGCGCTTCCTGCTAGATAAACGGCTTTGAAATCTTCTTTATAAATCTTGTTGCCATCAAAAGTCGTATAATAGCCATCTTTTTTAATAGCACTCAATACATCGCGCATATCCACCCTGATGGTAAATTTTGTGTCTGGTTGTAAAAAAGTGTTGGCGGAAATTTTACTAGTATCAGAATGCTGCTGGCCAAATTTTATTAATGGCGTCATACAAGAGCCGTCTGAAGCAATGCAATTAAAATGGTGATCGGTGCCGGATTTCATCTCATTGTCCTTACCGTTTATACTGAATTTAAAATTGATGGCTGCGCTTTGAAATTGGTTCGCCGGGCTTTGATAATTAGACGTAATTGAATTGAATGATGTAGCTGTTGCCACATAATTTCCCTGCACGATGCTATCTGCGAAAACCGCGAAAGATTTATTTTCCCATAAAGGCTTTTGCTGGCCATTGGCATCACGAGGTAAGAAAAATGCTGCGCACATTGTAAAGCAGGTTATTAGATATTTCATTTAATTAAAGTTGCCCTAAAGGTAAAGGGTTCTGTATTTTCAGTTTAAAACCGCCTAAATAAATATTTGCGTGAAACTTTTGGATTAGTCTACCTTGTGTTTTGTAATTTTTACTAATATTAATAATTTTGGTTTGATTTACACGATTGCTGATATATGAAGATGAACGATTGGCACGATATGATAAATGGTGATAAAGATGCCTTTCTGGCTATTTATCAGGAACATTACAGATGCCTTTTTTCGTATGGCTTCACCCTCACTGCCGACCGTGAATTAACTAAGGATTGTCTGCAGGAATTATTTTTAGATATCTGGAACAAAAGACAAACTTTAAACAAAGATGTTGACAATCTTCGGGCTTATCTTTTTACATGGTTACGCAGAAAAATTAGCCGTACACAGGCCAAACTGAGCATAGAGAAATCTTCTGAACGAGGACGGGAAGTAAATGACACTCAAGTATTTTGTTATGAGGAGTTGCTTATAGCGTTTCAACAAACTGAAGAAAAAAAGGAACAGCTAAGCAGGGCTTTAAGCACGCTTACAGCAAAGCAATTTGAAATGGTGCGGCTAAAATTTTTTGAAAATCTCAGCTATGCGCAAATTTCTGAAAAAACTAACCTTACAACGCGCACCATTTATAATTTAATTTATGAAGCCATAAACCGCCTCAGAGAAGCCATGGTTATTCTATTTTAAATTTATTTTAAGATCATCTTTCGCCTCTCATTTTTCTTATTCGTATCTGTTCAAAAAAATATTTTAAAATTTTCCGGTAAAAAATCGCGATTGCCTGCACTATATATATAACGATTGCGGATAAAAATTCATAAAAACTTTATTCTGCACTTCCCGAATTATTAAAAGCTGGAAAATTTATGGATAAAATTTCACGCGAGAATTACCAGGTTGAAGATTTTATTGCTGACGAGTCTTTTATAGGTTATCACTTTCGTTCAAATAAAACTAATATTCAATCCTGGGAAGAATGGTTAACATATCGTCCGGGTAAAAAAGCAATGGCCAAAGAGGCCGGTAGATTACTTGATTCGCTTTCGCTAACCATTTCGGAAATTGAATTTAGTGGAGAATTTGAAAAAATTAAAGAGACAATTGAAAATAGTACGGAACCACGCGGGGCAAGTCGTTTGAATGTTTTGAGCAAGTTGCCTGCCGATCATAAGGTTAAAAGAAGCACGATCAAATATATGCTCCCACTTTTTTTAGTTCTTGCTGCCGGAATATTTTGGGTGTTTATTTTTTCAAAAAAACAAGCTGATAAATTAACGGGAACTGTAAACGCCACCTCGTTACCGCTTACCATTATTTTGAGTGATAGTACGGTAGTGTCTCTTGCGCCTCACAGTTATTTAAAATATCCTCGGCAATTTGGAGACAAGCAGCGAGATGTATTCCTGGTGGGTAATGCCAGTTTTAATGTAAAAAGAAATGTGCACCATCCGTTTAAAGTACATACTGAAAACATTATTGCTACCGTATTGGGAACGATTTTTAACATAAAAAGTTCAGGCGACTCTGCCCTTGAGGTTGAATTATTAAAAGGAAAATTGAATGTTGCGATCATGGGGCCAAACATGAAAATAGAACAATCGGTTTTATTGAATCCAAATGAAACAGCAGTGTATGTAAGAAATGAAAAACATTTATACAAAGACTTTATTGTGGCCCGGCACGAGGTTACTTTTCACCAAAGTGATTTTGCGGATATCGCAAGCCAATTGAAAAATGTTTTTGGTGTAACTGTAATTAATAAAAGCCAAAATAAAGGTTGGCGTTTTAATGGATCGTTTAAGAATGCAACTGCGAAAGAAATTATAGAAAATATTTGTTTGATAAAAAATTTGTCGCCAGTTGAAAAGGGAGATACAATTTTTATCAAATAAATGGCAATCATAAATTAAATGCTATGCAAAAGAATTACAATTTTTCACTTTACATGAAAAGGATATTTTTCGGTGTTTTTATTCTTTTGATAGGAAATACTTCAGTTAAGGCATATAGCCCGGGAGATAAGTTTAATGAAGTATATGTTGTTATTAATTCCAGCAATGCGAAAGTGAGCGCAATATTTAAACTTATAGAAAAACAAACAACCTTTTCTTTTTTATATGATGCGAATGATATCAATCTTTCTAAAGAAATAAAACTTGAAACAGGGCAACAATCATTAAAAAATGTGCTTCACCTTATTTCTGTTCAGGCACGTCTCCATTTTACCAGGAAAGAAAACTTGATTCTCGTTAATCCTGAGCAGGCAGCCGTGAGCAAGGTCGTAGTTAATGATGGCAGTGCAAATCCAGTTACCGGCCGGATCACCGATGCAGACGGTAATCCCCTTGCCAATGTAACGGTAACGGTTAGAGGTAGCAGGATTGCAGTACAAACAGATTCCACAGGGAAGTTTTCAATTGAAGCCCCCGAAAATGCAACACTAGTCATTAGCACTGTAGGATATAGAACCCAGGAAATAAGTTTGAAAGGCCAATCGGCTCTCGCGATACATATGGTCGCAGAAAATAAGGAGCTAAATGAAGTGGTCGTTGTAGGATATCAAAGCACAAGACGGGGTGATCTTTCCGGTGCCGTATCGGTGGTAAATGTTGGTGGAATATCAAAACTCCCGGATCTTAGCGTTGACCAGGCGTTGCAAGGAAAAGTTCCAGGCGTGCGAATTACTCAAAACACAGGGCAACCCGGTGATGGCGTAATTGTAAGGATCAGGGGAGTAGGTACTATTAACGATAACAATCCGCTGTTTATAGTCGATGGAATTCCAACAAAAGACGGTATCAATTTTCTTTCTGCAAATGATATTGAGTCGATTGTTGTATTAAAGGACGCATCGTCTGCCGCAATATATGGCTCTCGCGCTGCTAACGGCGTTGTGCTAATAACAACAAAATCTGGTAAGAGAGGCAGTGCTCAATTTAATTATTCCGGTTATGGAGGGTTTCAATCTCATGGCACATTGCCAAAAATGGCTAATACTGCTGAGTATGTGCAATTGTATAATGAAGCCGCTGACAATGACAATGCCGGTGTTACGAATTCAGCTCTTATACGGCCAAAAATACCCGCAGGGTTGCCGATGGCTAATACCGATTGGTTAAATGGAATTTTTCAAAAAGGGCAAATTCAAAGCCATCAATTATCCATAAGAGGAGGTAGCGATAAAACGTTGTATTATGTTTCTGCAAATTATTTTAAACAGGATGGTATTATCATCAACTCGTGGTATGAGCGGTATTCGTTATTATCAAAATTAAATATTGACTTAACGGATAAGTTAAGTTTTGCCAGCAATATTAATGTGTCTTATTCAAAGAAAAATATTGTTGGCAGTTCCGGTGATGGATATGCCGGTAATGGCGGTAGCGTTGTACGCTATGCATTATTCCGCACATCGCCCATTCACGTATATGACAGCGCCGGCGTTTATTCCGATCTTCCGGCTTATCCTGCATTTTTCGGAGATGGGTATAATCCAGTTGCCCTTGCAAATAAAACCGATAATAAAGAAATTCAATACCGTGTGTTTAGCAATGTCTATGCTGAATACAAAATTCTTAAAAATTTAAAATTTAAATCTGACATAGGACTTGATGCTATAATAACAGATGATAAAGACTTTTCAGAAAATTATGGAACCAATCTACGCATTAATAACCCAAGTCAATTGAGTGTGGGTACTAATACAAACATTAATATTATTTGGAACAACACCTTGAACTATAACAAGGTTTTTAACAACGTTCATCACATTACTTTTCTTGCTGGTACCGAAGCAATCTCTAATAAGATAGATGTACTAACGGGGTCGGATAGGGGATTTCCCAATCAAAGTCCCAACTTCAGGTTTATTGGTAATGGCAACGGACTTCCAGGATCGAAACCATCAGCAGAAAGTCAAACTGAATCTGCATTATTTTCAATTTTTGGTAACCTGAATTATTCCTATCGTAACCTCTACCTTCTTTCTGGAAATATACGCCGCGACGGATCTTCACGCTTTGGCCCCGATAATCAATATGGTACTTTCTTTTCAGGCTCGGCAGGATGGAACATTAGCAATGAAAAATGGGTCCAGAGCCATATGCCTTATATTTCCCGATTGAAACTGAGAGCCAGTTATGGACAACTTGGTAACCAGGAAATACCGGATTATGGTTTTGTTTCTATTATCGGCAACAATTATGATTATCCTTTTGGTGCCGTGCCGGCTAGCAACCAGGGTGCTACCATTTCTTCGCTGGGAAATCCAAAAGTAAGATGGGAATCCTCTACCCAGGCTGATGCTGGATTGGATGTGGGACTATGGAACGACAAACTAAATATCACGATTGATTATTTTGATAAGGTAACCTCCAACATGCTGATTCCTGTCCCGTTTCCATTAATCGGCGGTACTGCAACTCCGCCCTACATCAATGCAGGAAAAGTTGATAATAGAGGTCTTGAAGTAGCATTGGATTTTAAAAATAATGATCATAAACTTAAGTATGATATTGGTGTAAATTTTTCAACGCTCGCTAACAAAGTGCTGGCTTTAAGTAACGGCCAACCAATAGCAAGTGGAAGAATTGATAACAGTTATAATGCAACATTAACCGAAGTAGGCCACCCCATTGGCTCATTTTATTTATTACAACAAGATGGTATATTTCAAAATGCTGCCGATGTATTTGCCAGCGCATACCAGGGGAAAAATATTCAGCCGGGCGATGTAAGATTCAAAGATCAAAATGGTGATGGTGTTATAGATGAAAATGACAGGACGTTTTTAGGGAGCGCTATTCCGAAATATACATTTGGCGCAACAGGTAATATAGAATTTAAAAACTTTGATTTATCTGTTTTCTTCCAGGGGCAATATGGTAATAAAATTTACTCCCAGGTTAATATGGATATTGAAGGATTTTATCGCCCTTTCAACGTTACACAAAGGGTGTATGACGAACGTTGGCATGGCGAGGGTACCAGTAATTTTATGCCAAAAGTTTCTTTTAATGATGCGGCAAATAATAAGTATCCGTCAAGCCGCTTTTTAGAGGATGGTTCTTACGTGCGTTTAAAAAATTTGCAAATCGGTTATACCATACCAGATAAAATTGTAAAACGCTATCATGTAAAAAATTTAAGAATATACGCTACGGGGCAGAACCTGTGGACTCTCACTAAATTCACTGGCCTTGATCCCGAAATGAACATTAGTGATAATGTGAAGAAAGATACCTATGGTGGCGATGTGGCCGCAGGCATTGATTGGGGCACCTATCCAAGTGCTAAAAGTTATATCGTTGGTGTGAATTTGAATTTTTAAAAATTCACTAATAGCTGAAATAAACGAATAGAATTAATTAAGAGCATGCATAAAATTTGTTTTATGATTTTTAAAACGATTGTAATGAAAAAAAATATGATCAATGCAATGTTGATCTTGACGATGTTTTTTAGTATAACTGGCTGTAAAAAATTTATAACTAAAAATCTTGTGGGCCAATACACTGAAACGGATTATTATAAAACTTCCGCACAGGCGGTGTTGGCAGTTAATGCAGCCTATCAGCCACTCGCATTCACCACGGCAAACAGCAACCGGCTTTGGGTTTTTGGAGATGTTGCCTCAGATGATGCAGCAAAGGGCGGTAACCCCGGTGACCAGGCAGATATTGATTTTATAGATCAGTTTAATGTAAACTCTACCAATGGAAATCTTGCTAACATGTGGTCTCTTTTATATGATGGAATAACACGCTGCAACCTTGTATTGGTAAAAGTACCGCTGATACAAATGGATCAAACCTTACAGTCAACTATTTTAGGACAAGCACGGTTTTTAAGGGCCTATTATTATTTTGAACTGGTAAATATTTTTGGAGATGTTCCGGTAATTTTAGTTCCGCTAAATGCAGATCAGTTACAAATACCACAATCACCCGCGCAACAAATTTTTGAATCAGTTATTGAGGCTGATCTGAAAATAGCGGCCGTAAATCTTCCTCAAACTTATGCTGGTGCTGACGTAGGACGAGCTACGTCTGGCGCTGCCAACGCCCTTTTAGCAAAAGCATATTTATTCCAGTCTAAATGGGATAGCTCGGCAACTGCAGCAGCAAAAGTGGTAAGCAGCAATGTGTACGGCCTGATGCCTATTTACACCCAAAACTTTAGCCAGTATTATAAAAATAATATGGAGTCGGTTTTTTCCGTGCAGCATTTAACTGGCCAAAATCCTAAACTTGGCAGCGAATTGAACCAGTTTTTTGCGCCGCAAGTCGATGGCGGATATTTCTTTGATGCGCCGACACAAAGCTTCGTTAATGAGTTTGAAACTACAGTTGGTGGTGTTGTTGACCCACGGCTTGATTATACAGTAGCCCGCGATTCCATGCCCTGGTTTAATGGCCGTACCTTCGATCCGAGCTGGTCACCAAGCACAGGCTATCTTACCAGAAAGCACCAGCAACCACTTTCAGAAGTGCCTAATAAGAGCGACGGAAATCTGAATTACATGGCTATTCGCTATGCAGATGTATTGCTTTGGTATGCCGAAGCGCTGAATGAATCTAATCAAACTGCGAGTGCACTTATTCCGTTAAACCTTGTTAGGAAAAGAGCCCGTGAAAGTTATATGTATGATACAACACTTGCAGGTTATCCTATAGTACCCGCCGGCCTTTTGCCCAATGTTACATCTACCATTCAATCTGATGTACGTACAGCTATACAACATGAAAGGCGCGTGGAGCTAGGCTTCGAATTTCATCGCTATTTTGATTTGATACGCTGGGGTAAGGCATTTGCGACACAAGCACTTAGCGACAAGCCCAACTTTAATTACGATTTATATAAACATTTTCCTATCCCTCAAATTGAAAGAGATAGAAATAAGGCTTTGCATTGATACACTTCATTTTTTAAACATTATTAAACAATTTAAATTTCAAAACATGAAATCTTCAAATCATCAGTTCAAATTTTTAAAAACAGCGCTGATCTGGACACTGATCGTGGGCGCGATCTTCGCTTCCTGTAGTAAAAAATCTTCAGGCCCTGCTCCTGTGCCCGTCGACAAGACAACTTTACAAGCAACCGTAACCATTGCACAGGGCTTAAATGACAAAACGGTTGAAGGAACTAAACCTGGCCAATATGTTGTTGGTACCAAGGCAG
Source organism: Chitinophagales bacterium (assembly GCA_038245055.1). GTDB lineage: Bacteria > Bacteroidota > Bacteroidia > Chitinophagales > Chitinophagaceae > Ginsengibacter. Next base: position 8,803 of record JBBRSV010000088.1, on the reverse strand, counting down.
CATTGACTACTGCTTTAAATGCATCTAAAGTAGTATTGGCAGATGCTTCGGCTACTCAAACTGCCGTTAATAATACCAATGCTCAATTGCTCGCTGCAATCGCTGCATACCAAGGCAATCTTATCAATGAAATTGCAGCCGTTAACCTGATTGGTTATTGGAAAATGAACGGAAACGCAAATGATTCGTCAGGCAATGCCAACAATGGTACTGTTACTGCAGGCCACCCATTTTTTGGAAGTGGAATGCCTTCGTTGACTAACGACAGGTTTGGCCGCGCAAACATGGCCTACCATTTTGATCACGGTGGAAATATTGAAGTGCCTTACAAAGCATCTTTGAACCCGGCTCAAATGAGTATTAGCCTTTGGATAAGACAAGATACTGCGGGAAGAAAGATCAACCCGGCCAATTACTATATGGTTTCGATGAACCGCTGGAATGGATACAAATTTCAAACACAACCTGGATTACCTTTCTTCACTGTCCATGCAATAGAACCCGCTGGCGATACTACTTATTATGATCGCGATGACGCTGGTGTGGCTATAGTACCTGGAACTACCTGGTATCATTTAGTAGTAACCTTTAAACCAGGCTTTGAAGATTTCTATATCAATGGTAGTTTGGTAAAAGAATGGACTAATGTTCCGGGAACACCTATAGCCGTTCCCAATGTCAATTTGACCATTGGTTCTGATCTTCCGACAAGTAAGTATTTAACGGTTGATGCAAGCGGTAATTTCCTCGTGGATTACGGTGGATTCTGGACCGGTGATATGGATGATGTAATGTTTTATAATGTTGCATTAGCTGGTCCGCAGGTTCTTTCTATTTATAATAATCAAAAGACGCTCTAACATTAAAAGGGTTTGATAAACTGGAAAGCCCCTGCAGCGAAATTTAAAACCTGTAGGGGTTTTCTTATTTTTCCATTTACAATTTATTGGTGAAGACCTGCTATCGAAATGGTTAACTTAAATGTTTATGTTTTGAATTACCGGTTTTATTTTTTGTTGATAATCTCTTTTCTTCTTAATTCCTGTAAAAGAGGAGATGTGAATAAAAAGGAATTATTATTCTGGTGTTCCAATAATAACCAGGAAATAAAATTATGCAGTGATATAACGGCAACGTGGAACCGAAATCATCCATCAATTCCGCTACACATGCAGCCAATTCCTGAGGGACAATCCAGTGAAGAAGTGATACTTGCCGCAGTCGTGGGAAAAACAACTCCGGATATTTATGCAAACATGTGGCAGGGAAATGTTGAAATGTATGCACATGCGAAAGTGTTAATTGCTTTGGATACTTTAAAAGGTTTCCTTGATTTTATTAAAGAAAGATGCGACAGCAATGTCATAAAAGAAGTTACTTCACCTGATGGCCATATTTACCAGGTGCCCTGGAAAGTAAACCCCATAATGACGATCTATAATAAAAATTTATTTGCCGCAAGTGGAATTCAATCTCCACCAAAAACTTACAGCGAATATTTGCAGGATGCGCAAATGTTTAAAGAAAAAAATAAGAACAGCGTAACGCAAAAAAGATTTGGTTACACAGCCGTTAAGCCTATCTGGTACGAAATGCGTTTCAATTTTTATCCATTATATCTTGCAGCATCTGGTGGTGCTCATTTGATTGAAAATAACAAAGCGGTATTCAATAATAAATATGCCATTGGTGTCTTTCGTTTTTTACAAAGTTTATATACCAATGATTATTTTTCAAAGGAATCCGCAGCAGCATCCGAAGACGTTTTTGTTTCGCAGAACATTGCTACGAAATGGACAGGCCCATGGGAAATTACTCACCTCGATGGAATTCCGAATCTCGGCTTCAAATATGATTATTATGAAGAGATAGTTCCTGATGATCATGCAGGTCCTGTTTATACTTATGCAGATCCAAAAAATATTGTCATCTTCAATACTTGTACTGATCCACAGGCCGCGTGGGAATTTATTAAGACAATTATTAATAAAGAAGGTGATCTTGGCTTGTTAAAAGTTACGGGGCAATTTCCACGAAGAAAAAATTTATTAACTGATTCATTCTTTAGTTCTTTTCTTAACGCAAATCCAATGCTGATGCCTTTTGCAAAACAATTACCCTATGTAAAAGGTGATGATAATTGTGAAGTAATCGTGGAAGTGCTGGATATTATATCCCAGGAATATGAGGCGTGTGTGGTCTATGGAAAGAAAACGCCGGAGAAAGCTATTGCCGATGCGGAGGCAGCTGTGAATGTTTTATTAGGTAATAATTAGGTTAAATAAAATTTCTAATTGAATAAAAATAACGATACAAACATCGCTGAAAGTTCTGGTCCTTATAAACTTGAATTGAATTCAGGTGTAAATGGTAAGAATCAATTTTTAAACATTGGCATTGTTGGCGCTGGTGCCTTTGCCAATTTTGCGATACAATCCTTTTTACAAATTGAAGGCGTAAAGATAGTTGGGGTTACAGATATAAACGAATTAGCAGCTATAAAAATGGCTGATGAAAATAAGGCGATTTTTTACACTGGTTTATCAACTCTTCTTGAATCTGAGAATATCGATCTCGTTTATATTGCGACACCACCATATCTTCATTACGAACAGTCAAAAGCCGCACTGCGGGCTGGGAAGCACGTGATTTGTGAAAAGCCTGCGGCGTTGAATTCAAAAGAAGCAGAAGAATTGGTTGCCCTCGCTGCATCAAAAAATTTATTGTATGTGGTAAACCTGATGCAACGATACAATCCTTTGTACAGCATCGTAAATACCATCATCAAAGAAAAATTTCTTGGTGATTTTCTACATGGTTTTTTTGAAAATTATGCCAGTGATGAAAACCTGGATAAGGATCATTGGTTTTGGGATGAAACAAAAAGTGGCGGAATATTTATCGAACATGGAGTTCACTTCTTCGACATGTTTACCGGCTGGCTTGGGAAAGGCAATGTAGTGAGCTCGGTGCAAATACAACGGCCTCAACTTGAGAGAAAAATAATTGACAGGGTTCAGGCAACCGTATTATATAATACTGGCATCGTTAACTTTTATCACGGGTTTGATCAGCCTAAAATTTTAGACAGGCAGGAAATGCTGTTGCAATTTGAACGTGGAGAAATTACCTTATATGAATGGATACCTGTGAAAATGAAACTTCATGCATTGATCAAAAATGCTGATTTTGAAGCTATAAAAAGCTTTTTTCCCAATGCAAAAATTATTTATAACGGGGAAGGACAAACGAAAAATAAAGTAGTTAAAGGAAGATTTGTTGAAATAAATTTTGACCAGGAAGTGACGGTTGAATACGGTGACGCGGAAGAGAAGCAAAACCGCTATTCACAACTGTTGGTTGCAGTGCTTGCCGACCAATGGAATTGGATTAAAGACAGCAAGCATCAAAGAATAATTGATGGCGATAATGCGATTGAATCATTAAGAATGGCTGAAAAAGCAACGGACATGGCGCAAAAATTTTAATACAGGATTTATGGCAGTAACAAAAATAAATCGTAAAAAAAGTGGGTTTCAAAGGAGAAAGATATTGCCTTACTTATTGGTATCGCCCTACCTGCTTTTCGTTTTGGTATTTGTTGCTTTCCCGGTGTTTTTTTGTTTTTTTCTTACGTTTAATAAATGGAACATTATTGCGCCAATGCACTTTATTGGCTTTGATAATTATTCCCGCTTGCTTCACGATCGTTTATTTTGGAAAGCTATTGGCAATACCTTAAAATTTCTTTTACTCCACATCCCTTTGCAATTAGTTGTTTCTTTATTTCTTGCCTATTTATTAAATCAAAAAATAAAAGCAGCAGCATTTTTCCGCGCATCTTTTTTTATGCCGGTTATTGTTTCAGGTGTGGTGGTTACCATCTTGTGGCAACAGTTATTGGGTTACGATGCAGGATTAATTAATCGCATGTTAACGTCAAGGGGAATGCATAAAGTGGGATGGCTGGTGAATCCGAACGTGGCCATTTATTCAATAGCAGTTATGGCCACCTGGAAAAATGTCGGGTTATACGTTATTCTTTTTTTGGTAGGTTTACAAACAGTACCTCCCCAATATTATGAAGCCGCAAAAATGGAAGGCGCTACACGCTGGCAGCAATTTTATCACATTACTTTGCCCATGATAAATCCCACCATTTTTATGGTGGTTATATTGTCAACTATTGGGGGGTTCAATTTGTTTATAGAGCCATATATTATGACAGGCGGCGGCCCTTTAAACACAACACTTTCAGCTGTTTTATATATTTATAAACAGGCGTTTCAATATTATAATATGGGATATTCAGCAACGCTTGGATTTTTTTATGCCATCATGATAATGGGCGTGGTAGTGCTTCAGAAAAAATTTATTGAAAAAGAAGTGTAGCTATGAAAAAAGAAATTTCTATAAAAAAAATTCTGATGTATGTAGCTTTAAGCGCTGCAGCACTCACTTTTATTTATCCTTTCATTTGGATGATAGGCGCATCGTTTGCACCCATGCACGAAGTAGGAAATTTGACATTTTGGCCGGCTCATCCAACCTGGGATAATTTCAAAATTATGGTATCCAAGATTCCGATTGGCCGTTCCCTGTTGAACAGTTTATTGGTTGCAGTGCTTACAACTTCGCTGGTAATTGTAACAGGATCTGTGGTGGGTTATGCGTTGGCAAAAATGCAATTTAAAGGGAGACAATATATTTTTTATGTAATCGTGTTTACCATGTCGCTTCCTTTCCAGGTTACTTTAATTCCAAATTATATCACGATGATTAACCTGAGAATGGTGGATACCTATTTTGCTTTGGTAATCCCATTTGCCGTAAGTGCGTTTGCGATTCTTATGTTTCGCCAGGCCTTCCAGGGACTACCGCAGGCATTGATAGACGCAGCAAGATTAGATGGCTGTAATGAAACAGGAATTATTTTTAGAATTCTTTGGCCCAATATAAAACCAACCATTGTAACCGTCGCCATCTTATCTTTCATCGGTTCGTGGAACGAGGTACTATGGCCGCTAATTGTAGTGAGAAATGAAAAGCTAATGACGATGCCACAACTGGTTACACTGTTTGCTACCGGTGGAAGGGCCGATAGTCAGCTTGGTGTGAAGATAGCGGCCGCAGTGTTGCTGGCTCTTCCGGTAATGATTGCGTTTTTGTTTTTTCAAAAACATTTTATACAGAGTATGGCATCTACGGGATTGAAGGATTAGATGTGAATGGTGAATGATTAATTGTGAATGGTGACATTATAAAAGATAGCTTAAATCAAGAATTTTAATAACTAAGTCAATTTTTATGTTTTTAAAACTCAATCATCAGAAACTCGATAGTTATAGTTATTCTTATGCATTTGTTTTGGAATGTTATAAGTTAAGTAAACAATTGCCCGAATACGAAAAATTCGGCATGGTATCTCAATTGAGGAGAGCATCACTATCAGTTCACCTCAATATTGCCGAAGGTGCCTCAAGAAAATCTGAAATTGAAAGAAAAAGATTCTATGAAATTTCAAGGGGTTCTATTGTCGAAATAGATGCAATTCTCGATATCGCTAAGGGGCTGGAATATTTAAATAATCATGATACATCTAAACTTGGGGAAATGATGATCAAATGTTTCAAAATTCTTTCGGGTTTGATCACATCGCAACAAAAAAATTGACTATTCACCATTCACCATTTATAATGAATTTAATAAAGAGTCCAATAAGATTAAACGCTTCGGCAAAAGCAGTCATTGCACAATTTTTGTCTTTGCCTGGTCACGGCAGAACTGAGAATATAATTAATCGCGTTAAAAAATTATCAGATAGTGAGATAGCATCTTTACTCGAAAAAGTAATGAATGATTTTAAAAACCGGCATAGAAATATCGAAGAGATCTTTACTGCTCATTTCGAAAAAATCAATAAGTTATACAAGGACGACCTATTAGGATTTTCTGAAAAGAGAAAGTTGCTATTGGGTGCATTTTTTACAAAGGAATATTCTATACAAGCTGCGGCATTATTTAATCCATCGATCGTTTCCCATCCCAATCAACAAAATTTGCCCGTTGGCGCGCAGCGCTTTGTGATGAGCCTCAGAGCTACAGGTGAAGGACATATCTCGTCCATCATTTTTAAAACGGGAGTAATAAATGCTTCCGGTGATATAAAACTTGATGAAAGCTCTCATTTTTTTACGCCACTTAAAAAAAATGAAAGAACAACTTATGGCAAAGACTTCATCTTAAAAAGGGCTGCCTTTTTCAATAACTTTAATTTGAAATTACTTGATGTACTTCCAGGCCAATTTACTGCCGCCGAAGCGATTAAATTATTGGGTAATAACGGTGACGAGTATTCGAAAAATGCTCTGAAGGAAATTCTTGATACGAATTATGAATTGGATTCACCGGCAAATTTGTCCATTGCAGAAAAAGTAATTTTTCCAAACGCAAAAGGAGAAAGTATGGGAATGGAAGATGCCAGGTTTGTAAAATTTGAAGATGGTGGAAATAGTTGCTATTATTCCACCTACACTGCCTATAATGGGCATCACATAAAGACACAATTAATAGAAACAAAACACTTTAACCTATTCAAAATAAGGACACTTTACGGCAATGCAATTTCTGATAAAGGCATGGCCCTTTTTCCTGAAAAGATAAATGGAAAGTATGTTATGGTCTCGAGGCAGGGTGGTGAAAAAATAAGTATAATGTATTCCGATGACCTTTATGTGTGGGATGAATTTAAAACTTTAATGGAGCCATTATATCCCTGGGAAATGGTGCAACTGGGCAATTGCGGGTCGCCGGTAAAAACGGAGAAAGGATGGCTGTTGCTTACCCACGGTGTGGGTGCTATGCGTACTTATGTTATCAGTGCAATTCTTCTTGACTTAAATGATCCTTCAATTATTTTGGGCAGGTTGGATAAGCCGCTGATTGAGGCAAATGAAGAGGAAAGAGAAGGTTATGTTCCCAATGTAGTGTACACTTGTGGCTTACTTCATCACGGCGAATTTTTAATTATACCTTATGCAGTTTCAGATTCTGCAACAGGTTTTGCAATTATAAAACTGAATGAAATTCTACATGAACTCCAATCAAAATAAACAACTATGAAAAAAATAATTCAACTACTAATTTGTTCCGGGGCCATTATTTGTATGGCAGTAACTTGTAAAAAGCAGGGTGTTGCTAATGTGGTAGTACCGCCCCCTTTAGATAGTTCTCTTGTCAATCTAACGCATTTAAATTACCTCTATGTGCCTGTAACCTTCCCTGATGGAGTAAATGGCGCCGGAGTTTATATTTATGCTGATGCGCCCAACTATCAGTTAACACCGGCATCTGGTGAAGGATATACCTGCGTTGATGATGTTTCCAGGGCGGCGCTGGTTTACCTGCGCAGCAGTAAATTTTCAACCGATACTGCCATCCAGGCTAAAGTGTTTAAACTAATAAATTTTCTTCTGGAGATGCAATCGCCCAATGGATACTTTTATAATTTTCTTTCCACAGGTAACTCGATTAACATGTTTGGTCAAACAAGCATTAATAATCCTGAATGGTGGTCGTGGCGTGCATTACAAACGCTTACTGAAGCGGAACCAATCTTCAAAACGATGAATGCTTCGCTCGCGGCCAAAATAGATGTGGCGGTGAACAATTTAGTAACAGCTTTAAAAAATGATCTTGTAAATCTTCCCAAAACAACCAAGGTTGTGAATGGTATTACCGTTCCGCAATGGCTGCCCGCCGGAAGCGGTACAGACCAGTCAGCGCTTCTTATCCTTGGCCTCATTCCCTATTGTACTGCCACTAACGATGCGGTAATGACGGCCTACGTAAAAAAGTTGGCTGATGGCATAGTTTTAATGCAGCAGGGAGATGCTACCCATTTCCCTTATAGCGCTTTTCTCAGTTGGGAAAATACATGGCATGCCTATGGTAACGACCAGGCGTACTCGCTTTTGAAAGCCGGCGCTTTTTTAAATGACACTTCTTATACAAACAAAGGGTTGGCAGAGGTAGATAATTTTTACCCATGGCTTTTGCAAAATGGATTAAAGGCTTCGTTTGTTGTGGCAGATAATGGAAGCGGTGTACAACAAACAAGTTCACAAAACTATGATCAGATAGCTTATGGTTTAAGGCCTATGATATTTGCAGCCATAGAGGCTTATCGGCTAACCGGCAAAAGTAAATATGCTGACATTGCCGGCCATCTTTCGGCTTGGTTTTTTGGCGCAAATGATGCCGGAAAAGCTATGTACTCATTAACAACCGGGCGTTGTTTTGATGGCCTTTCTTCGCCAACAAGTATCAATATTAATTCAGGAGCTGAATCTACTATCGAGGCATTATTGTCAATGGAAAGAGTGGAAAGTTATCCTGATGTAAGAGCGGCAATGAATAAATATAAAAAGTAAATGTGTTTTTAGAATGAATTACGATGCATACGATATGGATTAAAAATACTAAAATAAATCAGCTCCGTAAGAGCGGGCTGTTTATAGCAAATGGAAATGGTTAAACAATGGGTTCAGCTCCGTAGGAGCGGGCTGTTTATAGCAAATGGAAATGGTTAAACAATGGGTTCAGCTCCGTAGGAGCGGGCTGTTTATAGCCATCGAAATAATAAACAATGGGTTCAGCTCCGTAGGAGCAATCTGTTTATAGCAAATGGAAATGGTTAAACAATGGGTTCAGCTCCGTAGGAGCAACCTGTTTATAGCAAATGGAAATGGTTAAAAAATGGGTTCAGCTCCGTAGGAGCAATCTGTTTATAGCAAATGGAAAT
>JBBRSV010000087.1:0-21393 GCA_038245055.1 Chitinophagales bacterium | reverse complement strand
TGATAATTGGGAATCTGATTTTGGTTTTATGCAAAGACCAAATGCAGTTCGTGTAAATCTTGATTTGTTTTATGATTATCGTACCAACGTAGAGTTATATCCTGTATGGCAGGAATTTCTTCGTAAAAATCAACCGAAAACAATTATTTTCTGGGGACAAAAAGATATTTTCTTTACACCTGCCGGTGGAGAAGCTTACCTGAAAGATTTACCCAAAGCAGAAATGCACAGGCTTGATGCAGGGCACTTTGCCGTAGAAGATAATCTTGATTATATCGCTGATAATATTCATCGCTTTTACAAAGAAAAAGTAGCAGGTAAAAAATAATTACCTCTACAAATAACATTGATGCCCTCATTGCGGCTAATGCGTGGGGCATCAATTGTTGTTTGAGTTTATGTCATGCTACAAATATTAATCAGAGTAACTATTTAGTGTCTGTTTTATTTTATGGACCCGGCTGTATTGCTACTATTAGGCCCTGTTGCGTCGCACTCTTGTACTTTCTGTTTAATATTCAACAGACACAAACATGCTGGACTGATTGGTGGATCCGGAATAACAAAAACTACATAAAATGAAAATTAAATTATTTTTCCCCCTCCTGTTAATTACAAACCTGTTGATGGGGCAGGCCAAATATACAAGCTGGACGAATAAGACTTATAAAGTTGCCGGTACCTGGTCGGTACAAAAAATTAATGACCAGTATTTTTTTATTTTACAAAATGATTTTAAAACTTCGCAGGGTCCGGATTTAAAAATATTTCTTGTTCAAAAAGAAATTGATAAGATTGGTAAAAATGAAGCAGTAGATACCGAAGGCATCTTTCTCGACGACCTTACCTCTGCTACCGGGTCACAGCGGTATGCGATCCCCCAAAATATTGACATCACTAAATATCATTCCATTGTAATTCATTGTAAAAAATATTCGGTAGTATGGGGCGGTGTAAAATTAAATGAACAATAGAGAGTTCATTCTTCATCACTCATTGACAAAACAACCTTAATGAAAAAGGAGCTAATCAGATGCGATTTTGTAAACCAGGGCCCGGAACTTATTCCTTATCACGATGAGGAATGGGGCATTCCCGTTCTGGACGACAACAGATTATTTGAAATACTTTCATTGGGTGGCCAGCAGGCGGGAATCAGTTGGCTGATTGTTTTTAAAAGGAGGGAAGCATACCGAAAATTATTTCACCGGTTTAACATTAAGAAAGTGGCCGCAATGAAAGAAACCGAATTGCAGAAAATTTTATATGACGCATCCATCATCCGCAACAGGAATAAAATAAACTCGATTGTACACAATGCAAAAAGGGCTTTGGAAATTACGAAAGAGTTTGGGTCATTTAATAAATACATCTGGAGTTTTGTTGATTTTAAAACAATTCATCACAAGTACAAACATTTTCATGATATACCAGCCACCTCTTCAGTAAGTGACAGCATGAGTGCCGATTTAAGAAAGCGGGGTTTCAAATTTACCGGAAGCATCATTTGCTATTCCTTTATGCAAAGCGCAGGTTTGGTAAACGACCACAGTGTTGGGTGTTTCCGGTACAAAGAATTGATGAGCTGAATTTATTTGTGTATGATCCTGTTTCTCTATTCTGTGATTATATTTCGTTGAGGTTTTTAAAGGAGCAGGCTTTTACCTCACAATCAAAGAAATATTAAAGGAAGAAAAATTAAATTAATACCGTGTAAAGCGGGATAAACAAGTAACGATGAATTTAAATCAAATAACAGTACCCGTATTGGATGTGGTAAATGCAATTGCCTTTTATGAAAAACTTGGTCTGAAGCTGATTGTTAAGTCCGTTCCGGAATATGCCCGGTTTATTTGCCCCAATGGCAGTTCTACATTTTCACTGCATGCAACTGATCAGTTTCCAACCGGTGATGGTATCTGGATTTATTTTGAGCTAGATGATTTAGATGACTATGTGCAATCGTTGATAAAGAAGGGAATTGTATTTGAGGAATTACCAACCGATAAACCCTGGTTGTGGAGAGAAGCACGTTTAAAGGATCCTGATAACAATCAGCTCATTCTTTATTTTGCAGGAAAAAACAGGACAGATCCACCCTGGAAAATTCAATCAAAAATGAAATAACATATAAATCTTAAAAACAGTAAGCCATGAATACAAAATATTTAATGATAGCAAGTGCTGCTACAATGGGCGTGGTTGGAGTAGCCTTGTCATTTTTCCCGCTGGAAATTTTAAACTACGTAGAGACGCCCTCCGGTCTCGATTACACAATCTTACTGCAAATAACTGGTGCACTCTTCCTTGGTTTTGCCATGATGAATTGGATGGCAAAAACCGTTTTAGTTGGTGGCATCTATGCACGTCCACTGGCAATGGGTAATTTTATGCATTTTGTTGTTGGCTTTTTAGCACTGATTAAAGTTGCCATCAATCATTCAACCTCTCTTTATTTCTGGATTGCTACCATGCTGTATTTTGTGTTTGCTGTGTTATTTGGCATTGTAGCTTTTACAGCTCCGGCTAAAAAAGTGTAAAACACTGTTAAGTAAAGTAAAAAAAGGAAACCATTGACAAATGCCATATTTATCAATATGAAAAAACAAATTAATATTATTGGTATTTCAGGAAGTTTAAAACCAACTTCTGCTAATACAAACATTCTTAGAACCTTGGCGACAATGGTCCCGGAATATGTGTTGGTAAAATTATTTGATGAGTTAATCACACTGCCACATTTTAACCCCGAAATAACTTCACCGGTTAGAGCGGTCAATAATTTCCGGCAACAAATCAAAGAGGCAGATGCCGTGATTTTTTCTACTCCTGAATACGCCTTTGGCGTGCCGGGTGTTTTAAAAAACGCCTTAGATTGGTTGGTATTTACCGGTGAGTTGAACGAAAAACCTGTTGCTGCAATCAGCGCATCACCATTGTATTTCGGAGGCGATAAAGCGCTGGCATCGTTACTGCTAACACTTACTGCTTTGGGAACAAATATGGGTACAAATACTTCGCTGAGTATAGCCAATGTTAAAAATAAAATAAATGAAGCAGGTGCTGTTACAGATACAGAAACACTGCAATCATTACAGCTGCTGTTAGAGAATTTGATTAGCCGGATAAAGGAGAGAGATTAATAATTTTCAAAAACACAATATATTATTTGGCAGAAAAGATTAAGTTTATCGCGCCAAATAATATTTTATGAGCTTACGTTTAGGAGATTTAGCTCCCAATTTTAAAGCGCGTACTTCTTTGGGTCCGCTGGATTTCTATGAATACCTGGGAGCAGCCTGGGGTATATTGTTTTCACATCCGGGCGATTTTACACCGGTTTGCACAACCGAGCTTGGCGAGGTATCTACATTTCAAAAAGAATTTGAAAAGAGAAATATAAGGGTACTGGCGTTGAGCGTGGATAGCCTGGAGAGCCACAAAGAATGGATAAAAGATATTAATGAAACGCAAGGAGTCACAGTTGGGTTCCCGATTATTGCCGATGAGACAAAAGAGATTGCAGTTGCTTATGATATGATACATCCCAATGCATCAGAAACGTTTACGGTTCGTTCCTTATTTGTTATTGGCCCCGATAAAAGAGTTAAATTAATTATCACGTATCCTGCTTCTACCGGCAGGAACTTTTTTGAAGTAATGCGTGTTGTTGACTCACTTCAATTAACCGCAGCTTTCTCTGTAGTTACACCCACTAACTGGAAAGATGGCGAAGATGTGATCGTAGCTCCTGAAATGAGCACCGCGGATGCGTTAAAGAAATTTCCAAAAGGGGTAAAAGAAATAAAGCCATATTTACGCTACACACCTCAGCCAAATAAAGACTAATATTTAAATTGGGGAAATTTGAAGTTTTAGGTCAAAGGAGGGTTCCTCTTAATTTCTAATTTCTTCATTCTTGATTCCAGCGTATTAGCATTTAATGCTAAAATTTTAGCTGCACCATTTTCTCCACTTACCTTCCAATTTGTTCTGTTTAGAATATTAAGAATATGTTGCCTTTCCATGTCTTCCATTTTAAGTAATTGCGGCTTCCCATTTTCTTTGTTGCCGCCATTCTTATTGTTTGGTATCCAATCGCCATATTCCAATGTATTACCCCTCGATAGTATCAATGCTCTTTCTATTACATTCTCCAGTTCGCGGATGTTGCCAGGCCATTCGTACTGCATTAATTCGGTAATTACTTTGTCAGGTATGTTTTTAATTTCCTTTCCCATTTTACCCTCGTACTTTTTTACAAAATGTTTTACCAGCAGGGGTATATCTTCTTTTCGGTTGCGTAAGGGAGGTGAAAGTATCTGAAATACATTGAGCCGGTAAAACAAATCTTCCCTGAATTCTTTTTTCGCAATCGCTTCTTCCAGATTGCGGTTGGTGGCCGCAATCACTCTAACATTTACTTTCAATGTTTTAGGATTACCCAGTCGTTCAAATTCGCCTTCTTGCAATACCCTTAATAGCTTGGCTTGTAATTCTACGGGCAATTCACCTATCTCATCTAAAAAAATCGTGCCTCCATCTGCCAGTTCAAAGCGCCCGATTTTTCTTTCCATGGCACCTGTAAAGGCACCACGTTCATGGCCAAACAATTCGCTTTCAATTAAATTGGCGGGCAAATTGGCGCAGTTTATTTTTATAAGCGGACGTTTATTTCTTTTACTAATATTGTGTACAGCCCTCGCCAGCAATTCCTTTCCTGTTCCGCTTTCACCTAAAATCAACACTGTGGCATCAGTAGAAGCTACCTGCTCAATCTGTTGTAATACTTTATGAAATTTTTTACTCTTGCTTACAATTTCTTCAAAATTGTGGGTTAGTTTTATTTCTTCCTGCAGATAAGAATTCTGAGCTTGTAATTTTTGTTGTTCCTTTTCCATGAGTACTTGGTGAGTAATATCAACTATCATAGTTCGGGCAAATAAACCACTTTGGTCTGTTTTAGAAAACCATTTAACCCAAACAGGCTTCCCGTTGTCTTTCCTGCGTAGTTCGAGCGGGATACCGTCATGCTCCTTTTCATCTTCTGACGCATCCGAGATGACATTAAGAAATCGCTGAGCTTCTACCGGATCGGCTATCAGTGTTTTACCATAGGTTTCAGTAACTTCATCTTCTCTAACTCCAAGAATTCTCCTGGCAGTGCGGTTAATTTTAATAAAACGGGAATCAAGCCGTTCTTGAACATAAGCAATCGGTGCCTCTTCAAACAAATCACGAAAACGCTCTTCACTTTCCTTCAACAAGATCTCTAATTGGCTATTGACAAGGTTTAACTTTTCTTCTGCCAATTTTCGCTGTGCTATGTCTCTAACAAAAGTGCAGGTTATTTCCTGGCCCTCATATTCCATATAATTAACGCTCACTTCAACATCATATAAATAGCCCGTTTTGTGTTTATACTTTACTTCATAAGTAATAGTTAAGCAGTTTAATGCATTGTTGTAAGGTGCAATATCCTGAGGCAGCATATCACGCAGGTTCATTGCCATCAACTCGTTTTGACTATATCCCGACATTTTACATAAAGAATCGTTAGCATAAAAAATATCTCCTTTGGCATTTGCCCAGAAGATTGCCTCCTGCAGGTTTTTAAAAGCAAATTGTGTAAGGTCTGGATTTGTGTTAAAATCCAGCTCAGCCTTTTTTGACATTTGTAAATTTTTAAAGGTCCTGATAAATACAAGTCTGTAAATGCATCCTGAAAAATGTTATAAAGTCAGGAAGGAAGAATCCAAAAAAGTCTTGGGAATATTCCCAAAACATATTTTCATGGCGATTAATATAAAGTATTAAGAAAAATAAAAACAGATTGAGCCCTTCATTTTTCGTTTGAAAGTTTCATGAAATATAGTGAAATTCCTGATATATCATGAAAATAAATTTGCCGAAATACATGGTAGACGCAATTATAAAAATGCTACAAGTCTTTACTGTATTGAGTTGTAAAAAAATTTGATGGCTTGTAATTAATATGGCACCTCATTTGGCTATATAAATTATGCCGAGCAATAAAAATATCATCAAGAAAATAAAGGAAGAAGGCATTTATAACCGAAAAGTTTTAAATGGCAGTGGTTTACAGATTGTAAGATTTTGTGCAGAATGGAGCGGCCCCTGCCAGATAATGGCCCCTATTTACGACGAGATGCAAATGATGTTTAAGACTGCTGCTTCATTTTACAGGGTTGATATTGATGAAGTTCCTTTTCTAAAAGAGAAATTGGGTATTACAGATTTACCTACCATTTTGTTTTACCGCGATGGGGTTACGATTGATTTTATAGTTGGCCTGATTTCAAGGGACTTATTCATTGCAAGACTGGAAACAGCAATTAAATAATATTGAATTATCTATTTTTTAAAAATACGATCATGCACAACCGATTAAATTATTCGTTGGTAAACAAGGTAAACGGCAGCCTGGTATTCAATCTTTTTAAATTTGAGGAAAATTGTTTTGTTGGGCAGATACAACGAAATAAATATTTTTCACTTATCTGGGTAAAAGAAGGACATGGTAAAGTGAAAACAGGATTTTCTGAATTTGATTTCCAGGAAAATTCGTTGTTCAGTTTTGCGCCCTTTCAACCATACCTTATTTCTTCCGAAAATCCAATCAAAGGAATCGTAATTAATTTTCACTCCGAATTTATTTTCGCAGATCAACCCGAAAAAGAAAAAGCATTTAAAACAAAATTGTACAATAATGTTACGCAGCCTCCTTTTGTGCAAATTAACAACAGTTCAATAATGGCATTTGACATGTTGTGTGAAAAGATAGAGGAAGAAATACAATATACCTTAATGGCTGAGCATGACCTGCTGGGATCTTATTTAAGAATATTATTAATTAATGCTTTCCGATTAAAATCAGAACAGCAACCGCAAGAAACTGATAATGCAGCTGGAATTAAGGAACCTTATATTTTGCAAAAGCTTATTAATGCCATTGAGGAAAATTTTAAAGCCAAACATTCGCCCAGTGACTATGCGGCGATGCTTTATGTAACCGCCAAAACTTTAGGTAAGGTTTCAAAGGCCTATTACAATAAGTCAATTTCCAGTATTATTAATGAACGCATCATCACTGAAGCTAAAAGGGAATTATACCTTACCAATAAAGCGATAAAGGAAATTGCCTACGAACTGGGTTACGAAGATGAATATTATTTCAGCCGCTTTTTTAAAGTAAATACCAAGGTTTCGCCGCAAAAATACCGTGAAATGATTGGTTATGCACGGGCATGAGATTAACAATTTAGTGCGGGCCGTTGGTGAAATATTACTTTCAGTAAGCAACAAATCAATCCGGAGAAAACTGTCCATCCCTTTGCGTTCATTATCCATTTATAAAAGCAGATTATAGTTGAAACTTTGTATTGTAAAAGAAACAAAAAATGGCAACAACAAACACACTCATTAAAAAGTCAGATTATGCTGCTTATCTTGAAAAAGGTATTGGTTACAACCAATACAAACAACAGATGGCTGAGGACCTGGCTTTAAATGCCGATCTGAAAATTAAAGAATACATCAACCTTAACCAACGCCGTATGCACCGTGTAGAGAAAACTTTTACTGCCGGTTCGATCATACTAGAACAAATAAAAAACCTGAAGCAAAAAACTTATTGGTTATTATTAACAGAACATTGGTGTGGTGATGCTTCGCAAACGCTGCCAGTATTTAATGAGATTGCTGAATTGAGCGGCGGAAAAATTGAAATGAGAATGGTTTATCGTGACCAGAATCCTGAATTAATGGATGCATATCTTACCAACACCACCCGCTCTATTCCAAAATTAATACAACTGGATGTGCATTTCAATGTAACAGGCATCTGGGGCCCAAGGCCAACTGTAGCGCAAAGCTTAGTAAAGAAGTTGAAATCAAATACCGCAACTGCTGCAACCTATGCTAGCGAATTGCATTTTTGGTATGCCAAAGACAAACAACAATCACTGGAAGCAGAAATTTCAAAATTGTTATTTCGCGCAAATTTATTTTGTGCTGATTGTTTATCATAATTAAAACTTCAATTACATGGAACAAAAACATCCACTTCCCCCTTTTACAATGGAGACAGCATTGCAGAAAGTTCAACTGGCAGAAGATGCCTGGAATAGCAAAGACCCTGAAAGAGTTTGCATGGCTTACACCATTGATACCGAATGGCGAAACAGAACTGACTTCATTAACGGACGGGAAGCTGTGAAAGAATTTTTAAAAGGCAAGTGGGAACGGGAACTGAATTACAAACTAAAAAAAGAATTGTGGGGTTTTCGGGAGAACCGGATGGCTGTGAGGTTTGAGTATGAATATCAAAATGTGGCTGGGCAATGGTTCAGGGCTTATGGCAATGAGAACTGGGAGTTTGATGAAAACGGTTTGATGAGAAAGCGGTATGCCAGCATCAATGACCTCGCAATCAAAGCATCTGACAGAAAATTATAATTGCAAAAAGATATTTTATGTTAAGTAATTCAAAAAGCGAAAAGAAAAACAACGGGTTTATTCCTGTAAAGCCAAAACGAGTTGCTATAACAGACAGTACTGTTGACGAAGATATTGTTATTTATGATGAATGTGGAGATACTCTGTGGCACAGGGTATTGTTACAGGCAGATAAAACCATCAACCCGGAACAAGGTAAAGGCAGTAAAGCTGAATGATTTTAATTTCAACAGGAAATTTTCTTTAAAAGTATGCTCAATCCACTTTATATGGCAACAGAAAGCGATTATCTAAAACTTCGAAGTCATCCATTATTTGCAAACTTAACGGATCATAAAATAACCGAAGTAGAATCAGTAATGAGACTAAGAACTGTTTATCGTGGGGAGGTCATAAAATTCGGGTACGGCGAGTTCAGTAAAATTTACCTGCTCGTAAACGGGAAAATAAAAATTGCTCAATTGGGCAATGATGATGCAGAACTTATAAAGGATATCATAACTGCCCCGGATGTTTTTGGAAACATTAGTATGGAAATACATTCGTCTGCCGATGCGTATGCACAGGCCCTGACCTCTAATGTTTTGATTGCTATGTTCAACATTTCTGATTTTCAATATTTATTGCAAAGCAACCAGGCGATGCTGACAACATTCTCAAAAATGGTAACGGGCAAATTGGGGCGCCTGGAACAACGTCATTCCGAACTGGCTTTTTGTGATACTAAATCCCGGCTTATTCACTTTATTAAAAACTGGGCACAAACAGATGGTAATAAGATGGGCGACAGAATTATATTGAATAATTATCTCACTCACGCTGATATTGCCAATTCAATAACAGCGTCAAGGCAAACTGTAAGCACATTATTAAACGAATTGAGAGATGCCGGTATTTTAATGTACAATCGCAAACAGATTGAACTAAGCCAGTCTCTTTTATGGAATTAAGAAAAAATAATATGGCAAAAAATTTTGGAGCAATCGCATATTCAGCAGCAGTAAAAGCAATGCAGGAAAAACTCGGCAGCAGGGCTAGCTATGCGAGAATGGAAAGGGACACTTATGTTGATGGACTAACTGAAAGTGAAATTGATTTTATATCACAACGGGATAGTTTTTACATGGCAAGTATTGGGGAAAGTGAATACCCTTATATTCAACACCGGGGAGGGCCAAAAGGGTTTTTAAAAGTATTGGATTCCAAAAGAATCGGGTTCATAGATTTTAAGGGTAACATGCAATACATCACCGTTGGTAATTTGGCAACCAACAACAGGGTATCGCTGATAATGGTTGATTATCCCGCAAGGGCAAGATTAAAAATTTTTGCAAGGGTGTCTATTGTGGAATTAAAAGATGATCCTGCTTTGTATAATTTGCTGGACTTAACCGAATATAAATTCCGACCGGAACGTATGATGGTATTGCATATTGAAGCCTATGACTGGAATTGTCCCCAGCACATTACGCCCCGTTACACGGCAGAAGAAATAGAGTTGGCCTTTGCCCCGCAAAGAGCATATGTTTTAAAACTGGAGGCGGAAGTAATGGCATTGAAACTAAAATTAAAGGAACAAGTGTTACCCAGCCAAGTCTCCGGCACAGCAATTTAAAATATTTGTTTTTGTTTTGGTAGGACGCGGTGCCTTACTGTTTATCATCTTATTTTTTATTGGAGGTTGACGCTTTTTTTCCCAGGTGACTACTGCGGACACATCGCCTGCGAACTACAGGATGGCGGCTTATGATCGCCCTGCAAAAAAACATTTACACATTCAGCAATAGCATTTTCTAAAAGGTAGCCATTTTCAGTCATGCTGATTTTAATGTTATTTTTCTGCAATATTTTCAAATATTCATTGATACAATATTGAACTCCTCTGTAGCTGTGGTGATCGATTTTTGTAATATCATCACAACCTTTTACTTACATTTGCAACGCTTTTATACTGCCTAATCCTTCTATGTTTTTGATAAATAAAGCGCTGCTATTTTTCCTGAATAAACATCAGCAATTAAACTAAGATAGGCAAACGAACTTTTTAGTGTGATGTAACTTTTTCAAGCTTTTGTAAGATATTGATCGTACTTGTTACAATGATTTATTTCATCCTTAAAGGTTAATTTGATATGCTGCTTAATCTAAATGGACGTTTATCAAAGATCTACAGTATACAACTTTTTTAATCGCCTTTCATTAAAGCTTCGAGGTAGTGAACGGAAAATAAAATTTCTGATGGAGGTCAAATAACTATTCTCCAATTGTGCAACCTTACCTATAGCTAATGAAGTGTTGATGATAGTATGCGTTCTTTTTAAACGCCGCTTTTCAAACACTTCGAAAGCTTGTTTATAGTACTCGGTCTTGCCCATTTCATCAGCAAGTATTACTGCATCCTCAATTGCCTGGCAGGCTCCTTGCCCAAGGTTGGGGGTTGTAGCATGGGCGGCATCTCCAATCAGCAGAATATTATTATAAGCGTATTGTTTGATAGGTTGTAAATCAACAATGTCATTCCATAAAATATCCTCATCTTTTGTTTCTTTTAAGATGGCTGATATGGGTGCATGAAAGTTTTTAAAAATATTGAGTAGCTCTTTTGTTTTGTAATATTTTAATGCACCATCATTTTGTTTAGCATTTACACAGGCAAACCAATAAATTTTTTTATCTGCCAAGGGAACGATACCAAACCTTCCATTAGTTCCCCACGTTTCTGAACTTTCCAAAATGTTGAGGTGACTATTATCTATCACAGCTCTCCAGCAGGTATAACCAGCATAGCGGGGTTCAATATCAGGAAGTATTTTTTTTCTGATTGATGAATGAATGCCATCAGCCACAATTAAATAATTTGTTTCATGCATGGAGCCGTCTTGAAATTTTACAATTATGGTATCTTCTTTTTGCGCTACATCAACGGCTCTTTTGTTCAGGTAAACGGATTGACTATCGATTTTAGAAAAAAGCAATTGATGTAACGCTGCCCGGTGAATAGTAAAATTATCAATACCGTATTTATTGGACAGTGCTTTATTATCGGTACGTGTAACCAGTTTTCCTTTCTCATCAAATATAGAAAAGGAGGGTAGCACCCTGCCGCATTTTACTACCTCATCAATCATCTCTAATTTTTTAAAGGCAAGCATTGCATTGGCCCCGAGTGCAAGCCCGGCGCCCACAGCTTTTATAGAAGGCGCTGCTTCAAATATGCTGGTTTTAATGCCTGCTTTATTTAGCGCAATTGCAGCTGTTAGTCCTGCAATTCCACCTCCTATTATGGTAATTTGTTTTGTCATTATTTATTTCGGATTTAATTGTATGCAATGGAAAATTCCTATTGTCTATATGATTTTTTCTACCGTATTCAGCCATCCACTATTGAAGCATTGAAGCTGGCGATATTTTAAAGTTCTTGCATATCGCCCAGTAGCATTCTGCTGTACAAGAGTGCGACGCAAGAAAAGCATTATAGAAGCAATATAGCATTTTTTGTACCCGGCAGCATTTCTACTATTAAGCATCGTTGCGTCGCACGCTTGTGCCGTTATAACTATATTAAGCATCTTGTGTAAGTATCGCCAGGATTGTAGTTTCTCCAACTTGCATTAGGTTTTAGCTAATATTAGTATATTTTAAAAACAATTTTTTCCAGCCCAGAAATAATCCAATTATATAAAAGCAATTGATAGCAAAATTAAAAATGGGAGCGGGGAATTGGTTGGCCTGGTTATACATTGTGCCTGCATTTTTTTTGTAAAGTAGCACATCCTTGGAATGTTTATTTGTCCTCTTTTATTTATATCCTCATCAATGGTCAACCCAGCAAAACATTGGAAAAAAGTATAGTTATCAAGTCCGGGTTTATATTCAACCCAACAGGTAAGTATCGCAGCTTTATTATTAAATGCGGTATGCCTTTTCCCCTTCGGTACTGTAATGCTCTCACCTGCTTTGCCTATATATTCCTTGTCCTCAATCAGCAGCCTGACTTCTCCTGTCTTAATGTGAAATATTTCATCCTGGTTAATATGAATATGCTCAAAAGGAACATACCCGTTAGGTTGAAGCGTCCATTCAAAAGTAAAGGCTTGCCTGTTGAATGAAATACAACGAAACTGCTCAAGTGTAATTTTGTTGTAAAATCCATTGTATAAATTTATAGCCATGAGTTGTAGTTTTTAATTTTTATTGATCCGAAATGTTTCTTTACAACACAGTAAAATATGCTTCAGGGTACTGGTAGTAAAGCAGGAAGTATTATTTATCAATAAGTATGTTATAGGCTGCCGGTATTCTTACCCCGTTAAAACGATTGGTAAGCCCATAAAAAATCACAATGGTCAAAAAAAATCCGACAACTATTATTGCTTTTGATTGTACAATAGGCGTCAATCCAAAAACATTGAGCTTCATTTTTTTATGGTGTACTGCTGCAATGTGACTAAAGAAAGCGATAATCGCCAGACCATAATAAGGCACAAAAAGCAAGTTGTATGGAAAAGTATTGAGCCCTGCTACACCAAAATAATAATTGGTATTCAGGTGAAGAAAAAATCGGCCGCTTAAAACTGCACCCAAATGAATAACAAAGAAAATTGCCAGGTACAACCCGGAATAAAGCTGCAACAATTGAAATGCTGAATGGGCAATTTTTATTTTTAGAATAAAAAGTTTTAGCCCGGAAATAATTTGTACAAATACACAAGCTAGTAATATTGTTTCAAGAAAGACACTACGGTAAAAATACCGCAATGTGTCCATCATTTTAATATGCGCCGCTGCACCTAAAATACTTACGCTATGATTGAATAAGTGCAGTACGATAAAAATGGTAATCGTAAGCCCGGATATGTAATGAATTTTCTTTATCATTTAAAATCAGTAAACCGCCTTTGTGCATGCGTTACTTAATTTACTTGCTTGCTTACCTGGCTTTATGAGCCTCCATGTCTATCTCAAGTAATTGTTTGTCAAGTGCCAAACCTTTTACTTCAAGCCAGGTTCCGGTCGGAAATTGTTTTTTATAAATTGAATGGCGAAACCCTGAAACTTTTATAAAGTCTTTCATGTTTGTGGTGTAAACATTTTCAGCCACTACGTCGTCAAACGTGTACCCGTAATGTTGTAGGATTTTTTCTAAGTCGTTGTAGCAATTCTCCATTTGTTGTTCCATATTGTCCGGTGCAACTACCATTCCTGAGTCGTTCATACTTGCTGCTCCCGAAATTTTAAGGTCGTTTCCAATTCTTACTGCGTGTGAATATCCAAATGCTTTTTCCAGATTTGGTCGCAGGTTGAAATATTCTGGTGTTTTTGCATTTGTCAGCTTTGTTTCACTTTCTGATTTTGTTTTAGGTGTGTCGGCATTATTACAACTGGTAATAGTTGAAAAGCCAATTAGTAGGCTTAAAGCTGATAACGTAATTTTTGTCATTGTTTTTTTGGTTTTATTATTGAGTAAATAAGGTTTTGCTCGCATTATGCAAAACATGCTCTTTGCCAGTTTAATGGGCTACTACAATTACGGCTGAGACTGGGATTATAACGAATGCCGCGACCATAAATATTTCGATGTTATGTTTTCATTATTTTAAACCTGCTGCAAGATATTTTTGAATTATCGGTTTAACAATGTAGTTGGGCGTGAATTGCTGGATAGACTGTATGAAATGTAATAATTGCAGCAATCAACAAAGGCAAAAAATAATACAGGCATTGAAATAACTGAATCGTCTTAGTAAAATTGGGCACTAAGTTGTGCATTTGATTGCTCAGGAAATACTCCCGGGAGTAAAAGAAGTTTTGCAATTTCATTTCTTAGTTATTATGATAATTGCACAAAACTGAAAGCGGAACTTACCTGCAACAACAGGTGCTGTATTGAATGGATGTGTTAGAGGGATGAAGTGAAGATTATTTACTGCGAGCTCTTGTTAAGTTCGACAATTCCTTCTTTCTACCTTTTTGTATTACAGATGCAGTAGCAAAAGGAATATCATTTCAAAAGATTTTCGGAAAAAAAAGCAACATAGTTTTAGAAGCACTGGCCTAAAAGCTGAAAAATAAATTATCCCGCCAATTTGTGAGATAAAGCAATGTAGTGTAAAGGCTTAAAATATACTACCGTTTGAATGCCGGAATAACTTAAAAATAAGGAGCTATGTTGATTTTGAATTTCAACGAGCTCAATTTTCCCTTCATCAATATAAAGGCAAAAAAGTCAATTTTCACCATGCTGAGTTCCAAATTTGAGTTTAAAATTGCTTTGAAAATAAACATCACCTAGAGATTAATAAATGAAAGCGAACGTTTTAATATTATTGTTAGTGTATGCTTCAATTATTGCCAGGGCCCAGATTAGTAAAGCAGATTCATTATTTATAGCCGCCAATTACCGCGTGGCAAAACAAGTGTATGAATCAATATTAAAGGATACTACCCGAAATCCTTTGGCATGGAACAGGCTTGGGTTCAGCAACTATAATGTAAAAAACTATGACGAGGCCTTAAGATGTTTTGAAAAGTCTCTTTCGCAAAATCCACCGCCACCGTTAAAAGCAATTGCGTATTCGAGAATGGCAAGAATATTTGCTGTGCAAAAAGATAACGCCAGAACATTTATTGCATTGGATAGTGCAGTAAAGCTCGGGTACAGCAATGCAAAAGAAATGGATACCCTTACTGAATTCAATAAAGTAAGAAGCCAGGCGTATTTTAAACATTTAAGGGAACAGGTTTATATCAATGCCAATCCATGCATGGCCGATGCACATGTACGTGAGTTTGATTTTTGGGTAGGGGAATGGGAAGTATATCCCACAGGAACAACACCTGCTGGCCCCGGGGCAAAAAGTATGATACAGATAATTTCCGGCGGTTGCGCCATTTTGGAAAACTGGGAAAGTCCGAATAGTAAAGGTAAAAGTATCAATTTCATTGACCCTGTAACAAATAAATGGAAACAAAGCTGGGCAGGAAACTATGCAAACGGAACACAGGAGTTTGTAAATGGCGAATATAAAAATAACGCCATGCACTTTACATTTGAAACCAAAGATGCACAGGGAAAACCACTGGTTGGCAGGTTTATTTTTTATAACCAGGGACCAAATCAAGTGCGGCAGTTTAACGAAACTTCTGCAGATGGGGGCAAAACATGGACAACAAGTTATGATTTTACTTATTACAGGAGAAAATAAAAAATAGCATATGAAATTTCTTTTTATCGGATTGTTAACAGTGCTTATTGCAGTGATTGGAAAAGCACAGGATTTTTCTGAAATAGCCATGCCCTATAACGGCGATAATGAAAAAGCTGAGGTATCACAATGGGTGGGGCCAGTAAAAATTACCATTGCTTATCATAGCCCCGATGTGCATGCCCCAAATGGTGCAGATCGTAAGGGACACATATGGGGCGAACTGGTTCATTATGGTTTTATAGACCAGGGGTTTGGCCCATCAAAGTCTGGACCCTGGCGAGCCGGCGCTAATGAAAGTACTACGATTACTTTTTCGCATGATGTAACCATTGATGGCCGGCAGGTAAAGGCGGGTACTTATGCGATGTTTCTCGATCTTGAAAAAGTCGGGTCTTCTTATTGGATATTATCATCAAACATTGGCTGGGGTAGTTTTCAATACGACCCAAAGTATGATATTAACAGAATACCAACGAATGCAGAAGATGCTGCATATACAGAATGGCTTACTTATGGATTTGATGACCGTCAAACCAAATCTGTCAATGCATATTTACAATGGGAATTAAAGCGATTTCCCTTTAAGATAGAAGTACCAAATGTTGTTCAACTTTATATAGGTAAAATGAGGACTGATTTATTAGGATGGGCAGGATTTGACCCGCAAAACTGGTCAATGGCTGCAACTTATTGTGCCAGCAATAAAGTAAATCTTGATGAAGCTTTGGTGTGGGCAGATAGAGCTATTTCAGAACCTTTTAGAGGAGCAACATCCGGGAAGGCAGATTTTACTAACTATCAGGCAAAGGCCGCCGTACTGAATGCGATGGGGCGTAATGCAGCAGCAGACAGTATTATGGAAAAAGCAATGCATGCCGAAGGTGCAGATGTATTTTCTGTTTTCTTATACTGCAGAACCCTGTTAGCGCAAGGCAAAAAAGATAAAGCCCTGGAAATATCACTCTACAATCAAAAAAAACATCCTGATGAAAAATGCTGGACTTATGTATCGCTTGCCAGAAGCTATGCTGCAACCGGCGATAAAACCAATGCTGTTCATAATTGGGAAATTGCCATCGCAAACATTCCTGATGATAATTTAAAAAAGCAAAGGTTATCTACTTTTCAAGCTGAAGTAAATAAATTAAAAGCGCAATAAAATCATTTATTCCAAAAATTATTTAAAATAACATGCTTCAAATAAAGTCAAATTGTGAAAGTTGCGGCAATGAACTTCCGAATGAAAGTGAGGAAGCTATGATTTGTTCATTCGAATGCACTTTTTGCAAAGATTGCGTAGAAAATATTTTACACAAGGTTTGTCCCAATTGTGGTGGAAGTTTTGAAAAAAGGCCTATCAGACCACAATTGCTTTTAGAAAAATATCCAGCATGCAGTTCTTAAAATTGTAACTAGAAGCAGGCTTGAATAAATTGGATAAGCTGTCTTATTAAAACTGTACAGTTAAAGGTTCGATACTTGAGGATCTGTTACACAAGATGGTTCAAAAGTCTGCCTGATTTATTAAGCGAATGGAAAGGTAGAAGAAAGATTACTTCAAAAAAATAAATTAATTAAAACATGAAAGAATTTCCAAAGCAAATATTTGTTTCTTTTCTTTTTATTTTTCTTTGCGGGCCTGGCGTATTATTGGCGCAAGATAAAAAGCAACAAGAACGGATTAAAGGCTGGTCATCAGATATTGATACGATGATGTCATTAATGAAAACGCAACATTATGTTTATCGTTCAAAACCTTTATCCCAGCAATTGCTCGCCGATGCAAAAAATCTTAAAACAAAAATTTCTCTGTACAGCGACGAAAGAATGTTAGGCGAACTCGAACGCCTGATGTTTTATATGCACGACGGGCATTCTTATATTTTGCCTGTTGCAAGAAATGTAAATTCATTTTATTTGCCACTGCAGTTTTATATTTTCAGCGATGGTGTTTACATAATTGATGCAGATGAACCCAACAAAAATTTAATCGGCTGCAAAGTCGAAAGCATTCATGGTGTTGCTATCACTAAATTAATTGATGACATGAATGCTTATATACATCACGACAACAAATTTACCGTGCAATGGTTTGCACCTTCTGTACTTCGTTTCAGGGGTGTTTATGAACAGTATGGATTGATGGCAGGGTCTGCTGATGTTGAAATGAAGCTTACCGATAAAAATAGAAAAGCAATTACAAGAAGCATTTCATTTATACCTGCAACAGATTTTCACGGAATTCCAAAACTCTTTCCTTCTAAATTAGCGCATAATATTCCTGTTCCACTTTACTTATCCAATGTTCCCGATAATTATTGGTTTAAAGTATTAACTGAAAAAAAAGCTTTTTATTTTCAGTTTAACCAGGTGTATGATAAAGACAATGAAACCCTTGCTGCATTTGCAGTACAGCTCGACAGCGCTTTGCAAACTGAAAAGCCAAAATTATTTATCATTGATGTAAGGCACAACAATGGCGGAAATTCAGGTTTACTTCCACCACTAATGGATGCGATAAAAGAGTTTGAACATGCAAACCCAAATTCAAAAATTATTGTAATTACTGGCAGAAATACTTTTTCCGCCGCACAAATATTTATATCATTAATAAGCAGAGAAACGCATGCGTTGTTTGCGGGTGAGCCTTCTTCTTCAAGCCCTAATTTTGTTGGCGAAGAAAATTATATTCTATTACCCTTTAGCGGTGCAATGGGTAGTATTTCAAACAAATATCACGAAACAATACCAGGCGATAAACGAAAATGGATAGAACCTGTTTATCCTGTTTTTTTGTCGTCAAAAGCTTATTTTAAAAACCAGGATCTGGTAATGGAATTTATCCTAGCCATTAAATAGCTCAATTTTGAACGAAAATATTAAGAAAATGAAAATTAAGGTCATTACTGCGATTGTCCTTATGCTGGCAACAGTTAATTCCAGTTGTTCACGAAAGATTCCAAGTCTGCCAATACTAAATAAATAATCAGTCGTGATAAAAATACTTCAATAAGGAAAACCAGGCAAACGTCTTTTGCAGAAAATTTAATTGTTGGTTTTATTTTCGAAAGGGAATAAAAATATTTTTATGAATATTTTAAAAGTAAATATTTTAATCTTTTGCAGTCAGCTTTTGCTGATCTGCATTGTGAGCAACGCATACAGCCAGGTAAATAAGAATCCTTTGCCTCTGGGGATTTTAGTTGATGCCGGGGGCCACAAACTGCATTTAAATATCCAGGGTAAAGGCAACCCGACAGTGCTATTCGAAAATGGAAGTGCAGATTTTTCATTTGTGTGGAGCCTTGTACAGCCTGAGGTCGCAAAATTTGCAAAAACTGTTTCTTATGACAGGGCTGGTTATTCATGGAGTGAACCGGGTCCTGTACCAAGAACAAGTAAACAAATATGTTTTGAATTACATACTGCATTGCATAATGCAGGAATAAAAGCTCCTTACATTTTTGTTGGTCAATCTTTCGGAGGATTTCTTGTAAGGGCTTTTGCAAGATATTATCCTAATGAAGTTGCAGGAATGGTTTTGGTTGAAGCTGTTCAGGAAGACCAAAGAATTTTTATGGGTGGCGATACTCCCATGCGTATCCGCCAACTGGCGAAGGGCAGGTCTGTGCGAACGGTGCAAACATTTTTTAAACCTGTTTCAACTATTAAAGAAGCAGGAACATTAGATTCTACGATTGAGTTTCCGCTCAATAAACTTTCACCCACGCTTCAGCAGTTGCAAATATGGGCGCAATCTCAACCAGCATACAGGGATGCTGCAATGGCTGAAATGGATTGGTCACCCGAAGATGTAGCAGATATGTATAAACACAAAGGTAAAGCTTCTTATAAACTCGGAAATATTCCCTTGATGGTTCTTACAAAAGGAAGCGGCGGATATGAGGGAAGAACTGATTCAGCAGAACTTGAAACAGAAAGATTAAAATTACAGGGAGAGCTTGCTCATTTATCAACCAACAGCAAACATATCATTGATTATAATAGCGGGCATAATATTCACTTAGAAGACCCGCAGGCAGTTATTGATGCCATTAAAGAAATTTTTTGGGCCATAAAAAAAAATAAACATCTCAGGTAGATTAAAACAGAATAGAAAACCCAAGGCTAATTACGATAGAATATGAACTGTCTATACCGGATTAACAATTTTATTATGATGCAACATTCGGAATTTCTCAGGTGATGAGTTGTAAAAGCCCTTGAATAACTTACTGAAAGAAGAAATATCGCTGTATCCAACCTGCGTGCAAACTTCTGAAATGGGCATAAAAGCATCCTTTTCAAGCATTCTCTTTGCCGCTTCCATTCTTTTAGAAATAATGTACTGAAGTGGGGATATTCTAAAATATTTCTTGAACTGGCGTAAAAAGTACGACTGATTCAGCCAACATACAGTTGCCAAATGCTGGATAGTTATTTCTTCCTCATAGCAGGAATCAATATAGTCTTTGGCACGGTAGAGCCGTTTGTATAGTTCAATTTGTGTGCTCTTCTTAACGGCTTGTATACGGCTTACTTCATTCAACGTGGCTTTCTGCTTATGAAGTAACCTTTCCAAAAGTAAAAAATAAAGTTCTTCTATTTGCCCTTCGTTACCGTCAAAATCCTCCTCAGTAAGCTGCAGCATCCGGAAAATAACAGGGCCTACAGAATCATCATGTAAATAGAGCCGTTCAATAATTTCCACATTGTTATTATTGTCGAAATTTCTGAAATTTGCAAGCAATGCTTCGTCTGTTTCATTTGCGCTTTCCATAAATTCTTTGACAAATGACTGAGAAAAATTAATGGTGAAGGATTCCACCTCCGCAATTGAATCAATATAACTACTGTAATGGTTCCCATCATTGATCACCAGATAGTTTTCATCAGCTACAGCATAATTACAATTGTTTACCCTATAAAATTCTTTTCCCTTAAAAGCACATTTAATAGATAATGGGCCCCAATGTTCGGGATAGGAAACTTCTTTTGAGCTTGCGTGTATAATGACATTAGCAGTTTTAAATTGAGAATTGTACGTGTACATATCAAATCCGCTTTTATCGAAATTGGGAAATGACTTGATGACGCAACAATTTTGAAGCAAATTCATAGCTAAAATGATACTTTATGGAGCTACTGTAAAGAAACTTCATTTTGGAAATATTTTTATAGAATAGTGACGAATGGTGAATAGTTCTTAAATCATAATCAAATCCCTGATTTCTGTGTGCAAATTCAAAAACTCAGCAAGTTTTTAATTTGCTTTTACTTCGGGAAGACAGGGTTATTTTTAATGCCCCTTTGGGGCGGCGAAACAATTATCCCCGCCCCGTTTCGCAGGGCACACCAGCTTTTTTGTTTCGTCCGTCAGCAATGAATTCGAACCGCTTACTACTATGATGGCCAATTTGTTATGCTAGTACACACAGTGTGAATCAGGATGGCGAGTTGGTTGAGAACGCAGTAGTGATAAAAGATATAGAGAACACCTTGTCACAGGCGTTTTGTTGTTACGGGTATCGCAATTTAACTGATGAACTTAAAGAGATTGGATGGGTTATTAATCATAAGAAAGTCTACAGAATGATGAAGGAATCAAAATTGCTTTATGGATCAAGAATCAGGGTGATGCCGTTTAAAAGAAATTTTATCCGGTTCAGAAGCCTCCGGCCTGAGCGTCCATTGCTATACCTGTCTA
>JBBRSV010000086.1:0-21979 GCA_038245055.1 Chitinophagales bacterium | reverse complement strand
CGCGATTATTGGCGCCGGACCTATTGGCATGGCTGCTTTGCTTACAGCACAATTTTATTCGCCAGCATCCATTATCATGATCGATTTTGATGACAACCGCCTTGAAGTAAGTAAAAAATTTGGCGCAACTGATACGATCAACAATCAAAACGAAGATGCTATATCGAGAATACTTTCCCTTACAGAAAATAAAGGTGTGGACGTAGCTATTGAAGCAGTGGGTGTTCCGGCTACGTTTGAATTGTGCCAGTCCATTGTTGCGCCTGGAGGACATATTGCCAATATTGGTGTGCATGGAAAGAGCGCCCCTTTGCATCTTGAAACATTGTGGTCAAAAAATATAACCATTACTACGCGGCTAGTCGACACCGTTACTACGCCTATGCTGATGAAGACAGTTACTTCTGAAAAAATAGATGCTACGAAATTAATAACGCACCATTTTAAATTGAAGAACATTTTAGAGGCTTATGATACTTTTCAAAATGCGGCGGTGAATAAAACTTTAAAGGTTATTCTTACAAATGAAGACTAACAGAACCTTTAAAGGCGTTATCCAATCTGTGATATTTAGCGAAGGCTGCATCTTGTTTACTCTGCTCAATACCTATACCCTTACCTGTTATTGAAATAATTATGCAGCGTAAATTTCTTCAAAATAAGATTTGCCTCAACATAAAATTGTGGAAGTATAGTATTCCTGAAATAATTTTCTAATTCATCGTTATGTTCTATAAGACTTTGTATTACTTCTGTCTTAACTAATATACTTTCTTCCATATGTTGTAAGATAAGCTAACTGGATCTTCACCACTTTATTTTGATAATAGTTTGTTAACCTGGATTTATTTTTATTTCAAAATAAAATAACGGCTGGGAAATGTAGCGGAAAAGTTGAAACAATAATTGAGGTGAGAAAGGTTTTTTATTCAATATTTTTTCCTTTTCAAATAAAAGTTAATTCCAAAGAAAAAAAAGCTTCATAGCGTATAAGAATTAAAATAATAAAGACAAGAAAGATTTCAAAAGAAGTGTGAAAACTTAATGGTTAAACAAAAATATTTTCTTATAACCCTCCTTTTAATTTTAAGAGGCTGTCATAAAATTATTTATTGCTTCAATACAGGAACAGCCGTGATTATTTGCCCCATAGATTTTGGGAGCAATTGAATTAATCACCCGTTGTATTGTTTGATCTTTTTTAGCGGATCTTTTATCATATGCTGGCTCAGGCGCAATTAAAAACTGGGTTTGAATAAGTTCGAGTTTTGATTTGATAACTTTTAAAACACGCACCTGGTTGAGCATTTCATGCCACTTTAAAAATTCTGCGATGTTTTCCTCTATTATTATTTTGGCCTTCGGTATTTCCGCTTCACGCTTTTTTAGGCTTTCATCTTTAATGGCAGAAAGTTGATCAATATTTACCAATGTTATATTGGGGAGTTTTTCAGATCCGGCTTCAACATTACACGGAATGGATAGATCAATGAGTAATTTATCGCCCTTATTTTCCAGGTGAGATTTTAACAACACCGGCTCGGCGGCGTCTGTCGCAATCACGATAATATCCGATGCCGCAACTTCGTTAGCCAATTCACTTATTGGAGCAAATCTTAAATGTAATTTTTGGGCAAGTTCAAAAGCTTTTTCTTCAGTCCGGTTAATTACGGTGATATTGGTCGTTCCAAAATAATCAACCAAATTTTTGCAGGTGTTGCTTCCCATCTTACCAATTCCCAAAACCAATATGTTGTGTTTATCAGTAAATTTTGTTTTTTCCTTCATGTATTTAACTGCCGCAAAAGACACAGATATTAAACCTTCACTTAATAGTGTTTCAGTTTTAATTTTTTTAGAAGATTGTAAAACGCTATTAAGCAGCCGGTCAAAAGTGGCACCGATAAATTTATGATCCCTGGAAACTTTTATCGCCTTTTTCAACTGGCCTGTGATTTCATAGTCGCCAAGTATTTGAGAATCCAGGCTGCATCCTACATTGTATAAATGAGCAATTGCATCTAACCCGTTTTTTACATAAGCCGTTTTCTTAAACAGTTCTATACCACCAATAGTTTCATTGCATAGCAATTCTATCAGTTGTGAAGCGTTTTTAGCAAAACCATAAATTTCAGTTCGGTTACAGGTGGAAAGAACAATTAAATTATCAATTCCGTAAGAAGGAGCAAGCTTGAGAATATTTAAATATTGTTCATTATTTATTGCAAATTTTCCCCTGGTAACTGCGTCGGAATTTTTATAACTAAGTCCTGCTATAAAAAAATCATCCAGGAAAGCGGCACTATTTTGATTCATCAGCGTGTTATAATATTAGGAAAGAAGAACGGCTATTAGTTGTAGCAAAAGTAAAATGTTTATCAAAATATGTTACTGACTATCAACAAGCCGGAGAATGATAGAAATCATAGACTTTCTACTGTAACATCATTTAATCATGCGGAAACGTTTTTGACCATCTACATTTCCATACGCTTCTAAATCACTTTTATCGGGGAAATAGTAAATCGTTATCCAAAATCTTATTTTATAGGATTACAATTTGAATCGTTCAAAAAAAGCTTTATCCAATGATTCTTTATGGTTGGGATGTGCTATGCGAATTAATTCTTTTGCTCTTTGTTTTAGACTCTTACCAAAAAGGTCCGTCATTCCGAATTCCGTTACTACCCAATGCACGTGGCCCCTTGTTGTTACCACCCCTGCCCCTTCTTTTAAAAAAGGAACAATTCTTGAGATTCCTTTTGATGTAATGGAAGGTATGGCTATAATAGGTTTTCCACCTTCGGATAATGAAGCGCCGTGTATAAAATCCATTTGTCCGCCAATACCCGAATATTGGTACGTACCAAAAGAATCTGCGCATACCTGGCCCGTTAGGTCAATTTCAATGGCGCTATTTATCGCGGCTACTTTCGGGTTCTGTCTTATAACGGAGGTATCGTTTACATAACCTATATCCATCACTCTTATTGAAGGATTGTCATTTACAAAATCATACAATCTTTTTGTGCCTGCCATAAAGCTTGTGACAGAACGGCCCACGTTTAGCTTCTTTCGACTGTTATCAATTACGCCTTTTTCTATTAATGGAATTACGCCATCTGATAACATTTCAGTATGCAGGCCGAGGCCTTTGTGGTTAATAAGGTTGCGCAATACCTGGTCGGGAATAGCACCTATGCCCAACTGTAAGGTTGCACCGTCTTCTATAAGGGATGCCACATTCCGTCCTATTTGAATTATAGTATCATTAGACTTTAATTGATAATCAATTTCAGGTAAATCATTATCGTGCCATACCAACGAATCAATTTTGTTAACATGAATAAAACCATCACCATGCGTGCGGGGCATCTTTGAGTTCACCTGCGCAATAACGTGCGTTGCAGTACCAACAGCGGCCCTGGCAATATCAACAGAAGTTCCTAATGAGCAGTACCCATGAACATCCGGTGGCGAAACCTGTACAATAGCCACATCTATCGGCAGTATATTTCTTTTAAATAATTGCGGAATCTGGCTAAGGAAAATAGGAACATAATCACCGTATTCACTATTGACAACCGCCCGGCTGTTTTCAGAAACAAACAAAGAGTTTATAAAGAAACTTTTTCTATACAAAGGGTCATTAAAATTAATATTTCCAAACGTTGTGATACTTACCAATTCAACATTTCTTAATTCCGCATGCCTTTGCCAAAGCGATGCCAAAATGTGAACAGGCGTCGCAGCGCTGCCATGAATAAAAACCCTGTTGCCCGATTGGATAATTTTTACAGCGTCTTCCGCTGAAACATTTTTATTATATTCCATATTTTGCGAAGCTTAAATTTAATTTTTTATAAAGTTGAAATAAAAATAATTACCATACAGATTGATTTTTTTTCAACGGATCAGTAGCAGGAATTTTAGCCTCAAAAATAAATTGGATTAAGAATGCACGTTGAATAGTTAGTGTCAGAGCATATTTTCCGCCAGGTAGCCATTAAAATCTATTTGGAGCTGGTAAAATTGTTTTTCAGAATTAACAAGGTTATTCCTAAATTTATTGAACTTATGATCAAGAAAATCGTTGCTCTTATTTTCGTTTGATCTTTCAATTATTAATAACTTATCCAGTTGTGCTATATCCTTTTTAAGAAAGATAATTAACTCATCGTGCTTTATAAATTTGCTTTGAAAATTCTCCATTTGCTCAAGTAATGTTATATCAAACTTGTTCTTAAGAATATTCGAAAGCCTGTTTTTTAAATGCACATTTTCCTCACGGAAAAAATCAATAAATCTCTTCCAGGTATCCACCTCAATTTTTAATTGTTCAAGTTTTTTACCTGGCATATTTTACTCTTCAAAATGGTTCAGTTATTTAATAATAATGCTAACTAACAATAGCTTCGTCGCAATGAAGGTGAAACATATTTGCAATTCACCGTTACATTATTATCCTGCCTCAGTACCTAATTTTTTTATTTTTATCAGTTGAAATGCTAAATATATTATTGTAACCCATACGCCGATAACAATTGAATACACTACAAATAATAACCATATTGGAGTTTTGAAGCGAGTTGACCAAAGCGTTCTTTGAGCAAAGAAGTCTACCGGCGGCCGGATTGCGGATCCCCAGTTTACTGTTTTTTCTGCTATGAGAGTACCATATGTGTCATTATCATCTACTTTGGCAACCAGCGTAATATCTCCTTTTTCGTTTCCTGGAATTGAATCTTTTTTAAACTCGGCGCTCGACAAGCCTGTAGAGTCAGAGGTGTAATTTGCTTCATCACCCCCCGATAGGTTACCCAGCATCCGTTTTATGGATAGCTGCATATCAATACCTTTCATTGCCACCCATCCTTTTTCACTTTTTTCTTTTAACTCACCTACAACGGTCCGTACTCCATCAACGGAGGTTGTGTCAAGAGTTAGTATCGCTTTTTTTATAGTAATATCCGCGCTCAACATTCCCTGCCCTGCAGTTGAATCAGATTGTGCAAGAAATTTAAATTCATTGAGCGAATCCCATGTATTTTTAAAAGAAGGCGGCAGGCCAATTCTTGCCTTTCCAATAGTATCTGTAACAACTTTGCCAAGTAGATTGCCTGCTACAGCTTCGCTGAAGTAAATACTCACCCGCATTTTTTTTACAGCTTCAAATTTACGTCCCACTTTTCTTTTAGTAGTTACTTCCAGGTAAGGCACATTGTTTAAAGGTAGAAAATATTGGAGGCTTAGTGTTACGGGAGAGACTGCCGAGGTATCTTGTGCATAGGTTGTACTAGCGGTAATAGCACAAACGAAAAAAGGAATTATAATAGATTTAAGAAACCGGGACATTTCCATATGCTTCAATTTTTTCATTTAGTTTAATCAGTTCATTTTTATCCTCCAGTGTTTTATAAATTGATATTATTGGAAACACTCTTACAAAAAAAGTAATAATAAGTAATACACCCGCCATGGAACCAATAGTAATGGCCCACTCTTCCCAACTTGGAAAGTAATGACTGAACCTTGCAGGGGAATCATATTTGGGTAAAAAAGGATGTAGCAATGTTGGCGTCACGATAAGATATCGCTTAAACCACGCACCGACAACCACCATTACACCGATGATAAAGACTGGCAACGGTTTTCTGCCTTTTTTAAATACCAGGACTAATATCGGGATAATCATCCCTACCATAATAGCAAACCAGAACATGACAGAATAATCACCGGTGAAAAGGCCATTTAAATACTCCTTGTCTTCTTCTTTCATTTTAAAGGCGGGAACCAAAAATTCATTCACATTAAAATATAGATATAATAGTGCAAGCATAACCGTTATCTTGCCCATTTTATCAAAGTGTAATTCAGTGATATACTTTTCCAGTTTATAAACACAGCGAAAAACAAACATCGCCACCACTACCGCGCCGGCACCTACGAGAAAAGCACCTGAGACGAAATAAGCACCAAAATTGCTGCTATCCCAACCCGGACGATAGGTTGTTGCAAATAACCAGGAAGTAACTGTATGTATGCAGAATGCAACGGGAACAATGGTAATGCAAAGAATCGTAATAGATCTATCCCTGATCTTTTCCTGTGCCGCTGTCCCTTTCCAAAATGAAGCCATCCATTTATATAGCTTTGAAAACGGCTTACCCAGCTTATTTTTCAATGAGATCATCATTCTCACATCCGGGATCAATGTGATATATAGCAGAAATAAGCTTAGGAAGAAATAGGTTGTAATTACAATTACATCCCACAATATCGGGGACTGGATGCGGCCATGAGTGAACAAGTAATATATTCTATCTGGCCGGCCCATATCTACCACGATAATGAGTGCGGCAAAAGTAATGTTTGATACGGCGATAATTTCGGCTATGCGTGTTAGTGGTGTCCGCCATGGCACGCCGGATAGACGAAAAATTGCCGTAATAAGAGATCCCACCAGGCTTACGGCAACAAAGAAAACAAAGTTTGAAATATAAATTCCCCACGACACATAATCGCCCATGTTGGTAACTATTAAACCTTCCCTAAGTTGTTTGATGTATGCAAATGCACCAACACAGCATATCACAATTAATCCAACAGTCCATGTCATTCCCCTGCGGCCAAATTTTTGCGGTAGTAAATCATTTGTAATTTGTTGATCAGATAAATTTTGCAAATGTTCCATTATAGTTTAAGATTTTTTCTGAGCCGGCTCATCTTTTTTAAGCCCTTCTTCAAACTTGAAATTCCTGTTTACGGGTGGGAGATAGTAAACACTTGGTTTTGTTCCGAGATCTTCCATCAGGCGGTAACCGGCTTTGTCTCTAACGAGGTCGCTGAAACGAAAAGTTTCCGCACCGTTAGTAACCGAATCCTCAATCATATCTCCAAAGAAATATACACCGTTCGGGCAGGCAGAAACGCAATGTGGCAGCATACCCATTCGTGTCATATCCGGGCAAAAATCGCATTTACCAACTGTCCCTTTTTTTTGCGGTACGCTTGTTTCTGCATTGTAAGATTGATCAGCAATATTAGCCGGCAAATCTGGTTCGCCCCAGTTAAATACTCTTGTGGAATAAGGACATGCGGCCATACAAAAACGACAGCCAATACACCTGTCACTATCAATTAATACAATACCATCCTGCCTTTTGAAGGTCGCATCTACAGGGCATACTTTTACGCAAGGCGGTTCATCGCAATGCATACAAGTAGTCGGTTGCCAATAAGGAGCTTCCATTTTAGCGTCCTGCATTGGATATACCTTTATCCAATTTTGAGCGTCTTCTACATGGTGTGCATGATTACAGGATGCCTGGCAGGCTTTAACGTTTTTGCATCTTGAAAGGTCAATGACCATTGCAAATTTTTTGCCCGGAATCCCTTTTCTTGCCTCAGAATTACTTACTGATGGCATGTATGGCACGGGCTTTAAAAATGCCTCATCCACTTCTACAATGTCACCATCAACGGATAGCAATTTTACTTTTTTCCCGGATGCTATCACATCGGTGCTGTCGGGAAAAGGTGATTTCTTAGTATTACACGCAACGGCTAAAGTTGTTAAAAGACCCGCCGCCAAAAATTCACGGCGCGATTTTTCCTGATTCATTTTACAGGTTTGTTGATTAGACTTCTTTTGGTTTGATCCAGCTTTGCATTTCCCTATTCGTAATTTTTTTCTTCTTAAGCGGCAGGGCTGCAACATTAACTTCTACCAGGGTTCCATCTTGAGTAAGCATTTTTACTACGCTTGATTGTTTCTTCTTCGCGGGGACAAAAAATTTGAAGGCCGTAAGTAATGCCGCAGCAGAAATGCTTGCTCCTATGAATTTTTTCCTGGTTTGTTTGATTTCGTTATCCATTTTCCTTTAATGATTTATTAGATCACCTAATTAAATTTATTTAACTCTTAAACGACCTTATGTAATTAACAACACCCCAAATATCTTCTACGTCCGGAATTTTTTTCTTGAAGTTTGGCATATCATCCCTACCCTCAGATATTTTATAAAACAGGGATCCATCAGATTGCTTTTGGTCTTCAGGCAGTAAAAGATTACCTGGTTCAGTTTTTTGCTGTGCTGCCTTTGTTCTATCACCATGGCCTGATTTGCCATGGCGGGACTGGCAATTTCTCGTCCTCAAGTCTTTATCTGTTTTCCATAAAAATGAGCGCAAGCATTAGTGTTTTGTTGTTGAGCAGTTTCATAAATTATATTTTAAATTGGATAAAAACACGAAACTATATTGGGCAGATTAATATTCTCATGATTATAATCAGTTACTTGTATGACTTTTGCCACAAAGCAGAGAAAGGATTACCGGGAACATAGACGAGACGATAAAATCAACGATATAGTTTGCTATGCCTTATATATTAGGTGGCGAAATTACCATTACTAACGGTTGCCCATAATCGCAAAAAGCGATCTTAATTTTTGCTTTTATTTAAAGAGGAAATGAGAACCGATAATAATAACATGAGCACAAAAGCTCCAATATTTAAGAGCAGGCTAATCGTATATATTCTCATATCATTGTTTACAATACTTTCGTCAATTGACCGGGTAAATTGCAATACGAAATCCTTCAATAAAAAGAAAAAGAAAACAAGGCTATGTAGCAAGCTTAAAATTCTTTTTTTAGCGATAGCAGGTATCCAGAACAATATGGAAAGAAGCGCCCAGATCATTAGCCAGGGCGTATCCATCATATGCTTTATATTTTCTGACGAGTAATTAAAATATATTTTTTTTAATTGAAGCCCGATATAAAGTGTTCCTATAAGTGCGTAAGCATAAGGTAAAACAGAAACCATCCTGGCCTTAAGACTATTGGTTGTTCTTTTAGCACTTGCGAAGTAAATTATAACAGCATATACCAGGGGATAGCCGGAAAAAAAAGCCATTAACTCCAACTGTTGCAAATATCCAAAAAAACTATTCGACATAATTAAAGGTATGCTGTATAGAATGAATGATATTTAATAACGAAGAAGTAACCCGGCATGAATAGTAATTTTCAAAATGTGTACATGGTATTTCGCCCCGGCACAACCTTTTTCAAATTATTATCGTTTCTAAGGCATAATTTTCCGAGCCACGCTATTTATTCAAAATTTCTAAAGTATGAAGAGGTTTTTCCTGTCTTTTTTATTTCTTTTTGTTATATCGGCTTCATTTGCATGTCCCATTTGCGGTTGCGGTGTGGGTGGTTTTTATATCGGTTTGTTTCCAACTCACAACGGAAAGTTCGTAGGTATGCGGTATCAATATGCCCATTATGAAACCCGTTTAAGAAATGACCCCGGGCAATTTTCTCATGATTATTATAAAATTGCTGAATTGTATGGAGGGATAACTTTTGGAAGTAGATGGCAGATATTAGCGTTTATGCCCTACCATTTCAACTACCAAAATACAGATGATGGCGTTCATACAAAAAGCGGCCTGGGTGATGCTACAGTTATTGCCAATTATCAGTTGTGGAAAACTACAGGTCTTAATGAAAGGCATATTATTCAGCAATTATGGGCGGGCGCTGGCTTAAAATTGCCGTTGGGAAAATATAATGTGAATTTTAAAAATGCTGCTGCGCCCGATCTCCAGGAATTACTTGGCGATGTAAATAGTGAAATGGGAACTGGAAGCCTGGATTTTATTGCCAATACAATTTATACGATACAATTCAAACGTTTTGGAATAAGCACGACTGCCAACTATAAAATGAACACCAATAATAAGAGTGACTTTAAATTTGGTAACAGGTTTACAATAAACAGTTTTGCTTACTACCAAAAAGCGTTGAACAAAGCAGTCTTTATTGCGCCCAATGTTGGCGTGTTATATGAACATGCGTCTGCCAATAAACTTGACGGCAAGAATATTGCGGAAACCGGTGGTTACGCCGCACTGGCATCAGCAGGCTTAGATGTAAATATTAAAAAGATAACTGTGGGAGCAAACTTGCAACTTCCCTTTGCGCAAGATTATTCACTTGGGCAAACCCAATATAAAACAAGAGGCCTCGTACACGTAACTTATTCATTTTAATTTGGCTTTCAACGTAGAAGCTCCTTCGTGGAAATCCCCTCTATTTCACAAGCCCAAACCGACATTCGTGTGAAGCGCGGCCTGGTCCAAGACCAATGGCCAGTCATTGTAACGTTATCTTTTTTGCTTCACAAAAAGTTTTATAGCGATAGCATTAGTCGCGTCGATATGTTGAGGCTTTTCAGCGGAAACGAAAGATGTTTTGTAAGTTGTTGTACGAAGTTTTTCTTGTCACACGAAACGTTATTTGTAACCTGGAATTTATAATCATTTATATCTTACCGGTAGCATGTTTAATTTTAGTAATAATAACAATATCGTCATTAACCCAGTTCCGATTGCTGCAATTATGTTTATAAATTTTTGTATCTTCACACTACTTTTGAAGACTCTTTTAGTTACTTCAAATATTATTAATCCAATTATTCCACCTAAAGTATTCGTAATTATATCAGTAATATCAGAAGCCCCAATCTTAAAAATAAATTGAAGCGTTTCAATCATTAAACTAACTAGGAAAAATAAAAAAATTTTTTTCCCGATAGTCCATCTTTCAAATAAAATTCCTGCATATATACCAAGCGGTATAAAGATGATTACATTCATAATCATTTCACCAAAATCAACTTTACCATTTAAGATTAAAGGTTCACTAAACGGAATTAAGTTTACGCTCCTGGTTCCCATATAAGAAAATCTTACACCTAATTTGAATACTAAAATCGACAATAATGCAACCAAATAGATTATAAATAATGCATTCGTTAACTTGTTTGCTTTACTATTATTGTTCGTGTTGCTCCTCCATTTTTTTTGCAAATTCATGCTATTAATAAGTTGCTTAAATAGTGATAATTCTTATTACAATTGTGTATCTAAAAAAAGCTAAGCTATGGTCTTGTTTCCGGCGTTTTTAATCATGTATCGCGGCACTTTTCTAAATATAAATTTTTTAATGGAAACGCTTTTTTTTAAAAGATATGTAAAGAAATGCATTAAAATCAGCGAATCTCTTGCATTCCCATTGCCTTTTAAAAGCCTCCTTGTAGAGAACCCAGAATCTGACAATTACTTCGTCTTCATCTCAACAATTTATTAAATAAACACCTATCTTCTTTTTCAAGCTTTTTTATTTCCTATCTTTTCGGTTCAAAACTAATTATTGATCTATACTTTACTAACGCATCAGTGGAAATCTTTCTGGAGAAGCCGAAGTTCGGGCAGAAATATTGCCGTACAAATATTTCTTGGCTTTATTGTTCTGTATATGGCCGGCTCTGCTCTTGTTCTCGGATTTTCATTAGATAAAATATTAGCAGAACTTTTTCCGGGAAAGGATATCATTCCTGTCTTTTTAGGATTTATCCTTTATTACTATGCGTTTGATATTATCATCCGCTATATTATGCAGGATCTGCCATCACTTGCAGTGCAACCCTATTTAACACTAAATATAAAACGTGCAAAACTGGTCGGTTTTTTAAATTTCCGCTCCCTTTTTTCCATTTTTAGTTTCCTCCCTTTATTCATATTTCTTCCGTTTATCACAACTGTCCTTAGCAGTAAATCAGGGACTGGCGCTGCGTTTGAAATGACTATTACTATTGTTAGCCTTACGCTTTTTAATCACTTTTTTGTTTTATTCGTAAAAAGAAAAACCATTTTAAGTCAATGGTGGCTGATTGGGTTTTTCGTCGTTGTGTTGTTAGTAATCCTGGCGGATTACTTTCATTATTTTTCTTTGCGAAACTGGTCTGCCTCCTTATTTTCTACTGTGATAAATGCGCCGGCGTTTTGTATCGTTTTTGTATTGATTGCTGTCGCGGCCTATTTTACCAACAACCGGTTTTTACGTAATAACTTTTATCTTGAAAATTTGCAAAAAGCTTCAGGCGAAAGAAGATCGGCAGATTATAACTGGTTACAAAAATTTGGTGCTTCAGGAGAACTGATTGGTATAGATATCAAACTAATACTGCGAAACAAAAGGCCGCGCAATTTGTTATTCATTTCATTTATCTTTCTCTTGTATGGCTTTATGTTTTTTAAACCCGAACAGTTGCAACGCAACAGCTTTGGCATTATTCTTTTAGGTTCCATTTTTATCACAGGAATGTTCATGGCAAGTTATGGGCAATATATTTTTGCATGGCAAAGTAGCTACTTTGATGGATTGCTAGCCAATAACATTTCTATCAAAACCTACGTCAAAAGTAAACTGATGTTATTAACTGCGTTCAGTACGTTTTCTTTTTTACTGAGCTTATTTTATGGATTTATGAGCTGGAAAGTGCTACCGGTATTGGCGGCAGCATGGCTATTTAATATTGGTATCCATTCCATTTTAACGGTTTTAATTGGTACACGAAATTATAAAGCGATGGATGTAAGTAAAGGTTCTTCTTTTAATTTCCAGGGAACAGGCGCCGCACAATGGCTCTATACACTAATTATTTTGTTGATCGGTACCGCGCTTTATTTGCCATTTGCATTGCTGATTAGTAGCTGGGCAGGCATAGCAGCCATTGGCATTTTTGGTTTGACTTTTTTAATGATGCGCGACTGGTGGATCAATCAAATTGTGGTGCAATTTCAAAAACAGAAATACAAAATACTGGAAGGATTCCGTGAAAAATAAATAATGATAACGATAAACAATCTTCTGAAAACCTATAACCGTAAAGTGGCCGTAGACATTCCGCAACTTGAAATCGGGAATGGCATCAATGGGCTGGTAGGCAATAATGGCGCGGGCAAAACCACCTTATTTCGCCTGTTGCTTGACCTGGTAAAAGCTGACCGCGGCGAAGTTTTGTCAAATGAAAAAAACGTGAGCCAATCTGATGCATGGAAAAGTTATACAGCGGCCTACATTGACGAGGGTTTTTTGATACAATACCTTACGCCGGAAGAATACTTTTATTTCGCTGGCAAATTGCATAACCGTTCAAAAGCCGATGTGGATGAATTCCTAAGCGGCCTTAGCGCTTTTTTTGAGGGCTCGATCTTAAAAAGCGGTAAATACATCCGCGATCTTTCCAAAGGAAACCAATTTAAAGTGGGCATTGCCGCCAGCATGTTACAAAATCCCGACATCATGATTTTGGATGAACCCTTTGCCAATCTTGATCCTTCTTCTCAAATACGCCTGATACAAATGATGAAAAAGCTGATTGAACAAAAACCCATGACCATATTGATCAGCAGTCACGATCTCAACCATATAACGGAAGTGTGTACACGCATTTTGCTGATGGAAAAAGGGTTGATCATT
Organism: Chitinophagales bacterium; assembly: GCA_038245055.1. Taxonomy (GTDB): domain Bacteria; phylum Bacteroidota; class Bacteroidia; order Chitinophagales; family Chitinophagaceae; genus Ginsengibacter. The sequence goes on along the minus strand of JBBRSV010000086.1, from coordinate 8,638 downwards.
AAAGACCTTCAAACTTCGTCAGACACGCTAAACGAACTTGAAGATTATTTCAGCGTATAATTAACCAATCTATCTTTTTAAAATCAAACGAATGATAGCCATCATTCTTGATGTTTTTTTCACTGCAATATTTTTGGAGCGTACCTATTTCATAAAATGCAGTTTTAGAAGTTGAATTATAGATCAGTAGCCATAACGTACAACGGTATGTATTGCCGATTGCAGGTTATCCATTGAAATGTCCGTCCCGGAACTACCGATGATTAATTAATTTTTTGATGGAGTTAACAACAAAGTTGATAAGAATTCCTTCAGCCCGAACGCAAAATGTCCAGAGTTAATCATGCTTCACCATTGAGGCTAGTGAGAATAAAAGCTTACTTTGTTTAATCACAACAATTTCGCTTCAATTTTTTTATTTCCCCCAACGTAAGTATCCTGCTTTTGCATCTTGTAAATCTTAAAACTTAATGGTTTGCGGCTGGTCAGAGATTATTAGATGGCTCTCGTGGATGGGCTGGCCTTTCGAAAGAAGGAGCGTACACCTACTGAGACTAAGTTGTTCGATAAGGGATATGAGCTTTACAATTAAAATTAAAGAAGCTGCAAATTCTATGGATATCACCGTATTAAAGAAATATTTAAAATTGTTTGCAGGTAACACAAAAACAATTTAGTTTAGAGGTCATTCCTTTTTTCACAGCTTTCCTCCTCACAATTTAAAGTCTTACGGATAGATAAAAACTTTCGTTAGGTCTTATAAACTGAATTCTAAAGAACCAAAAGTAAAAACCGAAAATTGTGTCAATGAGTAGGGAAAGAAAACATTAAATGGGTCCGGGTTTTGTGTTTGATCATGAATGTCTATTTAGCGGGAGACAAAATGTTCCTGAGGCAATTTATTATCAAATTTTTGCTGTAGCATGAAATGAATTATTTACTATAAAAATGAAAAATGAAAAAACAATTATTAATTCTAACTGCATTATTCCTGCTTTTTTCAGTAAGCCTCTGGGCCCAGGATGCAAAACTTTCTGATGCAAAACCTTCTATCGGAAAAAAGTTTAAAGTGGGACTAGGTTTGGATGTGGCTATACCTACCGGAGCCTTAGGTACCTTTTATTCTGTAGGGGGTGGGCTTTCCTTACGGTTTCTGTATAAAGTCACTCCGGAATTTGGCGTTACTTTTACTACGGGTTTTGATGTTTTTCCACCTAAGAACCTGAATAGTCTTAATAGTAATTCAAAAGCAACCCTAAATATCCCTTTCAAATTAGGCGGGAGGTATAAGTTTACAGATAAAATTTATGGAATTATGGAAGTGGGTAGTACGCATACTATCACTTACTATAAAGGTACCAGTAATTCAGTGGCACATGTTTCAGCAAATTCTTTTACCTATGCACCCGGAGTAGGTGTCCTTTTAGGAGGCTTTGATGTCAGCTTAAGATATGAAGGATATAGAAATGCAGGTTTTATAGGATTGCGACTTGGCTTCTTCTTTTAAGAAATTGAATGGAAATACTTATCAATCCCAAGCCCTATCTCAGCTTGGACTTAGCCTTGCGGAACACGGCTGAGGGTAATGTCATCCACTAAAAAAGCCACCCGAAGGCAGCTTTAATCATTCAATCAGCATCCAGATATTTATCGCATAAGCTATACCGCTATAAAAGACCGTCTTAAGCCGGCCTTGAATAATATGGATTAGTTGATTCTTTTCGGGTAGTGCAGGTTAATGATTTCTTACTTCACATCTCTTCTAACAAGCTACCCCCTACCGTCATAAAAATACTGGCACTGCAGGACCATTTATTAGTGTTGGAATATATAGCTGATTCTTATGGCAATCCCTTTCTCCTTCGTGTTTCCTTGTAGAAATTTCCGCTCATTGATCGCTTCTTGTTCGATCATTGTTCGAACATTGTTCGATCCATTGGTTCGAACAAGCTACAAATAATCTTCGCACTTTTTTCTGTTTACTGCACAATGAAACTACAAGCAAACCGTTAGATGGTACGAAGCAATCTAAAATATAATATTATGGCAAGAATCCCTAATGGCATCCTCGGTGAATTTATCGGAACGGCAGGCAATGTTTCCGGCTATATGCGCATGAACAAAAACTTTGTGCGTACGAAGCGCAGGCCCATGAAGGGACCGGTAAGTGACAAACGACTGGCGCAGCAGCAAAAAATAAAAGTGTGCAGTGCTTTTACCAAACCCTTCACGGGCAGCGGCTTCTTCGACAGGACTTTTCCCGGCAGCAACGGCAATACTGCGACAGGTTATAACAAAGTAACGAGCGCCCTGCTCACAAAGGCGATAACGGATAACTACCCGGATACAACGTTGGTGTGGCCGCAGGTACTCATTTCAAAAGGCGGGATGCCATCGCCAGGGCAGGCTGAAGCGGCAGCGGATGCTGATGGTAACATTGTATTTACCTGGAGCAATGATATAGGTATGGGAAGTGCCAAAGACACAGACATAGTCGTGTTGGTGGCCTACTGCCCATCAACGAGGCAGGCGGTGTATCTCATCAGCGACAGCCGCAGGGCAGATGGCCACGCTGTATTGAACATGCAAATACTAAAAGGAAGTATTGCCGAAACATGGTTGGGCTTTATACGCGATGACGGAAAGGATGCCGCCGATAGCGTGTATTGCGGGAGCATCGTACTATAGTTACATTTACTGCGCTGGCGCGCCTTTACCTGGCCTCATCTTTACCCGGCCAGGACGTAGACCAGGGTGGAAGTTAATCCTCTGCACGCCTTTTTAATAAAATTTCGCAGGGCTATGCAGGTAGTCTTCCGAATACCCTGCCAAATTGTTTTTTAGATGGCCACCTACCGGTTAAAAAATATTTGCGTAACTTAAAAGTTACTTAATATGAAAAAAGAAATTAAACACACATTTTATTTTACACAGGCTCCCCAGGAAGTTTGGGATTATTTAACCAAACCAGAATTGATGGAGCAATGGCTGATGCCAAGTGATTTTGAGCCGGTTGTAGGCCATCATTTTCGTTTTACAAATCCGAATAACTCATTTGTAGTTTGCGAAGTGTTAGACGTAAAGCCATTTACTGATCTGGCATACGTTTGGAAAAATGATTGGGCAGTAACTAAAACCCCTTATACCTCCAAAGTGAGCTGGACACTTACCCCTATTGACGGCGGAACTGAATTGTTATTAGTGCACAGCGGTTTTGAATTGTTTAAGGATTTGTTAGCACATAATAGTGGCTGGATGTTCTTGTGCAACAAATTGGGCGAACTTTTAAAGGTGCCTAAAAAATGAGCACTCAAACACTTGATGCCTTCCAGGTTATTGCCGACCCAAGCCGCAGGCAAATGATGCAACTGTTGTCAAAAGACAGCATGACGATAAATGCTTTGGCTGAAAATTTTGATATGAGCCGCCCTGCGGTTTCAAAGCATTTAAAAATAATGTACAACGCTGGCTTCATTTCCATCAAGGACATTGGCAGAGAACGTTATTGCACTTTGAAACAAGACGGCTTTGAAGAATTACAGAAGTTCATCAACTACTTTGATAAATTCTGGATAAGCAAACTTAAAAAACTGGAATCATTATTAAATGCAAAAGCAAAAGAAAAACAAGTATGAAAACCAAAAGTTATACCGCAACAATAGAGGTTGCAAAATCAGCACATGATGTTTTTAACGCAATTAAAGAAGTTAAGAAATGGTGGAACAAAGAAGATTTAATGATGAGTTTGTTATTAACCATCCAACGTTGCATTAGGAAATGCCAGCAGCTAACAGGCGGCACCTGGCTTACAACTCCATTAGAAGAGATAATTTATTGTGGTTATCTTAGTAAAGTAATACTTTTAGTAAATTCATAAACACTACATATGCAAAAGTTATCCCGCCAAATTCTGATAGAATTTTTATGGTTGACGTTTTCTTTAGCCTTTACACTTTTATTAGCTATATTTTTATTTGGATGGGCGTATCTGAAAAGTCAATTTGGTTATTGGTTTCCTTTAATACTTCTATTTTTTGTAGTAACATTTATTATTTATTCTGTCAGGGAGTTTAGTAAAAATTATAGAACGTCGCCTTTGTTGTCCTCGGAGAGTTAAAGAAATTCTCAAAGTATCTTGTCCTAAAATAGGCAATCCCCTGCGGTGTCTCCGCTTGGCCTTAGCCTTGCAGGACACGGATGTGAGTAATCACTAATCCTCTATCAAATATGCTCCTTGTTCTCCGGTAATATAAAATCTTCCCGAACTATGTTTGTAATTTCAAATTGCCAGCTAAAATATTCATTTTCAAACCCGCCTCTTCGACGTCTCCTGAAAGTTAAAAAAATTCTGAAAAGCCTATTTCAACAAGTTATACATCCGTGCAGCAATAACAATAGGCTTATTTTAGAATTCTGGTTGTTTTACATATTTCGTTTTTTAATATGTCTTTTACACAGGTTTAAAATGATAGCTTTGCCCTTCCCATAAAAATTTTAGTAAGCCATGAATGTAGTAGAGAGAAATAATGTGGTAGTGAAGGGTAAAGGTTCGCAGGTATTAATGTTTGCTCATGGTTTTGGATGTGATCAAAACATGTGGAGATATGTAGCCCCGGCATTTGAAGAAAACTATAAAATTGTATTGTTCGATCATGTGGGCGCCGGAGGTTCTGATCTTTCTGCATTTGTGCCTCAGACATATGAAAAACTAGAAGGCTATGCAGACGACATCATAGATATTGCAACAGCTCTTCAACTACAGGACATCATATTTGTAGGACACTCCGTAAGTGCACTGATGGGAATTATTGCGTCGCAAAAATCTCCCGAACTGTTTAAATCACTCGTTCTTGTTTCGCCTTCGCCATCTTATATAAATGATGGTGATTATGTTGGAGGTTTTACTAAACCACAAATAGACGAATTACTGGAGTCTCTTGATAAAAATCATCTTGGATGGTCCATGGCAATGGCGCCGGTAATTATGGGTAACCCTGATAAAAAAGAATTAGTTGAAGAACTCACCAATAGTTTTTGCAGAACCGACCCGGCCATTGCAAAACATTTTGCACGTACTACATTTCTTACTGATAAAAGGGAATTGCTTTCGGCTGTAGATCTACCTTCACTTATTTTGCAATGTTCCGATGATGTAATTGCCCCGCGGGAAGTAGGCGTATATATGCACGAACAAATAAAAGGCAGCAGGCTTGTAATAATGAAGGCGACAGGCCATTGTCCTAACCTGAGCGCTCCCGAAGAAACGATTTATGAAATAATGAAATTTTTGTCATAATGGAACTCCCGGTTTCTCCAGACATGAATCAACTCCAGGAAAATTTTGAAGACTTTTTTGAAGAAGCATTGTGTGGCTTTATAATAGCAGACACACAAGGATTTATCAGGAGGGCTAATAAAAAAATTGCCGGCTGGCTAAACTACAGAACAGACGAATTAACAGGCAAAAGATTTTCAGACTTACTTGGTATCGGCAGTAAAATATATTATGAAACACATTTAAGGCCACTCCTCCGTATCCAGGGTTTTTTTGATGAAGTGGTGCTTGAATTAAGCAGTACCACAGGGCAGAAATTACAGGTAATGGTAAATGCTTTTGAACGCAGAGATAAAAATGGCCAACCCTATTTTATACGGTTTACCATATTAAAAAGTAGCGACCGCCTTCAATATGAACAGAATTTGCAGGACGCAAAAGCTATTGCCGAAAAGGAACTTATTAAGCAAAAAGAGATGGTTGCCCTGAGGGAACAATTGATTGCAGTATTAGGGCACGACCTTCGCAATCCTCTTTCTGCTATTATAATGGCTGCTGATTTACTGGTTTCATTTCCTGAGGCAGACAATGCACAAGTACTTGCCACATTAAAACAAAGCAGTTCCCGTATGAAGGAACTTGTTAATAATATAATGGATTTTGCACGTACGCGCCTGGGCGAAGGTATTGTACTTACGAGACAAGATGTACTGCTTGAGCCAGTGCTACAACAGGTAGTAGCTGAGATGAGGCTTATTTATCCTGAAAGAGAAATTGCCGCTTTATTCAAAATTACCAGACCCATTAATTGCGATCCGGACCGTGTTGCTCAATTGCTATCAAATCTTCTTGCCAATGCGCTTACGCATGGCGATGCCAGTTTCCCCGTACATGTTTATGCTATTCTTAAAAATGAAAATTTTGAACTCTCAGTCGTTAATAGTGGCATTCCAATTCCAGCAGATTTACATGAACACCTGTTTGCACCTTTTACAAGAGAGACAAGTCGTGCCAGTCAGCATGGACTGGGCCTTGGACTTTATATTTGTTCCGAAATTGCGAAAGCCCATAACGGCACTTTAAACTTTACTTCATCAGGCAATGAAACCTCCTTTACATTTTGCATGAGTTTGTAAAATTCTCTTAATATATCCCTCTATCGCGCCTTAGATCATTCAGAATAAGACGTCGCTTATCTAATTACCATGGAACAGCCTATTAAGTAAACCGTTGGAGTAATGTACTATCAATAAGAAATCCCACATTACAACTATTTTACATTAAAGTAATAAATCAAACAAGGATTAATCATACATTTAGAAAATAGTTGAGTAAAACATAAATACCGTGTCAAAAAATAAAGTTGAGAAAAGCGGGAACAAAATGAAACGCTCAGCCTCTCCTCATAACTTTCCTGTTGTTGGTATCGGAGCATCTGCCGGGGGCCTTGACGCATTTAAAAAATTGCTGGAGGCAATACCTGAAGATTCTGGAATGGCATATGTGCTCGTGCAGCATTTAAGCCCGGCGCACGAGAGCAACCTTACCGAAATTCTTGCCCGGGCTGCTAAAATTCCTATTGAGGAAATTACCAATGAAGTGAAGATTTCTCCAAACCATATTTATGTAATGCCTTCCGGCAAAATTCTCACGTCGGTTGACGGGGTCCTTAAACTTGCTCCCAGGAATAGTGTAAAAACAAATTTAGTTATTGATTATTTTTTTACTTCGCTGGCAGGTACCGAAGAAATGGAAGCAGCCAATGAGGAACTACCGAGCGCCAATGAAAAATTGCAGAGCAGTAATGAAGAGATGCAGAGTTTGAACAAGGTAAATACAAGAAAAGAAATTGAAGTAAGCGAAAAATGCTTCGCCAAAATTATTCACCAATCTCCTTTTGCCTTTGCAATTCTAAAAGGGAAAAACATGGTAATTTCTCTCGCCAATGATACCATCAAACAAATTTGGGGAAAAGGAAAAGAAGTAGAAGGAAAACCATTGTTTGATTTGCTGCCCGAATTAAGAGAGTCAGTTTTCCCGAAATTACTTGATGATGTTTATACTACAGGGATACCTCATTTAGAAAATGAAATTCTTGCAAAGTTGGAGCACAACGGAGTTTTGAAAGATATGTATTTTAACCTTGTTTACCAGCCCTTTCTTGATGCAGATGATACAATTTTGGGGGTGGCAATAATTGCAGTTGAAGTAACCGGGCAGGTAAATGCAAAAAAACAAATTGAAGCTAGCGAACAGGATTTAAAGCGTTATAAACACATGGCTGACAATGCCAATGAGCCATTTATATTAATGCGGGAAGATGGAACTTTTGCATACCTAAATGATTTGGCATTGCAACGGTGGGGTTATACAAAAGAAGAAGCTCAGCACATTCGTGTACCCGATGTTGATACAATCTATAATGATGAAGTTTTTAAGGCCGCATTTGCAAAATCGCAAACGGAAAAAATTCCTCAATTTGAAACCCTGCACAAAAAAAAGGATGGTACTATATATCCAGTTGAAATAAATATGGGCGGGTTCACACTTGAAGGGAAGCCCCACATGTTTGCCATTGCAAGAGATATTACAGAAAGAAAAAAGCTTGAAAAAGCCGTTCGCGAAAACGAGGAAAAAATACGCAGCTTTATTTTGCAGGCTCCTGTAGCCATGTGTCTTTACCGCGGTCCGCAGCATATTATTGAAATCGTAAACGAAGAACTGTTGACTATTTGGGATAAACCACTCGAATCGGTAATTAACAAGCCAGTGTTCGATGCAATGCCTGGTGCCAGAGGCCAGGGTTTTGAAGCCTTGCTTGAAAAAGTTTATACAACTGGTGAAAAGTTTTCCGCCTTCGGTATTCCGATTGAACTTATTAAGGATGGCAAGCCGAGAATTATTTATATAAATCTTGTTTATCAACCTTACCGGGAAGTAGACGGCGTCATTTCAGGTATTGTAGAAGTGGTAAGCGATGTAACAGAACAAGTTAAAGCTACGCAACTTATTCAAGCAAGCGAACAACGCCTAAGCGAAGAACGCATGGTGCTATATAATTCGTTTATGGATGCTCCCGCAGGCATTTCAATTTTAAAAGGCGATAGTCTTGTATATGAATTTGTCAACGCTGAATACGAAAAATTATTTGATAGAAAAATAACCTTCGGTAAAACCGTTCAGGAGCTTTTTCCGGAAGCAGAACAACAGGGTTTAATAGATATTCTGAATAATGTTTTTTCAACGGGGAAGCCATTCATCGCTAATGAATTTCCTGTTAAATTAATCAATAAAAATACCGACAAACTGGATTTGCACTATTATACTTCAGTAATCCAGCCAATGAAGGACGAAAAAGGAAAT
>JBBRSV010000085.1:0-22340 GCA_038245055.1 Chitinophagales bacterium | reverse complement strand
TGGTTTAAAATCTCATACAGCTTGTTTATCGGTTCGCCTTCCACAAAGGAAAAATCTTTCGACTCCAGTGTAATAAGTACCTGGTTTCTTTTGTAAACGATAATTGGTGGAAGATTATGTGGGTTTTTATTGGTAATAACGGTGCCGGCTAGCTGCATATCCAAAAAGCTTTTTACATACAGCGGAATATTTTTATTTTGTAGCGGTTTTATTGTTTTTGGATGAATAACCTGTGCACCGTAATAGGCCATTTCTATTACTTCTTTATAGCTAAGTTCGGCGATAGTTGCAGCGTCTTTAAATTCTTTCGGATCGGCATTCATCACCCCTTCAACATCTTTCCAAATGGTAATGTTTTCGGCGTTTAATAAATTGCCGAATACCGCTGCAGTATAATCGCTTCCTTCCCGCCCAAGCGTAGTACTTTCATTTTCATCTGTACTTCCAATAAAGCCTTGTGTAATAACGATGTTTGTTTCTTCAAAAAGAGGTAAAAGCTTTTCGTCTATATTTTTTTTTGTGATCGCCCAATCAACAACGGCATCTCTAAAATTATCATCAGTACGAAGCAAGTCTCTCACATCAATCCATTTATTCTTGATTTTTTCTTCGTTCAAATAGAAACTTACAATAGTGCTTGATAAAAGTTCTCCCGCACATACTATCTGGTCATAATAATAATTAAAATCTTTTACAGGCTTATCATGTAGCAGCCATTCGACTTCAGTATAAAAATTGAGCAATTCATTTGTAGCGGCCTCCCATTGCTGGGTAATTGCATATTTTATAAGCGATATGTGCTTATCTTTTATTTTTTCAAAAAGCAATAATGCCTCTTCATTTTTACCTGCATAAAAGGCTTCGGTAACTTTTTCGAGCGCATTTGTAATTTTGCCCATTGCAGAAATTACTATCAGTATTTTTTCATTTTCATAATGACTTAAAATGTCACCGACATTTTGAATTCGCTCAAAACTGTTGATACTGGCGCCACCAAACTTAAAAATCTTCATTACTATAAATTCATTTATGCAAGCAAAGTAAAATGAATTAATCCAAAAAAGTTATGTGCTGATTTACATGAAAGCGAATAAAATTCAAATAATTCCTAACCTTATGTCAAAATATGAATTCCAAATTGTAACACCCGCCACATTAATGTAATTGACTTATTTTTGTCGCCTTCTAAATAAATTAAAAACAGTCATGGTTAACAGGCAGGTTTTAAGTTTGGATGAATTTACCCTGCGGGAGATGAGAGCTTTTCCGCAAGCTACCGGTGAACTGGCAGGGCTTTTAAGAGACATTGGCCTTGCCGCCAAACGTGTGAATTTGGAAGTAAATAAAGCAGGCCTTGTAGATATTTTAGGAGATACAGGCGATATAAATGTGCAAGGTGAAGAAGTAAAAAAAATGGATGAGTATGCAAACAAACAATTTATGGGTGTGTTACAACACGGTATAAGTTGCGCCGGTATTGCAAGTGAAGAACTCGATGAAATGGTAGGTTTTGATAATGAAATCAGCCGCAACTCGAAATATATTTGCATGTTTGATCCGCTGGATGGAAGCACCAATATTGATGTAAATGTTTCTATCGGTACCATCTTTAGTGTTTATCGCCGGGTTACAGCAACCGGCTCACTTGTTACCATTAAAGATTTTCTCCAGGCAGGAAACAGGCAGGTAGCGGCGGGATATATTATCTATGGCTCTTCTACCATTTTGGTATATGCAACTAAAAGAGGTGTAAATGGATTTACGCTCGACCAGGCGATTGGTGAATTTTGCCTTAGTCACCCGGATATTAAATGCCCTGAAACTGGAAAGATGTATTCTGTAAATCACGGAAATTTTTTCTGGTTTAGCGAAAAAGTAAAAAAGTATATTGATATCTGCCAAAATAAAAATGAAACTAACGGTGGTCCGTACACGCAAAGATATATCGGCAGTATGGTAGCAGATGTTCATCGTAATTTAATAAGAGGGGGTATTTTTTTATACCCGGGTAAAATAGACAAGCCTAAAGGAAAATTACGCTTATTGTATGAATGCAATCCTCTGGCATATATTGTTGAAAGAGCTGGTGGAAAAGCCACAGACGGAGTACAACGTATTTTGGAAAAACTACCAACGGAATTGCATGAGCGTACGCCTTTTTTTATCGGCAGCGCCAAAATGATGGCAGAATTGGAACAATGTCTTGAAGTGAATATTTAAAATTTTATTTTAGAAATATTATGCAGGAAATAATTATTTCAGTTACAGACCTGGTCAAGAATTACGGAAAATTTGAAGCAGTAAAAGGTATTTCATTTGATGTGTATGAAGGGGAGATATTTGGCCTGCTTGGGCCAAACGGTGCGGGAAAATCAACTACGCTTGAAATAATAGAAACCCTTCGTGATAAATCATCCGGAAAAATTATTGTGGGTGGACTGGACCTTGATGATTCGCCAGGTAAAATTAAAAAGATGATTGGGGTTCAATTGCAGACTTCCGGATTTTATCCTGGCCTCAATCTTGTAGAATTGATAAATCTCTTTTGCGGATTGTATAATACCAGAGTTGACCCCATGGAATTATTGGACATGGTAAAACTCAAAGACAAAGCAAAAAATAAATACAAGGAAATGAGCGGTGGCCAAAAACAACGCTTTTCAATTGCCACTACGTTAATCAATCAACCAAAAATTATTTTTCTTGATGAACCCTCTACTGGCCTTGATCCGCAGGCCCGGCGTAATTTGTGGGACCTTATTAAAACAATAAGGGATAAAGGAATTACAGTGATCATCACCACTCATTATATGGACGAAGCTGAGCAGCTTTGCGACCGTGTTGCAATTATGGATGAAGGAAAAATAATTGCATTGCAATCGCCTGATAAATTAATTGATGAGTTGGTTGCTTCGGGTTTTGAAAGAACTAAAGTTACCAAATTAGCTAACCTTGAAGATGTATTCATCAATCTTACGGGCAAAGATTTCAGGGAAGACTAAAAATATTTAGCATAATTATTCCGTTACATTTCAAATTAAAAAAAATAAATACTACCAAATGAAAAAATTGTTATTCCTGTTACCGATAATGGTTTCAGCTTCTTTCGCACAATCTAAAAAGGCAGTTGTAAAAACAGTAAGCAAGAAGACCGATGTAAAGGTTACGCTTTCCGCAAAGGATAGTTTAAGTTATGCAATGGGTGTGCAAACGGCAGAATATTACAAAATGCAAGGAGCAGAAAATATAAATATTGACATGGTGAAAAAAGCTTACGAAGATGTATATAATAATAAAACATTGCTAATAACACCGGAAGAATGCAATACGGCTATTCAAAAAAAACTCCAGGAATTTATGATGAACAAATCAAATGCTGAGAAACTAGCGAGCGCAAAATTTTTAGAAGAAAATAAAAAAAAGCCGGGTGTAATTACCTTACCCAGTGGATTGCAATATGAAATAATCACCAAAGGTACGGGTGCAATTCCGGTAGCGACTGATACGGTAAAAACAAATTACATTGGGACATTAATGGATGGAAAGGAATTTGATAATTCATATAAGAGGGGAGAGCCGATCGTGATACCGGTAACCGGGGTAATCCGTGGTTGGGTTGAAGCTTTGCAATTAATGCCGGTTGGCAGCAAGTGGAAATTATACATTCCATCAGAACTGGGCTATGGCGATCGCGGAGCTGGAACTATACCAGGTGGAGCAGCTTTGATATTTACTATTGAGCTCCTGGATATTGTACATAAATAATAATATTTTTTATGCAAAGCAATAAACAAGACTTAAAGTATCCTATCGGCAAACAAAACGAGGGTGATGTTTATGACAAAGTATATGGAGATGCTTTGAAACATCAATTGCTTAACGATATTAAAATGCTGCCGGCGATGCTTGAGTTTGCAATCAAGGACCTTGATGCCGCACAACTTCATACGACATATAGACCTGGCGGCTGGACGGTTCATCAATTAATACATCACATTGCAGATAGCCATATGAATGCATATACGCGCTTTAAACTTGGTTTAACCGAAGATAATCCTGAAATAAAAACATATGACGAAGCGGCCTGGGCCGGTTTGGCTGATACAAAAAATTTACCGATCAATATTTCATTAACGCTCCTTCATGCGTTACATGCAAGATGGTATGAGCTAATGAATAATATGACTCTAGAGGATTGGCAGCGTACGGTTTATCATCCTGAAAAAAAGCGAACCATAAGTTTATGGGAATTATTAAAAACATATTCGTGGCATAGTCTTCACCACACGGCACACATCACTCAACTTCGGCAAAGAATGAAATGGGATTAATATGAAATGGAAAATCTTGTCTTCAGAATATATATCAAAACATAAATATTTTACTGCACGAAAAGATAAATGCGAAACGCCGGAAGGAAAAATAATTGATGAATATTTTGTAGTTGAACTGCCAAAAACTGCATGTGCACTGGCGCTGACTGAAGATGGAAAAGTTGTGATGGTAAAGCAATACCGGCATCCAGTAAATTCTGTGCTGCTTGAATTGCCGGGTGGTTTTATTGATGAAAATGAAACGGCAGCTGTTGCTATGGCGCGGGAACTAAAGGAAGAAACCGGCTATGAATTTTCTTCTGTTGAAGAAGTAGGAATTGTCGCAGCTAATCCCGGAGTGCTTAATAATTATACGAGTTTATTTTTAGCGAAAGGCGGAAAAAAAACCGGCAAGCAGCAACTGGATCCAAATGAAGAAATTGACATAGTTACCATTACACTGGCTGAGTTGAAGAAATTATTTTTTGAAAATAAAATTGTTCAATCACTCCACTCGAATTGCATATTTTATGCCTTGCGAAAAATGGGAGAAATCTAATACCAACGCGGTTGATTGATCAATCATTTTTAACTGGTAATTCTACTTCTCCAACTACAAATACACTTCCACAAACCAGGATCAGGTCTTCCTCAAGAGAATTTGCCATGGCTGCATCCAACGCTTTATTCACTTCGTCAAACGGGCGGCCTTTTAAATTATAAGTTTTTGCGCTTTCCATTAATTGTTCTTCAGGAAGTGCACGCGGAATCTGCGCCTTCGTAAAATAATAAATTGCATTCACCGGAAGAATTGCCAGCACCTTCTCAATCTCTTTATCTTTTACCATTCCGAAAACAATGTGCAGTTTCTTGTAAACGATATTTTTTAACTGGTTTGCCAACTGGGTAATGCCATCAACATTGTGCGCCACATCTAAAACCACCATCGGTCTTTGATGGATTACTTCCCAGCGTCCATGCAAGCCCGTTAGTCCCATTACATTTCCAAGCGCCGCTTTAATATTTTCTTCTTTTAATGAATAATCATTTTTTAATTGATCAATAACGGTAAGAACTGTAAGTAAATTTTTTTGTTGATATAATCCAGCGAGGTCGAGTTGAAAATGTTTGGTTTTTTTTTCATTTTCATATGATACTTCAACCGCTAGTTTTTCATTTGCCTGCTTCACCGAAACCACATGAAAATTCTCTTCTGCAAAAAATATTGGCGCATTCAATTTATCTGCTATCTTTTTAAAAATCAATTTTGTTTCTACAACTGTTTCGCCAATTACAACAGGAACTCCCTTTTTTATAATTCCTGCTTTTTCTACAGCAATTTTTTCAATCGTATCTCCCAGGATATCCATGTGGTCGTAACCGATGTTTGTTATAACGGAAATTTCCGGTGTTATTACGTTGGTGCTGTCAAGCCTTCCGCCCAGCCCGGTTTCGATAATGGCAATATCCACATCTTGCTGCATAAAATATTCCAGTGCCATTACAAAAGTGAGTTCAAAAAAAGAAGGGCTTATCTCTGTTGTAGGAATGTTCATTTTTTTTACAAAATCAACAACAAAACTTTTTTTCACCATCGAGCCATTTATTTTTATTCTTTCCCTAAAATCTTTAAGATGGGGAGAAGTATAAAGCCCTGTTTTATATCCTGCCTGTTGAAATACTGCAGCAAGCATGTGGCTCGTAGAACCCTTACCGTTAGTTCCGGCAATGTGTATCGTTTTAATTTTTTTTTGTGGCTCTCCCAGGTATTTACAAAGCGCCAGAGTATTCTTTAAATCTGCTTTGTAGGCCTTTAAGCCAATATTACTGAATAAGGGAAGCTTGTTGTATAGATAATGTAAAGTTTGCTCGTACGTCATGAAAAGCAAATATAAATAGCTATCGAGATAATAAGGCTAACTGAAATTTGCAGGAAAAATAGTTGCTTCAAGATTTAAGAGATTGGTTCATTTTTTCTTCAAAAAAAGTTGCTTAGATGTAGCAGTTGTAAAAACGATGCTTAGCTTTTCAACACAAATACAAAAAGAATAGTACCGCTTTCAATATCATTTTGGCTTGGAGGAAACCTTAGCTGTTTAGCCTTCTCGATGGCGATATTTCTAAGTGAACTGTTTGAAGTAGTGGTCCCACGGGCAATTCCTGCATCAACAACTTTTCCGCTTCCGTCTACTTTTATATCAACATATACTTTTGCATTTTCATTAAAATCATCCGTCATTGAAGGAAAACGAATTGGCCGGCGGCCAGATAATCCACGTACAACGCTTACACCACTTCGTCCGCCGGGAGAGTTGCCATAGGCATCTGCTTTTCCATCCGGGCTTCCGGCATCTCCATTACCTGGCTTATAACCCTGGTTCCTGTAGCCGTTATCTTCTGTGGCACCATTACCGCCATTTCCATTACCGCCTTTATATAAAGGAAGCTTCGGTTTTGGCGGTGCAGGATTTGGGTTTATAACAGGCGAAGGATTTACTTTCTTACTTGCCTTTTCGGTAGAGGTTTTATTGATTTCTTTCGCGTCATCTTTAGGCTTTTCAACCTTCGTAACCGGCGCGGCATCTTTATTATCATTATTCTCATCTGCGTTTACGCTTCTTGTCGGTTCTTCTGCAACTTTGCTCGCTTTCGCATGAGAAGGTACGCTCTGGTTATCCGGCGCTCTTTCACCTTTTACTAAAGGTTGCACCGTTCCCATTCCTTCCTGTTCATTTCCAAGGTTCACATCAATCAAATCCTGAACTGTGGGAATGGGCGGAATTTGCAAAGGCCAGGTATAAAAAATTGCGATGATAAGGAAAGCGCCAACAATACATGCAGTATATAGTAAGGCCTTCCTGTTTTTTTCTGCCTCAAAAGAATGATTTATCTCCGAACTGCCCAAGATAGTTTTTTTAGTTACTTTCAAATTTATGCAATTACAAAAAAGAACCGCATTCGTAAATGTTAAAAAGCCTTCTTTTGGAGATTGATTTATCTTTTCCCAAAAAGTAAGCTCCCAATTCGTACCATATTACTACCTTCTTCAATCGCTATTTTATAATCGCTGCTCATTCCCATGCTCAAAATATTGAAGGCTGAAAGGTTGAAACTGGGAGATGAATATTTATCATAAAGGGATTTCAATTTTTTAAATTCATCTTTAATAATATTTATATCATCAGTGAATGACGCCATTCCCATCAGCCCGCGAACATGAACATTTTTACAGTTTATTAAATCCTTGTCAAATAATTGAGCTAATTCGGTTTCATCGAATCCAAATTTTGTTTCTTCTTTTGCGATATGAACTTGAAGCAGGCAATTGATAACCTTATTGATTTTTTTCCCCTGCTTATCTATTTCAACAAATATTTTTTTGCTATCAACGCCTTGAATCAATGAAACAAATGGAACAATAAGTTTTACCTTATTTGATTGAAGGTGTCCAATAAAATGCCAGTGAATATCTTTCGGCAACAGATCGTATTTGTCTGCCAGTTCCTGCACATAGTTTTCTCCGAAATTTCTTGCACCCAATTTATAAAGTTGAAGGATATCTTCAGGAGGTTTTGTTTTAGAAACAGCCACCAGTTCAACACTTTTGTTTTGTAATTCTTTAAAAATGTTTTTGTAGTCTTCAGAATTTACGGGCATGAATAAATGAGTTCAGTAAAAAAATATCTTTATTAAAAAAATTATTGAAGTTGTATTTGGCTGATCACTTCAGAATTCCCCTGCTGATAACGATCCGTTGCATTTCACTGGTTCCTTCGTAAATCTGGGTGATTTTGGCATCTCGCATCATTCTTTCCACATGATATTCTTTTACATAACCATAACCGCCATAAATTTGAACCGCTTCGGTTGTAGCCCACATGGCAGTTTCGCTTGCAAATACTTTTGCCATTGCAGCACTTTCTGTATAATCGGCTCCATTGTCTTTTTGCCAGGCTGCCCTAAAGCAAAGCAGTCGCGCAGCTTCAACCCTTGTGGCCATATCAGCAAGTTTAAATTGGATAATCTGGTGATTTTTAATGGCCGTTCCAAAAGCTTTTCTTTCTTTTGAATAAGCAATGGATCTTTCTAGCGCGCCGGAAGCAAGGCCCAGCGCCTGCGATGCAATACCAATGCGGCCACCGGAAAGTGTCATCATTGCAAACTTAAATCCGAATCCATCTTTGCCAATCCTGTTCTCTTTGGGCACTTTTACATCAGTGAAGGATATGCTGTGGGTATCACTACCGCGTATGCCCAATTTATTTTCCTTTGCACCGACCGAAACCCCTGGCCAGTTTTTTTCCACGATGAATACATTTATTCCACGACTTCCTTTGGAGGCATCTGTTTGCGCAAACACCAAATAGCACGACGCGGTATTGCCATTTGTAATCCAGTTTTTTACGCCATTAATTAAATAATGGTCATCATTTTCAATTGCTGTAGTTCTCTGAGAAGTTGCATCACTGCCGGCTTCGGGTTCACTGAGTAAGAAAGCGCCCAAGTACAATTGTCCGCCTTTACGTCCCTGCGCAAGCGGAAATAAATATTTTTTCTTTTGATCTTCATTACCAAAAGCTTCAAGTCCATAACACACCAAACTATTATTTACACTCATACAAACGCTGGTACTCGCATCTACCTTACTAATTTCTTCCATAGCCAAAACGTAACTGATCGTATCAAGCCCCGATCCACCATATTCCGGGTTAACCATCATTCCCAGAAACCCAAGTTCAGCCAGTTTCATTACCTGCTCACGCGGAAACTTTTGATTTTCATCCCTATCTATCACACCAGGAAGGCATTCAGTATTTGCAAAGTCGCGCGCGGCCTGGCGTATCATCTGTTGTTCCTCTGTTAACTTAAATTCCATAATAAAAATTGATCTGCAAAAGTACGCCAAATAGCTAAGTGCTTTCTGCAGAGCTAGTTTCAAAAAAAAAGGTTTTTGGTTTAGGCCTAATTTACCGCGCATCAACTGCGGACTTTAATGAGCAAAATGATTCCATTATTCATTCCTTAACTTCGCAGCCAAATTTTTATCAGACACGATGCAGCCAGAAGTAAGTACGAAATATTTAAATGAAATAAAAAAACGCAGAACGTTTGCGATCATTTCGCATCCCGATGCAGGAAAAACGACCTTAACGGAGAAGTTTTTGTTATTTGGCGGGGCCATTCAAACTGCCGGTGCCGTAAAAAGTAATAAGATTAAGAAGCATGCTACCTCGGATTTTATGGAGATAGAGAGACAAAGAGGAATTTCTGTAGCTACGTCTGTGATGAGCTTTGAATATAAGAATACTCTGGTAAACTTGCTGGATACGCCGGGCCATAAAGATTTTGCGGAAGATACTTACCGAACGCTTACAGCTGTTGATAGCGTTGTGCTTGTGATTGATTGTGTGAAAGGTGTGGAAGAACAAACTAAAAGATTAATGGAAGTGTGCAGAATGCGGGCAACGCCGGTAATTGTTTTTGTAAACAAAATGGATCGGGATGGGAAGAACCCTTTTGACTTGCTAGATGAAATTGAAACAGAATTAAAAATAAGTTTGCACCCTCTGAGCTGGCCGATTGGAATGGGTAAGGATTTCAAAGGTGTTTATAATTTGTATGATAAGAGCCTCTTATTATTTAACCCAAATCAAAAAGCAACAGAAGAAGATTATTTGACTTTGGAGAATTTAAAAGATGATATTTTACAACGGAGAATAGGAGAGAAGGACGCCGCGCAATTAAGAGAAGATGTGGAATTGTTTGATGGGGTGTACGGAGAATTTGATAAAGAGCCTTATTTGCAGGGCAAGATTGCACCTGTTTTTTTTGGAAGTGCTATTAATAATTTTGGAGTAAAAGAGCTATTAGAAACATTTATTCAGATCGCTCCTTTGCCACAGCATAGAGCTGTCACTACAAGGCTTGTGGAGCCTGCTGAAGATAAATTCAGCGGATTTATTTTTAAAATTCACGCCAACCTTGATCCGAGACATAGAGATCGAATTGCGTTTTTAAGAGTGTGTGCCGGCAAGTTTGAGCGTAATAAATATTTTCATCATGTTCGGTTAGGCAAGAACGTTAGGTTCAGTAATCCTTACAGTTTTTTAGCAAGAGATAAAGATGTTATTGAATCGGCATTCCCCGGTGATGTAGTGGGTTTGTTTGATACAGGTAGCTTTAAAATTGGTGATACTCTCACCGAAGGTGAAGATTTTTATTTTACGGGAATACCTTCTTTTTCTCCTGAGATATTTAAAGAGGTTGTGAATAAAGATCCAATGAAAACCAAGCAACTTGAGAAAGGGCTATCGCAACTTACTGATGAAGGTGTGGCGCAATTATTTACTCAATTTGGGGGTAATAAAAAGATAATTGGATGTGTAGGTGAATTACAATTTGAGGTAATTCAATATCGCCTTCTGAATGAATACAGCGCATCTGTTCAATTAAATTCCCTTCCGTTTTATAAGGCTTGTTGGCTTACTTCAAAAGATCCAAAAAAACTTCAGGAGTTTATTAAATTCAAATCTTCCAACATCGCTGAAGATAAGGACGGGCATATTGTGTATCTTGCTCAAAGTGAGTGGTTCCTGAATACCGAGCGAACTAATAATCCTGATATTGAGTTTCATTTCACCAGTGAAATTCATAAATAAAGTTTAATGATATTTGAAACAGAGAGATTATACGTTACAAAATGGAAATCGAAAGATTTAGCTGCGTTGCATGAAATTTATGGTGATTCTGCCAACAAAAAATCTATCGTTCCGGTTCTTACAATTGAAGAAACAAAATCCATTTTTGAAAACCAGTTAAGCCTTTATGAAGCTCATGCTCCACTTGGCAGATATTTCATTGTTGAAAAATTGAGTAATAAATTTATTGGACTTCTTTTATTTAGAAAAGACAATGATAAGTTAGGGGTTGAAATTGGCTACTCGCTCATTGAAGATTACTGGAAGAAAGGTTATGCAACTGAAGTTGTAAAAGAAAGCATTACCTGGATGTTTGAAACCAAGGGCTATTCTACAATGTATGCGGTCACCGATCCTGAAAACGAAAATTCAAAAAATGTTCTTTTAAAATGTGGATTTCTTCCAAAAGAAAACTTTTTAGAAGATGGCGAAGAAATGAATTTTTTTGGGCTTTCGAAGGATGTGCCCGGTTCATTGTAAAAGTTAATTCTTTCCTGGAAGATTTTCAAAAATCAATCCCACCAGTATAGTTAAAAGGTGTAATAGCTTTCAATTCTTTTTTTATCGGGCCTTCAATTTTTAAAGAATTAATAAACTCATGAATTTTTTCCTTCGTAATCTTTTCATTACTTCTTGTAAGTTCTTTCAACGCCTCATAAGGCTTCGGATAATTTTCCCTCCGCAAAATAGTTTGAATGGCTTCTGCAACAACGGCCCAATTACCTTCGAGGTCAGCATTTATTTTTGCGCGGTTTAATATAAGTTTCTTTAATCCCTTCTGCATTGAATTTATAGCTAAAGCCGAATGGGCAACAGGCACACCAATATTGCGGAGAACAGTTGAATCTGTAAGATCTCTTTGCAGGCGCGAAATAGGCAACTTGGAAGAAAGGTGCTCGAATAACGCATTGGCGATTCCAAAGTTTCCTTCAGCATTTTCAAAATCGATCGGGTTTACTTTATGTGGCATAGCGCTGCTGCCTACTTCACCTTTTTTTATTTGCTGCTTAAAGTAGTCCATGCTAATATATGTCCAAAAATCGCGGCAAAAATCCATGAGAATATTGTTGATTCTCTTTATATTGTCGAAGTGTGCAGCGAGCAAATCATAATGTTCTATTTGAGTTGTGTATTGCTGTCGCTGAAGACCAAGTTTTGACGCAAGAAATTTATTTGCAAAGGATATCCAATCTGTTTTCGGGTAAGCGGCATAGTGAGCATTAAAATTTCCTGTCGCCCCTCCAAATTTACCGGTGAAAGGAATGTTGCTAAATTGCTGTACCTGGTTTTCAATCCTTTCAACAAATACCATAATTTCTTTTCCGAGAATAGTAGGCGAAGCGGGCTGGCCATGTGTCCTGGCAAGCATCGGAATATTTTTCCATTCATTAGCCAGCTTAAATAAATCATGCTGCAGGTTTAACAGTGCGGGAAGATATTCCAATTCCATCGCGTTTTTCCACATAAGAGGAAAGGCAGTATTATTAATATCCTGTGATGTTAAGCCGAAATGAATCCATTCCTGTAAATCATCGTTGCCAAACTCTTTCAATTTTTCTTTTAAAAAATATTCCACTGCCTTCACATCATGGTTGGTAATTTTTTCAGTTTCTTTAATTTTCTGAGCGTCTTCAAGTGAAAAGGAATCCAATGTTTTGAGTAAATTTTTGCGGAGCGACGATGGTACTTTAAAAAATTTTTTTTCAGCCAGGAAAAGAAAGTATTCAATTTCCACTTTCACCCTGTACTTTATTAAGGCGAATTCAGAAAAATATGCATCCAGATGCCGGAGCTGCTGATAGTATCGTCCATCAATGGGTGAAATCGCATTAAGCGGCTGAAGTGACATGTAGTTGTGATTGTGTTAAGATAGATAAATTGACAATTGAATCATTTGCAATCCATTATTTTTGCGCCAAAATTAAAGTAATAGGTTTGCAAACAAAAATAAGGGTTGGGGCTGTAAGTTATCTAAACACGAAGCCGCTAATTTATGGATTTGAGTATGGGATGATGAGCGACCAAATAGAATTGAAAATTGATTTTCCTGCAAAAATTGCCTCAATGCTACTGGATGATGAAATAGACCTTGGGCTGGTGCCGGTTGCCGTAATTCCTGAAATGGCGGAGCATTATATTATTTCCGATTATTGTATAGGAAGTGATGGACCAGTTGCAAGTGTTTGCCTTTTTAGTGAAGCGCCCTTGGAGAAAATAGAAATAATATTACTGGACTTTCAAAGTAAAACATCAGTAGAATTGCTTAAAATACTTGTTCGGGAATATTGGAAAATAGATCCCGTATTTGTACAAACTCACGGAGATTACCAATCGAAAATTGCCGGCACTACCGCCGCGCTGGTAATAGGCGACAGGGCCTTAAAGCAACGAAAAATTTCACCTTACATTTATGATCTGGGGCTGGAATGGAAAAATTTTACAGGATTGCCTTTTGTATTTGCGGCGTGGGTGAGTAATAAAAAACTTGACGATGCTTTCGTAAGTAGTTTTAATAAAGCAAATGAGTTTGGATTAAAGAACTTAAGTGCAGTAATTGAAAGAAACCCTTTTGAATTATTTGATCTCAATTATTATTATACCAGGTGCATAAGCTTTGATCTCACAAGAATAAAAATGGATGCAATGGAATTATTTCTTAAAAAAATTGCTTTGAATGATCTTTCTATGAATTTCTGAAACAGAAAATATTTAATTGTACATCGTAGTCTAATTCGTGCTTTGTTGGCAAAAAAGGTTGTGCATAGTTTACAGCGGCTTCCTTAATATAAAATTTGAAACCAGCATTTGAAACGATTTCTAATATTTCAACGAGTTCAGAATTTTGATCGAAGTTTCCATGATATTCAATAAACATATTTGTAACCATTGAAAGATTAGCGGAAATGTCTTTTAAAACTTTATACTCAGCGCCTTCAATGTCGAGTTTTAAGAAGTCAACCTTTCTATTAATAAGATCTTTTAATCTTACTGCGGGTACTGTCGTTGTATTATTAGTGGAATCGCTGCCGATTTTGCTTCCCATATTCCCTTCCTGGATAAAATTAAGTTTTGTATTTTCAATCCAAACGGCTTCCTGTCTTGCATCTATGCCGTCAAGCTGGTGTGATAAAATATTTTTTTTAAGCAAGTTATAATTTTGCGAATCTGGTTCGAACACTGTGATTTGGGCTGATGGACAAATGCTTTTTATATAAATAACGCTCAGGCCTATGTGTCCACCACAATCAAGAACATATGCATTCTGCGGGAGCGTTTGATTATAAATATCATCGATGAATATCTCGAATAGACCATGCAAATATTCTGGCCCCCCGTAAAAATAAGTTTGATGATTTAATAGTTTATGTACATGAATTTTATCGGCGGGCAAATGCTTCAAATATTTTAAGAGAAACCAGTTGACATTTATTTTTGCGTTTTGTGCAGTGAATATTTTTTTCGCTCTTTGATTGATTCCATTAAATAAGTTGTTATAAAACGTCGTCGGCTTGGCCATTTAGAATAATTTTAGGCAAATTAACGCTTCATTTAATATCCCGCAATGATATCTGTACTTATATGTTCGAGTAACCCTGCCTTATTAAAACAAGCACAAAAAAATATTGCTGACACAATAGGCGTTGATTTTGAAATTTTATACATTGATAATCGCCAGTTAAATAAGGGAATTTGCTCTGTTTATAATGAATTGGCAGCGCGGGCGCGATTTCCATTTTTATGTTTTGTTCATGAAGACGTGCTGTTTGAAACTATAGGTTGGGGAGAAAAAATAGCTAATATTTTTTCCACGGACACATCAATTGGTTTGATTGGTGTAGCCGGCTGCAAATACAAATCATCCTATTTTTCAGGATGGTTTTCGGGAATGACAATGCTGGATTGCGCCAATTATGTTCATCAATATAAATCAGGTGTTGAAAGGGTACACTTGTCGCCGTCAGATGATGACGCGTTACAAGCGGTAGCATGTGTTGACGGGGTATTTATGTGCACTACAAAACAAGTATGGGGTCTAAATAAATTCGATGAACATTTTTTAAAAGCGTTTCATTTTTATGATATAGATTTTTCATTGCGTATTGCCAATCAATACCGGGTTGTAGTTACGTATGATGTTATATTAAAACATATTACATCCGGTGGCGATTATGGTAACAACTGGGTTGACCTTGCCATCAGCTATCATGAACATATGAGAAATGAATTGCCATATTCTGTCGGGAGAGTTGATCAAAAGGCGGCTGATCGAAGTATTGTAATAGTTACTTTAGACTTTCTTAAAAATTATGACATTTCTTTGAGTAATAAAATCAAATGGATTCAGAAACAAAAATTGCATTTGTCGCCGTTTTATTTTTATCCTGTTTTAAAATTTGTTTGCTATAAACCATTGGGTTTAAAATATCTTCATCATTTACTTAAAAACAAATGAGCAATTTGCCTTTGATTTCAATTTGTATTCCGGCATATAAAAGAATTAAATTTCTGCAGCGTCTGTTTGATTCAATTGCAATTCAAACATTTAAAGATTATGAAGTGATCATTACTGATGATAGTCCCGACGAGGTTGTTGCTACATTTGTAAATAATTATAGTGGTATAGAACAAATCCATTATTTTCGAAATTTAACGACGTTAGGCACACCCGAAAACTGGAACGAGTCGATACGAAAGGCAAGCGGCACATGGATTAAATTAATGCATGATGATGATTGGTTTGCTGACGCTAATTCGCTGCAAACATTTTACGAAGCAACGATAAATAATTCCCAACATTCATTTATTTTTTCCGGGCATAATAATATTAAAGAAGGTAAAAATTTCAAAAAGGAAATATTATTAAATGCCACAGGCAACTTTTTATTAAAACAGAGCCCGCTTAATTTATTCAAAAAGCAGTTTATCGGTAACCCGAGTTGTACACTCATTCGCCGGGATATAAATGTATTTTATGACAGTCGTTTTCAGTGGGTAGTTGATTTTGAATTTTACGTAAGATGTCTTTTGAAAGTAAAAAAATATTATTATATAAACTTACCGATGGTAAACGTGGGCATCAATGACGAACAGGTCACAAATTATACGTTTAGAAAGCCGCAAATAGAAATACCTGAAAATCATATTATGGCAGAAAAACTGGGATTTCACATCCTCAGAAACATCTTTGTTTATGATTATTATTGGAGAATGTATAGGAATCTTGGAATAAAAAATATTCAAGATATAAAACAATATCACGCGGGGTCGATCCATCCACTACTTGCTCAAATGGTAAATGCTCAAGATAAAATTCCGGTAGTAATTTTAAGGCGAGGAATTTTTTCAAAAATGTTCATGTCGTTTAATTATCTGAGCAGCCTGTTTACTAAAACTTAAAGGTATAATGGCATACAGATGGTGCATAGCTAAAGCATAGATAGTGCATAGATAGTCCATAAGGAATGCATGGGGCTTTGTCTTATCGATGCATCCGCGTCGCTCGGAAAGAAAATTATGCTTCGACTAACCCATTCTGTCCTAAAATTGTTTGTTGCGCAGATTGATTATTTTCGCGTCCGGGTTATTACAATATTTTGGTTTTTTTTACGTCTGTTAAAAATGAAAAGCTTGTAATCGGTATTAAACCTTACCAGCAATTTCAATAAACAAAAATCTTTAAACAAAACGAGTAGTTTGCAACTATGAAAACAGCATTAATAACGGGAGTCACAGGGCAGGACGGAGCATATTTATCAGAGCTTCTGTTGAGCAAGGGATATGAGGTTCATGGTATTAAAAGGAGGAGTTCTCTTTTTAATACTCAGAGGATTGATCACATCTACGAAGACCCACACAGGCCGAATCCAAAATTTAAATTACATTATGGTGATCTTACCGATTCTACCAACATCATAAGAATTATTCAGGAAGTACAGCCAGATGAGATTTATAATCTCGGGGCAATGAGCCATGTACAGGTGAGTTTTGAAACGCCAGAATATGCTGCCGATGCCGACGGTATGGGCGCTTTAAGAATTCTTGAAGCAGTACGCCTGCTGGGCTTAACAAAAAAAACCAAAATTTACCAGGCTTCTACTTCCGAGTTATATGGCCTGGTGCAGGAAATACCTCAAAGTGAGACGACTCCTTTTTACCCAAGATCGCCTTATGCTGTAGCTAAATTATATGCCTACTGGATTATTGTAAACTACAGGGAAGCATACAATATGTTTGCTTGCAACGGTATTCTTTTCAACCATGAAAGCCCTTTGCGCGGCGAAACATTTGTGACGAGGAAGATAACAAGGGCTGTTTCGAAAATAGCGCTTGGCATGCAGGATAAAGTTTATTTGGGTAATCTTGATGCCCAACGCGATTGGGGGCACGCTAAAGATTATGTAGAAGGAATGTGGAGAATTTTACAGCAGGAAAAACCTGAAGATTTTGTTTTGGCAACAGGCGTTACAACCACCGTGCGAAAATTTGTTGAAATGGCATTTGCTGAAGTTGGCATTGAAGTAGAATTTAAGGGAATTGGTGTTAAAGAAAGAGGCATCGTGAAAAGTTGTAGCCATCCTGATTTTCAATTGGAAGAGGGGACAGAGGTAGTAAGTATCGATGAAAACTATTTCAGGCCTACCGAAGTGGAATTGCTGATAGGAAACCCGGCGAAGGCCAAAGCAAAATTAGGATGGACTCCGTCTCATACCTTAGCTGATTTGGTTAGAGAAATGGTAGCAGCAGATCTTGACCGTTTCAAAAAAGAAAAACATCTGCTTGACAGCGGCTTTTTTATAAGCCAATCAATTGAACATTAATTTGTATGAATAAGAAAGATAAAATATACGTAGCAGGACATAGAGGAATGGTCGGAAGCGCCATTGTACGCAAACTAAATGAGGAAGGATTTTCAAATATTATTACAAAAAGTTCTTCAGAACTAGACCTGAGAAATCAAAAGGAAGTAAACGAATTTTTGGAAAATGAAAAGCCTGCATATGTCTTTCTTGCCGCTGCGAAGGTTGGTGGCATAATGGCCAACAATACTTATAAAGCTGAATTTTTGTATGATAATTTATTAATTGAAACAAACATAATTCACGCTGCTTATAAAAATGATGTGAAGAAATTGTTGTTCCTCGGATCATCTTGTATTTATCCCAAGCTTGCTCCACAACCCCTGAAAGAGGAATACTTATTAAGCGGCTACCTTGAGGCAACAAATGAGCCCTATGCTATCGCGAAAATTGCCGGTATTAAATTATGCGAGTATTACCGGGAACAATTCGGATGTAATTACATATCCGTTATGCCGACGAATTTATATGGCCCTAATGATAATTATGACCTGCAAAATTCCCACGTATTGCCCGCACTAATAAGCAAGTTTCACACGGCTAAAATTAACGGAGATCCTTCTGTTACTGTTTGGGGATCGGGCTCGCCTAAAAGAGAATTTTTATATGTTGATGATTTGGCAAATGCATGCTATTATTTGATGCTAAATTATGATGAAAAGCAATTTTTAAATATCGGCACAGGCGAAGATTTGACAGTCCTTGAACTTGCAGAACTTATCAAAAAGACAACCGGATTTGAAGGTGAAATAATTTGGGATAAAACAAAGCCTGATGGAACGCCAAGAAAATTAATGGACGTAAGTAAAGCACATTCGCTGGGTTGGAAGCATGAAATAAATTTAGAAGAGGGTATAAAGAAAACCTATGCCAATTTTCTTCAGAATGAACCGGAGATTGTTGCAGGTTAATGTGAAAGATCTATTACAGCAAAACATTTTTATAATTTTCGCAAAATGCTTTCCCGCTAAAGTGCTTTTCAGCATATAGCCTGCTATTTTTACCCACTGCATGTAACAGACTTTTATTGGAAGAAAGTTTATTCAATACCTGAATTCCTTCTTCAATTATTTTATCTTCATCGGCATTATTTTCCAATAAAAATCCATTTTCTCCTGTGGTAATATAATCAGGAATGCCACCAACAGTGGTAGATACAACTACTTTGCCGAACGCCATCATTTCCATTACCGCTATAGGAAGGCCCTCATTGGAAGATGTAAGCAGTAGCACATCATTGTTTTTATAGATTTCTTCCATCTTGTTTTTATCTTTTATGTTACCGTAAAAACTACAGTAAGGATAGTCAGCCGGATTGATAATTTTTTCTACATCACCAACGAATGAGAAATGAATATTCATTTTCATATCATGCATTCGTTTTGCAATTGCCGCAATGATGTGCACCCTTTTTTGAGGAGCGCCTCTTCCAATAAAAACCACCAGGAGCTTTTCATTTATCTTGAAAAAAGGTTCCAGTATGTTGACTTTATTATCGATGAAGTGTAAGCGCTCATAGAATTCTACCGCAAGATTATTTTCGTTATACAAAGCTTCCATCTGCCTTTTTAAAGTAGGCGTGCTAAATATTCTTGCATCAAGGTCTTTAATAAACGCCTGCGAATAATTGAACCAGGTATTAAGATGACAAATATCTGCCCGCATTGCATTTTTTTTTACATGCGGTAGCACTTTATAAAAAAACAAGCTTTCGCCACCGATTACAATCGGGCTTTCCACCTTATTGATCCATGAAGAAATGACGCCTCTATAAAAAAAATTGACAAAATGAAAAGCCTTATTATCAACATATTTATGAAGATCAATTGTTCTTGCACCAGAAAAATTAAACTGAGATTGAAATTCGTTGTTCTTAGGTTTTTTGGAAAAAATAACCAGTGGATTTTCTTTGGCCATACAGTAACACAAATCCACATTTACCTGGATTGACCCGCCGATGTCAGCTGCGGGGCTGAATATAAAAACTTTATGTTTAGTATTTAACGAAAAAAAAGGCGACATAATCTTTCCCAGCAACACAAAAGGATACATAAGTACCGCTTCAACATTTCGTTTTAAAATGGCTGTTTTGTAAGTCACTTTGAATGATAATATTTTTTTAAAAGCAAGTCAAGATAGTTATCGTTAAATTCAATGTTAAGCTTTTCAATTATTGGTTTAATAATGGAAATGTCAATGTTATAATCATCACCCCGTTCTACTTCATTGTATATTCCTTTTTTATGGAGATGTTCTTCAATTGTATTAATAATATATGGAACAGAATAATTTTTAGGATTTGCAATATTGATAACGGAATTCATCGCCATCTTGTCCTGCAAAAAATAATTTACGAGCCTGAACATATCGTCAATGCCAATAATATTGCGGCTCGCTTTTTTCCAAATTGTAAATGGATGCTGGTGAAGAATATTAAAAACAAAAAAGTTTAAAAGCGTATATGGGTTGTTTGAAACGCCGGCCAGGTTAGAAATCCTGAAAATGTAGTAACCAGCAAGATTATCTTTTATGAATTTTTCAACCTCAATTTTATGTACAACGTAGGGCGCATTTTTTAAATCCTGGTCATCAATACTACAGGTACTAAAATAGACTAACTTTTTACCAGGGTTATCTTTTATAGTTTGTTTTAATAAGGCAAATTCTCTTTTAAAATTTTGTTCAGTTTTGTCTTTTGAGTTAGAAACACCCGATGCGAAAATGATAATATTTTCATCATTTTTATAATTCATAAACCTGTTCGCAATCATCCCATTTCCGATAACCATAGTTACTTTTTCTTTTCTGGAAATTTTAATAATACCAAATTCGTGTAGCCGTTACTGATAGTCTATAATACATGCGCGTCAGGCTTTCTCTTTTTTATTACATAAAGAATGATTGCCAGTATTATTGCCAGGTATACTACCGCATTTGCAATGATTGTTATCATTCTGCCGGTTGTATATGATTTTGGCTCAAACCTGAATTCAATCTCATGGTCGCCAGCCGGCACAAACATCCCGCGTAATACGTAATCTGTTTTTACATAATCAACTTTCTGGCCGTCAACAAAAGCATTCCATCCCAGCGGGTAATACACTTCGCTTAAAACGGCAAATTGTGGTGTTTTGCTATGGAAAGTATAGTCAATCTTATCATTGAGATTTTGTTTTAGTTTAATACTCGCGGAAGAATCTGGTACAGGAGCTTGCGTTATTTGTGAGTGATATTTCTTTTCAACTACAGCGGTATCTCTAAGGTCGGTGCTATCCAAAGCGCTCATTTCTTCGTCGGCATTGTCAACATATTTTATTCCTTTTACCAACCATGCATTTCCAAATGCACCGGGGTTAAGTTGCGCCGCAGGTTTGCCCGTTTGTTGATTTTGCACAATAATATATTTTGTATTCAGCATATTAAAGACCTCCATATTTCCCTTTACTAACTGGTGGCTGATGATATCATTATACAGCCCGAGTTTGGCAGGGTGATAACCACCTACTGAATTATGGTGAAAGGAAGTGGAAGCATCATTAAATGCATCAACGGTCGTATTGAAAACCCTGAAGTTGGCATGATCAGGGTCTTTCATTATTTGCAAGTCTGCTTCAGTGGGCACAAAGGCCGATTCAAAATCTGTATCGTCAACAAAATTATTACCATTTAAATATCTCGTATCTACCCCTAAAAGATCGTAGGCCGAAAGTATGGTCAACAACGCTATTAAAATTGCAGGATTAATTTTCTTTTTTGTAAAAAAGAAAATAATTCCAAAAGCAAGCGCAATTAAAATGATAGATCTTAAAAGATCGCCACCCATTAAATTTTTTCTGTCTTCTTGCAGCGCGCCGAGGAGGCCCTTACTTAAATCTTCGGCTTGTTGCAAAATTTGCGGCGATGGTTGCTGGCCACGGGGAACCTGCTGTAGTACGTTTTGCTTAAAATTATCCTTAAGTGTTTTATCACTTTTGCCGCTAAATGTTGCGCTGAAATAGAAGCCTGCGAGAATCACGAGCACTATACCTGTAATAATACCAGTAAGCTTTAATTTTTTCCAAACTTCCGCAAAGTCTTTCTCTTCAAAAGCAAGTTTGTTAATAGCCAGCACGCCCATTAAAGGAAGACATAATTGCGGAATAACAAGTCCCATTGTTGGTGCCCGAAACTTGTTATAAAACGGCAGGTGATCAAAAAGAAAATAATTAAATGCCTGGAAGTTTGAACCCCACGCCATTAAGATCCCTATAACGCTTGCCGCAATGATCCACCACTTGTGCCACGACTTGACATACACACAACCAAAAATAAAAAGGAAACACACAATTGCGCCGAGATAGACCGGCCCCGAAGTGGTAGGCTGGTCTCCCCAATACGAATAACCATCGGCATATTGAAGGGCATTATCTTCAGAAATACCCATCTCAGAAAATTTTTCAACGAATTTAGACGAGGCGTTATATTCGTTACCA
>JBBRSV010000084.1:0-22410 GCA_038245055.1 Chitinophagales bacterium | reverse complement strand
GATAAAGACAGCCTTCATGTAAGATTTGCTGACGAAGCGGTTTGTATAGGCAAGCCTTCAAGCGCAGATAGTTATTTGAACATGCCACACATTATGGCCGCCATTGAAATTACCAATGCTGACGCCATTCATCCTGGTTATGGTTTCCTGGCAGAGAATGCAAAATTTGCCCAAATATGTAGCGACCATGGAATTAAATTTATAGGGCCTACTCCGGAAATGATCAATGGAATGGGCGATAAGATTACCGCTAAAGAAACCATGATAAAAGCCGGAGTACCAGTAGTGCCGGGCGGCGAAGGATTATTGCAGAGCGTACAACATGCCAAAGAAGTTGCAGTTAAAATCGGTTACCCGGTTATATTAAAAGCAACTGCAGGGGGAGGTGGTAAAGGAATGCGCGTAGTTTGGGAAGAAAAAGATATTGAAAAATCTTTCGATAATGCGAAGGCGGAAGCTGCGGCATCGTTCAAGAATGATGGTCTCTACATGGAAAAATTTGTAGAGGAGCCGAGGCACATTGAAATCCAGGTGGCTGGTGATCAATTTGGAAATGTGTGCCATTTGAGCGAGCGTGATTGTTCCATTCAACGACGCCATCAAAAGCTGGTAGAAGAATCACCATCACCATTTATGACACCCGAGTTAAGAGAACGAATGGGCGAAGCAGCGATTAAAGCAGCATCTGCTATTGGTTATGAAAGCGTAGGCACGGTAGAATTTTTAGTAGATAAACACCGCAACTTTTATTTCATGGAAATGAATACAAGGATACAAGTAGAGCATTGTGTAACGGAAGAGGTGGTGAATTATGACCTTATAAAAGAGCAGATAAAAATTGCAAGCGGAGAAAAAATTTCAGGAAGAAATTATTATCCTGAAATGCATGCTATAGAATGCCGCATAAACGCAGAAGACCCGTATAACGATTTTCGGCCATCACCAGGAAGAATAAATGTTTTGCATCAACCGGGAGGCCACGGCGTAAGAATTGACAGCCACGCGTATGCCGGCTATGTAATTCCTCCCTACTACGATAGCATGATCGGTAAATTAATTGCAGTAGCACAAACCCGCAGCGAAGCCATTGATACTATGAGCAGGGCGTTGAGTGAATATGTTATTGAAGGAATTAAAACAACTATTCCTTTTCACCAGCAGTTAATGAAAAATGAAGATTTTAGAAAAGGCAACTTCACAACAAAATTTATGGAAAGCTTTAAAATGAAATAAGCTGTTTTATTTTAAAGTATTATTCATCCCGCGAAATTTTCTTTCACCTTTTTTATTGAGAATTACGTTTTGCAATTCAATTTGAAAATAGGTTGTTGATTTTTTTCGTTGATATTTTATCAGCAATTCACATAAATTAATAAAATAAAAAAAGCCATGTGCAAATGCACGTGGCTTTTAATAAGGTGGTGGTCTCACAGGTTAGATTAGACCAACATTGCAAAGATGGCTTTTTATAAGCCTAATAATTGTAGAAAACTAAAGCAAGTAGCGTAGAAATATTTCTATACTAATGGCTCCTCAAATTATTTGAAAATTCTTTCTAAATGGCTTCTTCAATAATTAATTTTGTTTCTTCAAAATTTTTATGGTGATGTGCGTGAATACCTTCTTTTTTTGCAGCCTCTACCAACATTGGCCGATCGTCGAAATAGAGACACTCAGCGGGTTTTGCCTGTGCTATGCCCAAGGCAAGTCGAAAAATTCCGGGGTCTGGCTTGCGCATACCAACCTCGCAGGAAGATATAAATGCATCAAAGACTTTGTGCAGTTTAAATTTTTCAATTCTATACTCATTCAACTCCTTTGGCTCATTATTAATCGAAATAATTTTGACCATTGGGTTTCTTTTTTTCCAATTTATTAGCCATGAAAGCGTCTTAGGTAATTCCACAGATTGCTCAAACATAAATTCTTTGAAAGCCTCTCTTGAAAAATTACGTGGGTGATTAAATACAACCGTATCCAGATAAACATCTAAAGAAATTTTACCCATCTCATACACATTAAAAATGAAATCATGCAGCACATCCATTTCTCCATACTCAATTCCAAATTTCTTTGATGCAGCTTCGCGAGATTCATGCCCCCAGCCATTCGTTAGAAGTACACCGCCTATGTCGGAAAATAAAATTTTATATTGATTTTTCATCTTGCCTTTTACAATGTTTAATTATCAACGTTGGCTTTTATTTATCTTTTAATTGTTCTAATGCATGAATTTTTTCAAGGCGACGCATGTGACGTTCTTCCCCCGAAAATTTCGCGTTGAGAAAAGAGGTAACTAATTCTTCAGCGGCCATAAATCCTGTCACTCTTCCTCCGAGGCAAATGAGATTCATGTCATCATCTTCCACGCCCTGGTGTGCCGAAAAATGATCCTGGATAAGTGCTGCCCTTACACCTGCCACTTTGTTGGCAGCAATAGCAGCGCCAACGCCGCTTCCGCAAATCGCAATTCCCCTGTCAATTTTTTTTGAAGCAATTGCCTCTCCAAGAGGAATTATAAAATCAGGATAATCATCTTTTGTATTTAATTCATACGCGCCAAAATCAACAAGTTCATGACCAAGGTTTTTAAGAAAAGAGTACATAATGCCTTTCAGCTCATATCCTCCATGATCTGCTGCAATACCAATTTTCATGCTATTATTTTTTTTTCAAATTGAAAATGACAAAAATTGAGCGGCTTAAATTTCTAAATAAGACCAACGCAAATATTTTTTTTAATCATCGCCTATGGCCGGCGCCCAAAGTTTTGCACCACCTTTAATACCATCCTTATTTGTTGCAATAGTAATATTATCATCTAACTTAAATTTGATTACGTCTGCATTGCCACCACTAATATAAAGATGGTCATAATTAAATACAACCTGCAATATTTTAATCACTTTTTTCATCCGCTTATTCCACTTCTTCTCTCCTATCCTTGTCAGCTCAGCCTGGCCCAAATATTCGTCATAAGTTTTTTTGCGGGATATAGGGTGATGCGCAATTTCAAGATGCGGCATTAGGATACCGTTTCTTAAAAGAGCAGAACCAAAGCCTGTTCCAAGCGTTATCATCATTTCAACACCCTTCCCACTTACTACTGAAACGCCCTGCAAGTCGGCATCATTTATAACGATTGCCGGTTTGCCAAGAACTTCTTCAAGCTTCTTTTGCAAATCAAAATCTGCCCATTGCGATGTGCCCAGGTTTGGCGCTGTTTTTACAATTCCATCTTTAACAAAGCCCGGGAAACCAGTTGCGATTTTTGTGAAACCTTCAAATTTCTGCGCAAGTTGTTTAATTACATCCAACACATTTGCCGGAGTTGACGGAGAAGGCGTTGGCAACTTTTCATATTTCTTTAAAACTTCTGCTGCATGATTTAGCAGGATT
Source organism: Chitinophagales bacterium (assembly GCA_038245055.1). Classification (GTDB taxonomy): domain Bacteria; phylum Bacteroidota; class Bacteroidia; order Chitinophagales; family Chitinophagaceae; genus Ginsengibacter. The sequence goes on along the minus strand of JBBRSV010000084.1, from coordinate 19,011 downwards.
GCTTTAATGTTAGATCCTCCAATATCAATTGAAAGTATCTTAGTATCATTTTTAGTTTGTATCATAAATAACGAGGTTAATTCAAGCGCTGTTTTGTAATTTGAGCAATAAAACTATTTTATTCAAAGCGAATGTAATATGATTTATTGATTTCTATATTTGGATACACATTTTATTGAATATACATCATACTTAATTTTTTGAATGAATTTATTTGGACAAAAAAATAAGAAAATCAATTTTCGGGAATGGGCTCATCCCGTAAAGTATTATATAATTGGATGGTTTTTTGCATTCATATTCTTCTACGTCATGCGCCAGGCGGGTGCTTTAGGCGTTGAGCAGTCTCGTTTCAGGCTTTTCCATTTCTTCTTTTTTTTATTCGTATTCTCTCTTCTTACGGGAACGATTTTTGGCTCGCTGCATTACTTTTTTGAAAGATACAGGTTAAGAAAAATGCCACTCTGGAAGGTAATGATTCGATTATGTGTTGACCAGTTATTAGTAATATTTTTTCTTACGGTTGTGTATTATTTCGCTTTGACAATGCTGGAACTCAACCAGCTTAATTTTTTAAAATTTATCGGGTCGCCTTCCACCATTATTTATTACTTCTATGCATTTATGGTGAATTCAATGCTTAGTCTTTTATTAGAAATTGGAAAACTATTAGGTCGGGGAAATTTTTATAAACTTGTTGCCGGAAATTTTTACACGCCAAAAGAGGAATATAGAATTTTTATGTTCGTCGATTTAAATTCATCAACAACCATTGCTGAAAAACTTGGCCATTTTGCTTACAGCAGTTTTTTAAAAGATTGTTTTTATGATTTGGCAATTGTTCACGATTACAATGCAGGCATTTACCAATATGTGGGAGATGAAGCCGTGCTTACATGGGAGCGCTCTAAAATAAAAAATATTTTAGATTGTGTTGATGCGTTCTGGGCATTTAATGATGAGCTTGAAAAGAGGTCGGCATATTACCAGAATAAATATGGTATTGTACCGGAATTCAAAACAGGCATGAGTATCGGTATGGTTACAGTAGTTGAAATTGGATATATAAAAAAGGAAATCGCCTACCATGGCAATACACTTAACACTGCATCGCGAATAGAATCATTGTGCAATTTTTATAAGGAAAAATTCCTGATCTCCAAAAAAATGTATGATGAAATAACGAAACAAAATTCCAGGTATATTTTTAAGAGAATTGCTGAAACCCAATTAAGAGGCAAGCACGGACTTACTGAAATATATAGCATTAACAGGCCGTTTGAAATTGATGTTGCATCTAGTTGATCTCATAATAAGGCCATAGCATTTTTATATTTCATTTTTATTTGCCTTTCAAATAGATTTTATTTTATAAATACTTCTTTAAATATCAAAACTTAATTCACAATTGTTGATAAGTTTTCAGCGTTATAATTGCATTACAATTTTATTTTATAATAATTTAGATATGCAAATAAAATGTAAACCCTCCTTAGCTCTTCCTAAATGAATTATTCCGCTTACTCCCTCCCAAACTTAACCAACATATCACATTACGGTTTTGCCAGGCTTTATCAAAATAATATAACTAGTGAAAAATCTTTACACGCGACTGTTTCCTATAACGCGGGCGAATCGTTTGCAACATTTGAAGCCGCTGAAACGCTGGTCCAGCCTAATAAGTATACGGTACAGGTCGGCGAAGATGTACACATTATTTTACATCCCGAATTCTTACAATACATCAATCATAGTTGTAATCCCAATGTTTTTTTTGATACAACAAAAATGGAGTTAAGCTGTCTCAAAAATATTGCCGCAGGCGATGAACTCACTTTTTTTTATCCTTCTACAGAATATTCAATGGCCGCACCTTTTAATTGTTTTTGCGGATCAAATAATTGCCTCAATAAAATTCAAGGCGCAGCGTTTTTATCTCATGAAAATATTCTTCATTATAAGTTTTCAGATTTTATCATGCAAAAATTAAACATACCATACCTGCAAAAAGTATGATCATGTAAAAGATCTTAAAAATTATGCTGCCATTTCATAAAGAACTTTTTGTATGGGTTTTAGCTCCTTTTGTTGAAACGAACGATGAAAATCTTGACTACTATTACGACTACACGCAAAGCATTGAAGAATTTACACGTGCTTTTAAAGAATTGCATCTGCAATGGAAATGGCAGCCCGTAACTAACAAAAATTTTAAAGAAGTTATTGATAATATCATTTCGGTTTCTACTTCGGAAAATGTAATTGTTATTAACCTATGCGACGGTGACGAAATCAATAATGCTCCAGGAGTAAATATCATCCGGTATCTTAAAAAAAGCGGGCTGTGTTTTACCGGCGCTGACGAATATTTTTACAGGACTACTACCTCTAAAATTATAATGAAACAAGTGTTTGATGCAAAAAACATTGCAACACCACCGTGGAAAATTATTACCGACGAGCCTGCAGACGCAAAATCAATTTTTAAAAAATTAGGAAATCCTGTAATTGTAAAGCCGGCCATTTCTGGCGGAAGCCTTGGCGTAGGCATTCATTCTGTTGTAAAGAACACCAAAGATTTGCTGGTACAGTATCAAAAGCTACAGGAAGGTTATCATGGATGGAAGCTTGCAGATGGCGGCGTGCTTGCAGAAAAATTTATTGATGGCCCTGAATTTACAACCCTTATTGTTGGAAACAGCGCCACGGTAAAAGAATGTAAAGTTTATCTGCCTGTTGAAAGAGTTTTTAATGCGTCGTTACCTCCGCATGAAAAATTCTTATCGTTCGACAGGCTTTGGGAAATGTATGAAGATGAAACGCCAATAAAAAATGAAGAAGATTTTTATAATTATCGCGTACCCGATGTGGCACTTTTAAAAGCGATTTGTAAAATTAGCTTTGATGCATACAAAGCTGTGAGAGGAAAAGGATATGGACGTGTAGACATAAGAATGGATAAAATAACCGGTAAGCTTTATGTGCTTGAAGTAAACGCCCAGTGCGGTTTATCAGACGATGAAAATTTTACCTCTATAGGAGGCATTCTCCGATTGTCCGGAAATTCATTTGGCTCTTTAATTGCTACGATTATGAGAAATGCTTTAACCCATAAACACTTACTAAAACAAAAAATGGCGAAGCAACTAGAACTTATTTAAAAAGTACCAAAGATTTCAATAGTAAAAAATTATGAAAGTTTGTGTGTTGCAGCCTGATTACTCCACGACAAATGTTGATTATAAAAATTACGATCCGCCCAGGAATCTTTCGCCATTACTAGTTGGCCATGAAGTGGATCATGTTTTTTTAAATAAGCTTACTACCTATCGCCAGCTCAAAGTACTAAGAAAAAAGAAATATGACATTTTTGTGAATCTTTGTGAAGGTTACCTGGAATGGTCAGTGCCTTCAATTGATGTAATCTATTCGCTTGAAATGTTGAATCTTCCTTACACTGGCCCAACAGCGTTACTTTATGATCCGCCGAAGGAATTAATGAAATATGTTGCTTTCACGTGTAATGTAAATACGCCGCCTTATGTATTGGTAAAAAATATAAACCAGTCAACAGAAGTAATAGAAAAATTAAAATTTCCTCTTTTTATTAAACCTGCCAAAGCAGGGGATAGCCTCGGCATTGACGCCGATTCCCTGGTTTATAACGAAACCAATCTAAAGAAAAAATTAGCAGATTTATTTGAAGAATACCAGGAAATTTTGGTTGAAGAATATATCGCTGGCAGGGAGTTTACAGTGCTCGCGGTTGCAGAGCCTGGAGGCAAAGGTGATTGTACCGTTTATAATCCTCTTGAATTTGTTTTTCCCGAAGGAAAACAATTTAAAACCTATTCATTGAAAACATCTGAGCTTCATGAAGAGTGTAATATTCCGTGCACCGAACCAGCGCTTGCCCGGCAATTAAAGGACAGCGCTTCAAAAATTTTTAAAGCTTTTAACGGTGAAGGTTATGCGCGAATGGATTTTCGGATCAATCATAAAAATGAAATATTTTTCCTGGAAATAAATTTTACCTGTTCTGTATTTTATGAAAAGGGCTATGAAGGTTCTGCCGATTATATTTTAGTAAATGAGCCTTTGGGTAAACAGGTTTTTCTGAATAAGATTATTAAAGAAGGAATTTACCGTCATGAGGCAAAGCAAAAAAAATATGTTGTGAAAGGAAACGCGCTTTCCGGATATGGAATTTATGCAGCGCGGGATTTACAACCTGGACAAATAATATTTGCCTGCGAAGAAAAACCACACCGGCTCGTAACCAAAGAATATGTTGAACGAAATTGGAATGAAAATGAGCAGGAAAGTTTTAGAAAATATGCGTGGCCTGTTAGCAGCGAAGTTTATATTTTGTGGGACCATGCGCCTTCAGAATGGGCGCCGCAAAATCATTCTTGCTGCCCGAATACTGAATACTCGGGGCTTAATGTAATTGCGATAAAACCAATACAGGAAAACGAAGAACTCACGCTTGACTACACCACCTTTCAAAATAATGAAATGGAAAGCTTTATCTGTAATTGTGGTGCAGAAAATTGCAAAAAAGTAATCCAGGGAATTTACCAAAATTCAATTACCCATCGCGAAATGAATAAGCTTTAAACAGCAATTAATTTCGACCGCTTATCATGAACACAGGAAACGTTACTTTTCTTTTAGAAACATTTCCCCACGCTTCTTTTAATTCATCAGCAAATTTCTCAACAGGATTTTCATTGTGTTTTTTTATATAATGCTGCACGGCAGACCAGGTATTTAAAAAGCCAATCACCTGTTCAAATTCCCAATAATAATTCATGGAAAAGGTGGGACTTTCTATTTTTTTAAATGGGAAAGGTATATTTGAATAATTGGCGTCCACATATTTTCTTTCCGCATCCCAATAAGGCCCGGTTGTTATACTATAAAATTTATCGATCATCGAATTGATGCGCTTATTTATCCTGAAAATTCCATAGCCAATAACTCCTATTACACCGCCTGGCCTTAATGTCCTGCGTGCTTCACTATAAAATTCGTCAAAATTAAACCAGTGAATTGCCTGCGCAACCGTTATTAAATCGAATTTATTTTCTTCGAAAAAAGTTTGCTCTGCCTTTTGAACTGAATAATAAATATTATCTTTTGAAAAAGCATTACCAATTTGCACGGCGCTTAAATCTGTTGCAAAAACTTCTTTAAAATACCGGGAAAGTTTCAATGCAACTTGTCCGTTACCCGTACCGCAATCCCAGGCGACGTTTCTTTCAGGAACAAGTGGAAGAAGAAAATCATATAATTTTTGTGGATATCCCGGTCGAAATTTTGAATACAATCCAGATTGGATGGAAAAGTTATCTTTCATTATTGAAAATAATTGATTTGAAATTACGACCCTTTAAATAAATCTTTCCTTAATTTTTTATGTTACATTAGACGGTTATCCACTGAAATTAAATTAATGAAAACATCCCTTTTAAAATACGATTATGACAAGAGAAGAAAAGTTTATGAACGAAGCTATAGCTCTTTCTGAAGAAGGAATGGTTGCGAATGAGGGTGGCCCATTTGGATGTGTTGTTGTAAAAAATGATGTAATTATCGGACGCGGAAATAATAAAGTGCTGAGCGAAAATGATCCGACTGCTCATGCGGAAATAGTTGCTATAAGGGACGCCTGTAAAAAATTAGGCACGTTCCAACTTTTGGATTGCGAAATATATTCTTCATGCGAGCCCTGCCCTATGTGCCTCGGTGCAATTTATTGGGCAAGACCAAAAATTATATATTTTGCAAATACCCGAGCAGATGCCGCCAATATTGGTTTTGACGATTCGATGATTTATGAGGAAATCAATATAGAGCCTACCTTAAGAAAAATACCATCTGAAAATTTATGCCGTGAGGACGCTATAAAAATATTCCAAAAATGGGCGGCAAAAAATGATAAATCCTTGTATTAATTTTTTTGCAGAGTTTTTATTCATCCCTTTGTGACGCCTGCTACATAATTTTATTTAATTATTAAAAAAGTTTAATCTTATCATTCTCTTACATTTGTTTTATGGCATCATGTAAATTTTCTATCCCATTTTCTGGCGACGCGCAGGAAATGTTGAATAAAGCAAAGTCAACCGTTGAAAGTCAGCAAGGCGTTTTTACCGGTGATTTAAATTCCGGAATTTTTGAAGTAACTGTATTCGCAAATACCATTAAAGGAAATTACCAGGTTTCCGGACAAAATCTTGATCTCAACATAACCGACAAGCCTTTTTTAATTCCGTGTAGTACTATTGAAGGTTTTTTAAGATCGAAGATTTCATAGCCTGTTACTCTTCTCCTTTTTTGAAAGAATTGAATGAACTTTCTTTATCAAATCATTCACTTTAAAGGCTTCGTAATAAAATCATCAACACCATAATCTCTTATAGTATTTCTGTGATGTGCGGAAAAGCATAAAAAAGCAGTATGGGAATGTGCTTTGTAAGCGGCGAAGTTATTATTTATTGGTGCGCAATAAAAACCGGTGTTCGGTGTGCTTCGATAATGTCGGTTACAAAACTTTTAGTAAACAAAGATGAAAATCCCGAACGGCCAAAAGAGCCACTTATTAATAATGGATTTTCATGTTTCAAGACCCACTCGCTAAAATTTTTTCTCTTTCCCGTAGTCAAAAGCGTAATAGCAAGATCAGTAAAATGACTGGCAGCTAATTCTTCAATATTTTCCTGTGCGGGAATGTCTTCCGTGTCTTCCGAAGCATACACCAAAATAGTTTTATTATTACATAAATTGGGAAATAAATAGGAGAATTGCTTTATTGCAAAAACGGAAGATGCGGAGCCATCATATGCCAAAATATTTTGAGACGGGTAATAAGAGTCTTCAGGCACAATCATCACAGGGCATTCAGTGTGCTGCAACGTATCTTTTAAAAAAATATTAGAATTTTTTTCTGAGACATTGCTATAAAAAATTTCACTGCCCATTATCATAAGGTCCGCAAACCGGGTTTCTTTAGTCAATTGTGGTACGGCTAAATCGTCTATTTCTTTGTGCACTCTATAATCAATATTATGTGTTTTGCACCGGGCTATAAACACTTCAATAGCCTCATCAATTTCCTCTTTCTCTACTTCTTTTACTGGTCGCGGCAATGCATTCGCAAGCGATGGAGGGAATAAAAAAAAACTCAAAAAATCAACCTTGGAAAAAAAAATTCCCGTTAGTAAAATTGGATCCGACTCATTAAGGCTTATGGCAAACGAAATAGCACTCTCTGAAAATTTACCCCCATCAAAAGGTATGATTACCTTCCTCATTTTAATTTTTTTATGCCTTATATAAAAATATACATAAAAAAGCGCATTTCAAATGTGACTAACGTTAGTGTTTAATAAATAACCATACATGCAGATTTTGCAGATGAGTTACTGAAATAATCAATCCTTGTAAAAATAATAATCAGTCAATTTACTTTTGAATTTCGGAAAGCGTGAACAAATTATTTGTTTTGAAATGATTTTGAAATCCCATTAATTCCTTTTTCAAAAAAGACTCTGAATGGTTTCCTTGGCTGCATATATTTCAAATCAAAAGCCATAATACTTTTCTCCTTAATATATTTTATCGTTTCCTCATTTGATGCGGTAACAAAGTAAAGTCTTTCGTCCGCCGGAGATATAGTGCCTTCTTCAACCAAATTTGCATTGTGCTCAAGAATTTTTTGATAAAAATCTTTGTCATAAATTATGATCGGAAACATCTTTATTTTTTTCGTTTGAACCAAAGTTAGCGCTTCATAAAATTCATCCAAAGTACCGAAGCCACCAGGCATAACCACGAAAGCATAAGAATATTTAATTAATAAGGTTTTTCTTAAAAAAAAATACTTTATGTCCACCCATTTATCAAGGTAAGGGTTATGATGTTGCTCGTGTTCCAAAACAATATTACAGCCAACGCTTCTTCCTCCTACATCCTTAGCGCCACGATTTGCTGCTTCCATAATTCCAGGTCCGCCTCCCGTCATAATTGTAAAACCTAATTTTGCGATTTCACCTGAAAGCTCGCGTGTTTGCTTATAATAGGGATGATCTTCATTAAATCGGGCTGAGCCAAAAACAGTAACACATGGCCCTACAAAATGCAGTGCACGAAATCCTTTTATAAATTCGAAAAAAACGCTTAGGGTATACTGAAAATCATTCCACCTATTCTGCGGCCCTTCGAGAAACTTAATCTCGGTTTTCATATTTTGTTCTGCCAATTGAAGCTATTTTAAAATTAAATTATCAGGAATCAAATATAAATTAAATAGAAGCAGTTAATTATTTAACCCTAAGATATATCTTTAAGGCTAAGAAAATTTTACAGGAGATGGCGTCTATAAAAAAATCAGAAGAAGATTTTAAAGATTATATTAAATCTTTAGGGCCCGGATTAATTACAGGCGCAAGCGATGATGATCCATCTGGCATAGCTACATATTCGCAGGCAGGAGCTGGTTTCGGCCTCTCGACATTGTGGACAGCATGGATAACTTTTCCTTTGATGGCTGGCATTCAGGAGATGTGCGCGCGGATAGGCATGGTGACTTGTAGCGGCCTTACAAACGTTATAAAGAAACATTATTCGAAGAATCTTTTGTATGTAATGCTCCTATTAAGTTTTCCTGCAATTACTTTAAATATTGGAGCTGATATTGCGGGCATGGGTGCCGTATCACATTTATTAATTCCAGCAGTCCCACCTTTTGCATTCAGTATCGCTTTCACGATTGTATTGATGTACATAATTATTCAGTACTCTTATAAAAAACTTGCAGCTATATTAAAATGGCTATGCCTTGTTTTATTCTTATACTTCATTGTTCCCTTTCTTGTAACCAAAAACTGGGGAGATGTTTTAAAAAATACTTTTATACCTACTTTTCATTTCGATAGAAATTTTTGTGAAATACTGGTTGCAATTTTAGGCACCACTATCTCCCCTTACTTATTTTTTTGGCAGGCCAATATGGAAGCAGAAAGTCAAAATAACGGCGGAGTGCACATCATGGTAGATAAACTATCTATTCGTAAGATGCGCTCTGACGTTATCACTGGAATGTTTTTTAGCAACCTGGTGATGTTTTTTATTATTCTCACAACAGGCATCGTTCTTTTTAACGCAGGCATCCATCACATAGATACCGTTGAACAAGCGGCGCAAGCTTTAAAACCTCTTGTTGGAAATCTTTCTTACTTGTTATTTGCGGCAGGAGTAATAGGAACCGGGTTACTTTCTATCCCTGTGTTAGCAGGCTCCTTATCTTACATTCTTTCGGAAACATTTGACTGGGAAGAAGGCTTGGACAAGAAGTTCAGCGAAGCAAAAGGATTTTATATAACAATAATTATATCATTATTAATCGGGTTATTTATAAATCTTACCAAAATAACTCCGTTTCAAGCGTTGTTTGTAACTGCCATAGTTTATGGAATTACGGCTCCAGTTTTGGTAGGAGTGATACTACATATTTCCAATAATAAAAAAATAATGGGAGATGAAACTAACGGTAAATTTTCAAACTTCCTGGGTATCCTCACGTTTGTATTAATGTCGGCAGCAGCCGTCGCCCTTATTTATTTTCAATTTGAATAACAGTTAATAAGAAAGCATCTTTTTAATTAGCTCCGCAACCTTTTCCGCGTTCGGAAGCACTGCTTTCTCCAGCAATATATTCATAGGAATGGCAGGAACGTTTAAAGCACCTAACACTTCGACAGGCGCGTCAAGGAACTGGAAGCATTCCTTTGAAATCCTTCCTGCAAGAGCTTCTGCAAAGGAATTATTTTGTTGTTCTTCGGTGAGAACCAGGCATTTGCCATGTTTCTTTACCGTTAAAAAAATTAAAATTTCATCTAAGGGAAATAAAGTTCTTAAGTCAATAATTTCCACCTGCCCGGTAATTTTTTTTGCTGCAGCTTTTGCCCAAAAAACACCTATTCCGTAGGTAATAATGCAACAACTTTCGCCGGATTTTATTCGCGCTTCATCGGCTGGCAAAACAATATTTGCTTTCCCTAACGGTAACGCATAATCGCTTGAAGGCTCAATTGATTTTGCTTCTTCTGTGCCCGGAACTTTACTCCAGTAAAGTCCTTTATGCTCTAGCATAATTACCGGGTTTGGATCAAGGAAAGCAGCTTTCATGAGGCCTTTCATGTCAGCAGCATTTGAAGGATAAACAATTTTAATTCCTTTAATAGAAAGCAATAAAGTTTCCACACATCCACTGTGATAAGGGCCTCCTCCGCCATACGCACCGACGGGAACGCGAATAACAGTTTGCACCGGAAACTTGCCGCAACTCAGGTAACAGCTTTTTGCAACTTCTGATGCTAGTTGATTTATTCCCGGGTAAATATAATCTCCAAACTGCACCTCCACAATTGGCTTAACGCCGGTGGCAGTTAAACCAATTGTCGAGCCAATAATGTATGCTTCCTGGATGGCGGTATTAAATACGCGGTGATCCCCAAATTGTTCCGCAAGCGTGGCAGCCTCCCTGAAAACACCGCCAAGCCTTCGTCCCACATCCTGCCCGTATAAAACAGCTTCGGGAAACTCTTCCATAATTTCGCGAATTGCAAATAAAGCCGCGTCCACCATAATTATTTTTTCATTGCCTTCGGGATTTCTCGATCCTCTCTCTTCAGTAATAGGTGTTGGAGCAAAAATGTGCTCCTCAACTTTTGATACATCTGGCTCAGGTGCGGCAACTGCCGACGCGAAATGTTGTTCGACGCCTGCAGTAACTATAGATTGAATTTCGTCGAGGTCAAATTCTGAAATGCCCAAATTCATCAACCTTTTTCTCAGCTTAGGCAAAGGATCGTTTGCAAAGTGGTCATTCATATCATCCTGCGAACGATAGAATTCACTTCTTACGCCGCTTGTGTGATGATTTAACAAAGGAACTTTTGCATGAACAATAAAGGGCTGCCTGTCCTTTCGCACCTGTGCAACAACATTTTTCATCACCTCAAAGCTCTGAAAAAAATCACTACCGTCAACGCTTACACGCTGCATTCCTTTGAAGCCTTTTGCGAACTCTGCTGCATTCATGGTCCTTGCTTCCGCAGCGCTTACGCTAATGCCCCAATCGTTATCCTGAACCAAATAAATAATCGGTAATTGTTTAAGCACGGCAAATTGAAATGCCTCGCTTACTTCGCCCTCTGTTAAGCTGGCGTCGCCAAGGGAACATATGACTATCGGCATTTCTCCGCCTGCTCCTTTCTTAAAAAGAGGAGAATTTATTTGTTCTAAAAACTGAAATCCTTGGGCAACGCCAGTAGCGGGAATTGCCTGCATTCCGGTAGCGCTGCTTTGATGTATAATAGTTGGCTTATCATCTCCGCGATAATTAGGATGAGCATAATATTCTCTTCCACCTGTAAAAATATCATCCCCTTTCGCCAGCAACTGCAGCATTAAAGTATATGGTGAAAAGCCCAGACCTAATAAAATACTTTCGTCGCGGTAATAAGGGCTCACATAATCACAGGGCAATAATTGAAAAGAGGCTGCTAATTGAATGGCTTCATGCCCTCTTGAAGTTGCGTGAACATATTTGCATATTTGCCGGTTTGCTTCATAAATTTCTGCCATAGATTTGGCAGTGCACATCAGCCGAAATGCATTTAAAAGAATTTCCTTATCAATCATTTTGTTTAATTAACGGATAATGCTATTGTGAGTTGGGATCGAATAAGCAAATTAAACACCGGGTTAGAATTAAAATTGCGATTATTCAATCTAAGGGCGTCAATAAAATTATCAATCGCAAGGTTAATGAACCAAAACCTTTTCTTCCTTGAACGCTTCTCTTGATTTTAATCCAAGCAATTGAAACATAGCATTGTCTTCATCGAAGGCAGGATTAGGTGTAGTAAGTAATTTATCCCCAGAAAAAATTGAGTTTGCGCCAGCCATAAAGCAAAGTGCTTGTTCAGATATACTCATTTCAGCACGACCTGCGCTTAACCTCACCATAGCTGCAGGCATGATTAATCTTGCTGTTGCAATCATTCTTATCATATCCCAAATATCTACTTTAGGATTATCCTGCAAAGGTGTTCCCTGGATTCTTACAAGCGCATTAATTGGAACGCTGCCTGGGTGTGATGGAAGTGTTGAGAGTGTGTGTAACATCCCAATACGGTCTTCATGCGTTTCGCCGAGCCCAATTATACCTCCGCTACAAACACTAATGCCTGCTTTACGAACATTACCCAAAGTTTTTAAACGATCGTCGTAAGTACGCGTTGTAATAATATCTGTGTAATGCTCTTCGGATGTATCTACATTATGATTGTAAGCGTATAAGCCTGCATCATATAATTTTTTGGCCTGGTCCTCCGTAAGCATACCCATTGTACAACATACTTCCATCCCCAGTTCGTTTACTCCTTGCACCATTTCAAGCACCCGATCAAAATCCCGGTTGTCCCTCACTTCGCGCCAAGCAGCCCCCATGCAAAACCTTGTGGAGCCTGCATTTTTTGCCTTTTCAGCGTAAGCTAAAACCTCTTCTTTCTTCATAAGTGATTGAACATCGACACCTGTATTATAACGTGCTGCCTGGGGACAATAGGCACAATCTTCAGGACAGCCCCCGGTCTTAATTGAAAGAAGGGTACATACCTGCACCTCCCCGGTAGCGTGGTACCCACGATGTACCGTAGCCGCTTTATATATCAGCTCTAATAACGGCGAGTTATATATTTCTGAAATCTCAGCCTTTGTCCAGATATTTTTTATTTCCATTATGTCAATAAATTTATAACCGCAGATAAAAAAATCTTAGTTAAAAGTAGCTCAAATTGGTTTTGGGCGTAAGCTCCAATACACTTTCGTAAATAAGCCTTATCGTATTTTCCACGTCAACCTTATTCAACATTTCAACGGTTGTGTGCATGTAGCGCAAAGGAATTGAAATTAATGCTGACGGACATCCATCATTCGCATAAGCAAAGGAATCTGTATCAGTTCCGGTGGTGCGGCTTACTACTCTCAGTTGCAAAGAAATTTTATTTTTCTCTGCAACTTTTTCAATAATGTTCAAAAGTTTATTGTGAACAGCCGGACCGTAAACCAATGCCGGGCCCTTTCCACAAGCACAATCGCCTTCAATCATTTTGTTGATCATGGGAGTTGTAGAATCGTGGGTAACATCCGTTATAATTGCGATATCAGGATTTATTTTCCTGGCGATCATTTCCGCTCCGCGAAGACCAATTTCTTCCTGCACTGCATTTACAATGTATAAAGCGAATGGTAATGTTTTTTTATTTTCTTTAAGAAGCCTTGCAACCTCTGCAATCATAAAGCCACCGATACGATTATCAAAAGCCCGTGCGATATAATTGCCAAAAGATACTTCTTCAAAGCCTTCAGCATAAGTCACAACTGATCCAACATGAATTCCTAAACTTTCAACTTCTGCTTTGTTTCGGGCGCCGCAATCAAGGAAAAGATTATCAACCTTTGGTTGTTGTTCTTTATCGCCACTATTGCCGGACCGTGTGTGAATTGCAGGCCATCCAAATACGGCTTTTACCATGCCTTTTTTTCCGTGTATAAAAACTCTTTGAGAGGGCGCAATTTGGTGATCGACTCCACCATTTCTTTTTAAATAAATAAAGCCTTCAGCAGTAATATAATTAACAAACCAACTTATTTCATCGGCATGCGCCTCGATAACAACTTTAAAAGTTTTTGAAGGATTAATTACACCAACTGCCGTTCCGTAGGCATCAGTAAAAGTAGTATCAACATATTCCTTTATATAATTTAGCCAAACTTTTTGCCCACCGCTTTCGAAGCCTACCGGTGACGGCGTATTTATATAATTCTTTAAAAACCCGAGTGATTTGTCTTTTATCTCTGCGCTTGCATTTTTACTTTTTGCCATAGTTTTATTTAGTCTCTATTTTATAGTTTGCAAATTTAAAGCTTTAAACTGAGAAGAAATACCAAAGCCGGCTGAAGCAACATCATTCCATCTATCCCGGCGAGATATATAAAATCTGAATTCGTTTTTTTAGTAATTTCTATCGTGATGAATGTGATAAAAGCCGAAATAATCATGGCGATTAAAATCATCAGATTTCCAAAATAAATAAATTGAATTATTGATAGGATCATGAATATTGTAAGGGAAATATAAGTAAGGTAATAAGATTTCTGCCGGCCTGAAAGAACTGCTATCGTGCTTATATTTTCCTTCCTGTCGATTTCAATATCCCTGATATCGAAAGCAAGACATAATATAAACATGAAAGCAAATCTTTCAAGAAAAATAAATATGAATAATTTTTTATCAAAGGAAAAATTTACTGTGGGAAACCATACTGTTACCAGCGTCCATAATAATGACAGTGTAATGATTTTCATAAAGCCGTAATCTTTTATCCTCTTTTTCTTGCCGATCGGTATTACAGGAAAAGAATACAGGAATGCGATAATTGCCAGGATACCTAAAATGATAAAGTGATGCAACCTGAAACTTAAAAAACTAAAGAGGATTAAAAGAATACCTGCCGGCAATAAAATCTTATGAATTTTTTTATTTTTTAATGACCAGGCTAACCTTTGGGAATCCTTTACTGCCGTTTTTTTCACCAGGTAATGAAGATTATACTGCGCTAAAGTGGCGCCAAATACAAAACAATAAAAACTAATGTTATTAAGAGGAAGATTTAATAAAAAATTAGTTTGCATACACAACCCAACAGCGCAGGCTGCAATAAAAATACTTCCGAATAAAATGAATGCTGCAATTTTTTTGAAGATCACTATTGGTAATAAAGTATAATTGGTGGAGACGAAACAGTGTCACTGGCATGATTGGCTTTATCTCTTAAAACAAAACGAAACACAGCAGTATCATTCTTCGTGCACTTGGGCGCAATTGATGAATAACCAGAAACGTTATATCCAAAAGTTACCGTCAAGTCACCTTTTTGATTTTTAGTTGTAGGAAACACAGGTAAAGGATAAAGCGTACTAAAATTACTCAGAGCGCAATTTGGCACAACTTCCTGCACATAAATGCTGTCAGTAAGGTCGCCTTCAGCGTCAGTAAATGATAAATTAAATTGCACCAATTGCTGGTTACGCAAAGAAGTAGTATTTACCGATTTAAATTTTAGCGAAGGGGTACTGGAAAATTTATCTTTATTGCAGGACAGAGAAAGTAATGCCAATATTGAAAATAAAAAAGTGTAGCGCATCTTTGTATTTTAGAAAATCAAATTTAATTATTTAAAACTGAATAACTTTTTAGAAATATCTAAATGGGAAGATAAAATTTTCTTAGCCAACCAAAATAATTTTGAGCAATTAGCGCTGGAAGTGTTTCAATTGCAATATAACCAGAATGTCACTTACAAAACTTATGTGGATACAATTCGAATAAATCCCCAATTAGTGGACAAACAGGAAAACATCCCCTTCCTGCCAATCCAATTTTTTAAAAATAAGATAATAAAGACTGGTGTTTTTGAACCTGAAATAATTTTTGAAAGCAGTGGTACGACCGGTGCAAATACAAGCCTGCATTTTGTGAAAGATTTATCGCTTTATAAAAAAAGCTTTACGCTCGGCTTTAATTTATTTTATGGTGATCCTAAAGACTGGTGTATTGTTGGATTGCTACCCGGTTACCTGGAGCGACAAAATTCATCGCTGGTAGCAATGGTTAATGAATTAATTATTGAAAGTGGCGATGCAAATAGTGGATTTTATTTGCACGATCACGAAAACTTATATGATGTACTGCTTCAAAACGAATTAATTCAGCAACAAACTTTGTTGATCGGCGTAACCTTTGCGCTACTTGATTTTTCTGAAAATTATTCTATGAATCTTCATCATACAACTATTATGGAAACGGGCGGCATGAAAGGAAGAAGAGAAGAAATGACAAGGGAAGAAATTCATTCCCAACTGTGGAATAAGTTGGGGACACAACTGATACATTCAGAATATGGAATGACCGAATTGCTATCACAAGCTTATTCAAAAGAAAAGGGTTTGTTTAAATGCCCGCCGTGGATGAAGATATTCATCCGGGATGAAACTGATCCCTTAAATGTAATTACGCGTACTAATAAAACAAAGCCATCATCAGGCTTATTAAACGTAATAGACCTCGCAAACCTTTATTCATGCTCATTTATAGCCACAGATGATGTTGGCAAATTATACGAGAAAGGAGAATTTGAAGTAATGGGCCGCCGTGACCTAAGTGACATGCGCGGATGTAGTTTATTGACTGCGGTAAAATAGTAATTGTTTTTAAAAATTAGATTAACTTTTCAACACAATTACAGGCATACAATTTGTCTGGACTCTTCTTTATTCACTAAAACACAAAACAATGAAAAAACTATTATTTCTTGTAATGCTTACTTTCAGTATTGGCATTGTTGCCCACGCGCAAGACGATAAGGATAAAGTTAAAAAAACTTCCACCGTTCCGCAAAAAGTGCATAATACATTTAGCAAGCACAAAAAGCACAGTGGTTACAGAACGAAACATAAGCACAATGGTGTTACACATAAACACATTGTGAATACCAAAGAAGGAGAAGTAAGAGATAAAACAAAAAAATAAAAATTTGATTTTAATTTGAAGCCGCCTCAAATTAGGGCGGCTTTTTTATTATCTCCCTAAACTGTAACCGTGTTAATCAAAATGTTTTTTCGTTTAAAGTGATCAACTTTTCGGCGAATATTTAATTTTAATTATAATTAGCATGTGTTTTAAAATTAATAACTTTAGACACAATCGAGCTTCCCGAATAGAGAAGCTTTTTTTAAAAAAATAGGCATTACAAAACTGCGTTACGCGGATTAAATAATAATTATTTTAATTTTTAAAAAAAATATGACTATCGCAATCCTGATAACGTTGAGTGGTTTATTGCTGATAGCTTATATATTCGATCTTACATCGTCTCTTACAAAAATACCTTCTGTTTTATTGCTGCTATTGCTCGGTTGGCTGGTGCGGGAAGTTTCGCAATTTATGGAAGTTACCATTCCAGATCTTACGAAATTTTTACCTCTTCTTGGTACAATGGGCCTTATATTAATTGTATTGGAAGGTTCATTAGAATTGGGTTTTGATAAGACAAAAAAAAGCATCATAGCAAAGTCTTTTTTGGTAGCGCTGTTACCAATGCTTGCGGTGGCCTTTCTCCTTGCTTTCATGTTCAGTTATTTTGACCCGACTGCTTCCTTTAAAGTGAGTTTGACCAACGCTATACCTTTTTGTGTAATAAGCAGCGCAGTAGCTATTTCCAGCGTAAAAAATCTCGCGGCCAAAGACAGTGAATTTATAATTTATGAAAGCAGCTTTTCAGATATTTTAGGCGTTCTTTTTTTTAATTACATAGCGCTCAACAGTGTTATAAATATCCATTCTGCCGGCCGCTTTACTTTTCAACTTTTAATCATCGCGCTAATATCATTTATTGCCACACTCGGCCTCTCCTATTTACTAAGCAAAATTGAACACCCTATAAAATTTGTTCCAATTATTTTGCTGGTTATTTTAATTTATGCAATTTCAGAAATATATCATCTACCGGCCCTTATTTTCATTTTACTTTTTGGATTGTTTTTGGGAAATCTTGAAGAGTTAAAACAATTTAAATGGATACAAATTCTTAGACCAAGAGAGCTGACAAGGGAAGTACAAAAATTTAAAGAACTTATAGTTGAAATAACTTTTTTAATCAGGGCATTGTTTTTTCTACTATTCGGTTACCTGATGAAAAAATCCGAAATATTAAATCCTGAAACAATTATTTGGGCAGTTGGAATCGTGGCAGCAATCTTTCTTTTTCGCGTCATTTTTCTAAAATCTTTAAAACTTCCATTGTCACCGTTATTATTTATAGCTCCAAGGGGCTTGATAACAATTCTTCTTTTCCTGGCAATAGATACAACGGAAATGATACCTCTGGTAAGCACTTCGCTCGTAATACAAGTTATTATTTTAACCGCACTCGTCATGATGATTGGCCTAATGGGAGCAAAAGATAAAGAAGAGATCGCAGAAGAAGGAAAAGTGCTGGCAGGCTAATTTCTGTTGTAACACATATGTGCGTCTATGCCAAACCGTTATTTTATCATTAATAAGCCCTTTAACATGGTATCGCAATTTGTGAGCAACGATAATGTGCGGCTATTGGGTGGCCTTAATTATTCTTTTCCTGAAGGCACGCACGCAATTGGGCGACTCGATAGTAACTCGGAAGGTTTGTTAATACTGAGCACTAATAAAAAACTAACCCGGTTACTTTTCCAAAGTGAAATCCCTCACAAAAGAAAATATTTAGTACAGGTTAATAACACGCTTAGTAATGAAAGTTTAGCAAGCCTGCAAAATGGAGTAACCTTTAAAACCAAGGGCGGCGTACTGTACCGTACATTACCATGCGAAGTAAATATTACCGATAAACCTAAAGATTTATTTACTAACGGAAATATCATAAACGAAAACCAGTTATCTTGCTGGCTTCATCTTACGCTCACTGAGGGAAAATACCACCAGGTAAGAAAAATGATAAAGGCAGTTCGTCACAGGTGCCTCCGGCTTATCCGCATTTCTATAGAAGACCTTGAATTGGGAAATTTGCAACCCGGGCAAGTTTTGGAAATAGAAGAAGCAGAACTTTTTTCTAAACTGGGCTTATCAATGTAAAGCACTTTTTCTAAGAAAAATATCCCCAATCGTATTAAAAACTCAACCACAGCCTTCTTAGAAGGTGGGTTGGAATGCATCGGGCATAGCCCTCTTTAACTCTCTGAAGGCGGCGAGAACAAATCAAAATTTTGACCTTGACTTTCCTCTTTCTTATCTTCCTTCTCCTGATATTTTACATATCTTCTGATTATTTCTTCATCTACTCCTACGGTCGTTACAAAATATCCTCTTGACCAAAAGTGATT
>JBBRSV010000083.1:0-22427 GCA_038245055.1 Chitinophagales bacterium | reverse complement strand
CTGCTTGCTGATAATTTGCTTTGAACCGCAGCATTTGTAAAATGAGCAGCAATTTGTAAGGAACGCATATCTCAAATTTTAGAAACCTAAGATACAACTAATTATTTATATTAGTATAATTGATGGCGGTTTATTATTAAAAGTGTCTCAAAAACAGTCCAATCTTATTATTTGCTAATTGACATAATGGATGTCTTTGATCTGACTGATCGCTAAGAGAACCGGACATTCCCAACTGTGGGAATTTATTTGTGGGTTTTAGCATATTTAAATTTGCAGGCTTTTTGGCTATTTTA
Organism: Chitinophagales bacterium; assembly: GCA_038245055.1. Classification (GTDB taxonomy): domain Bacteria; phylum Bacteroidota; class Bacteroidia; order Chitinophagales; family Chitinophagaceae; genus Ginsengibacter. Next base: position 22,131 of record JBBRSV010000083.1, on the reverse strand, counting down.
CAAATAACTTGCAATAAATGATATGCACTTTTGTGTATAAATCCTCTACAATATAGCCTTTGCGAAAATTTGTGGCTTAACTAATTAACTGCGGGTCGTAAATCTATGTTGATAATAATCCGGGATAGGCATTATGTGTTTGTAAAATAAATTCTCCAAAAATGGTATTGGCCCAGGCAAACCATTTGCGTGAAAACTTTTTTACGTCATTTTTATTGAAAGATTCATGCATAAATCCAGTGCCGGCGTTAGAATTCTTTAGCATCAATAAACATTTTTTTACTTCTTCTTTATCAACACTTGTTAAACCACGCATAATAATACTCAGCGGCCAAATCATATCAATGCCTGCATGTGGGCCACCGATACCTTCTGCGGCCGTACCTTTAAAAAAGAATGGATTGTCAGCGGATAGAACGAATTTTCTTGTATTGATATATATGGGGTTGTTTACGTTTACTGCATTTAAATATGGCAGAGATAGAAGGCTCGGTACGTTAGCGTCATCCATCAAATTAAAGCTTCCAAAACCATTTATTTCATAGGCATATATTCGCCCAAATTTTTCATGGTTGATAATTGCATAACGCTGCAAAGCGTTTTCAACTTCAAGGGCAAGTTGCAGACATTCATTAGCAAGATCATTATTATTCAAAATTGATTTTACCATTTGCGCTGCATTCTTTAGTGAAACAACCGCAAAGAAATTAGACGGAATTAAAAAGGGAAATATAGTTGCATCATCACTTGGCCTAAACATAGAGCAAATTAACCCTACGGGCTTTACAGGATAGCCATATCCGCCTAAAGGCACACCGTCAGTAGCCCACGCAGTTGTTCTTTGAAAAGTATAAGGGCCCGGTCCATCTTTTCTTTGTTGCTCTTTAAAAGTTTTTACAATTAGCCTAATCGATTCTTCCCAGTTTTTGTCAAACGGAGTAGCATCACCGGTAAGCTTCCAATATTGATGAGCGAGGCGTATAGGGTAGCACAAAGAATCTATTTCCCATTTGCGCTCATGAATGCCCGGCTTCATTTCTGTTAAGTCACTTTTCCACTCACTTATTTTGTTTTCATCTTTATAAAAAGCATTGGCATATCTATCAAGATGAATACATTTTACCTGCCTGTTTATTACACCTTTAATGAGGTCTTTTAAGTGCGCATCATTTTTTATCAACGGCAAATAGGGCCATACCTGGGCGGTACTATCACGAAGCCACATGGCATCAATATCTCCGGTTATTACATAGGTATCCGGCTTATTATTTATAATTTCAAAATCTATTGTTGTGTCTAATGTATTTGGAAAACAATTTTCAAAGAGCCAGGCAAGTTCAGGGTCATTAATTTTGCCTTTGATGCTGTTAATGGCTTGTTCAACAGCTTTACTTGTAAATTTTCTTTCTGAAACCGGAGGCCTTTTAGTTTCAAAAGATTTTGGGGCAAACGCAAATGCCCCGGATTGTTTCAATAATAAACCAGAGGTTATAATGCCCGTCTTTTGGAGAAAACTTCTTCTGCTATCCATCTTTTTATCTTTAATAAAATTAGAGTGAAAATAAAAAACCCCTGCGATTTGCAAGGGTTATTTATTTATAAATTATGTCTTTAAGATTTAGACGTACTCGAAGTTGTTGTCATCGTCTTTTTTACTTTCTTAGTTTTCTTAACAGATGCGTCTTGCGCAGCAGGTGCACCAGCATCAGCTTTTTTAATTTCTCCGCTCGCAACAGCTTTATCATAATCGGCGGGAGCTAATACGTCACCAGTAAGTTTAATGAATTTTATATCATCCGCACCAGCGAATTTTACAGTTAGCGTTTTATCAATATGGCCAAGATTTGCAGCATTATAAGTTGCAGTTATTGTTCCTGTTTTACCCGGAGCAATCGGTGATTTTGTGTAATCTGAAATGGTGCAACCGCAGGTTGGGTTTGCCTGGTCAATCAAAAGATCTTCCTTGCCCACATTTGTTACTACAAATGTCGCTTTTGCGGGAACATTTTGCTTTACCTTTCCAAGGTCGTAAGTTTCAACATTTATTTTGGCAAGGTCATCTGCTTTTTTTTGAGCAAATAAAGAGGTGGATGATAAAAAGAGGGCAGCGAATAGTAATTTTTTCATAATAAAATTTTAATGATTTTTATTGTTCGTTTTTTAAAGAATTTACTGATGAATTTTCAGGGGCTGAAGTTACAGGTGTTTTCCAAACTTCTCCCTTAATAATAATTTGCTTAACTTGATTACCATTGTAGGTAATCGTAACTGGTTTTGCGAATGGCCCTTCGTTTTGGGCATTATAGCCAACGGTTATTTTAGAACTGGCTCCGGGTACAACAACATCTTTATTCCAGTCAGGAGTAGTACATCCGCAACTGGCTTGTACGTTGTCGAGTGAAACAGAATTAGCGCCCCTATTGGTGAACTCGAAAATATGTGTAACTGGTTTGCCTTGCGGAATTTTTCCAAAATCAAATTCAGTTTCTTTAAGGCTGATAGATTCGGATGCAGATTTTACTGAATCTATTCCTCGTGAGCCTGAAGTCTTTGAAGTGGAAGTAGATGAAATTGTAGTTACCTTGTTTTGAGCAATACTTGTAAGAGCAAATGCAGCGGAAAAAAGGAAAGTAAATATAATTTTCATTATTTGTGTTTTATAATGATTTCAAAGATACTAAAACGCACTAAAAGGTTGCAAATTGTGAACAGGTTACCAGATTTTTAACAATCATCAATCATAATTAATATTTTTGCCGATATGGATACAAACTACCTCAATGACGATCTTCTTCTGCAAAATTTGTCTTTTGATAAATTTAAAGAAGAAGTTTTGAAAGATTACCGTATTGTTTGCGAAAGTCGGGAGGCAAGTTTATTAGGCAGGAAGGAAGTGCTTACAGGTAAGGCTAAATTCGGAATATTTGGAGATGGAAAGGAAGTAGCACAGGTAGCCATGGCAAAATTTTTTATGCCGGGGGATTTTCGAGCGGGTTATTACCGCGATCAGACGTTTATGTTTGCGAGCGGCCTTTCCACAATACAACAATTTTTTGCTCAATTATATGCAGATCCTGATGTAACTCATGACCCATTTAGTGGTGGCCGGCAGATGAACGCCCATTTTGCAACAAAATTTGTAGATGAAAATGGAAACTGGCTGCCGCTGGCACATTTAAAAAATGTTTCGGCTGATATTGCTCCTACTGCTGGCCAGATGCCCAGGGCGTTAGGCCTTGCGCTGGCGTCAAAAATTTTTAGAGAGGTGAAGGAATTGGAAAACATGAACGAGTTGAGCGAAAATGGAAATGAAATCTGTTTTTGTACCATTGGAGAAGCATCAACATCTGAAGGACATTTTTGGGAAACAATAAACGCTGCCGGAGTGTTGCAAATACCGCTGGCTGTTTTTGTATGGGATGACGGTTATGGCATATCAGTTCCAAAAGAATATCAAACTACAAAATCATCAATCTCAAAAGCTTTAAGTGGTTTACAAAAAGAGGACGGGAGTAATGGAATAAATATTTATAATTTGAAAGGATGGGATTATGCCGGTATGTGTGAAGTATTGGAAGTTGCAATACAAAATATCCGGGAAACACACACGCCTGCATTATTTCATGTAGAAGAACTAACCCAGCCACAAGGCCATTCAACTTCGGGTAGCCAGGAACGTTATAAAACAAATGAAAGACTTATTTGGGAAAGGCAATGGGAATGTAAAAAACAAATGCGGGAATGGATCATTGAGAACTCGCTTGCAGAAGATAGTGAACTCGTTGAAATTGAGGTAAAAGCGAAAGCATTCGTAAAACAAAGCCGCCAAAGCGCCTGGGATCAATATATACAACCAATAAAATCGCAGGTGAACGAGACGATATCATTGATTAAAGAATTGCCGGAAAATCAACAACACCATGACGTTTATAAAAATTTGATAAATGAGCTTTCGGCAAATAGGGAACCTTTAAGGCGTGATATAATGAAAACGCTTTGCATCGCGATTGACATTTCTAATTCCGGCGTATCAACTTCAATAAAGAAATATTACGATAAACTCGAAAAAGAAAATATCCAAATCTACAATACGCATTTATATAATGAAGGTCCAAAATCCGCGCTAAAAGTTTCCCCAATATCAGCTAAATACCACGACGATGCAAAAATGATTAATGGCTACGAAGTGCTTAACAGGTATTTTGATGAGCTGTTCGCTAACAATAAAAAAGTGATTGCGTTCGGGGAAGATCTCGGCCAAATAGGCGACGTAAACCAGGGCTTTAGCGGTCTTCAAAACAAATATGGCGAAGCAAGAATTTTTGATACCGGCATTCGCGAATTGAGTATTGTAGGACAAGGCACAGGTCTGGCGTTGCGGGGTTTGAGGCCAATCGCTGAAATACAATATCTTGACTATTTATTGTATGGTTTACAGCCGCTAAGCGACGATGTTTGTACTACACATTTTCGTACAATGGGCCAGCAAAGTGTTCCATTAATTATACGCACACGAGGCCATCGCCTTGAAGGTATTTGGCACACAGGATCGCCAATGGGCATGATTATAAATGCTTTGCGAGGCATGTACGTTTGTGTTCCCAGGAATATGGTTCAGGCGGTGGGCATGTATAATACCTTATTGCAAAGCAACGATCCTGCGTTAATGATTGAATGCCTCAACGGTTACCGGCTGAAGGAAAAACTCCCATCAAATTTAGTCGAATACACGGTACCGTTAGGAGTGCCGGAAATAATTAAAGAAGGGAGCGATATTACTATTGTATCGTACGGATCCACTTTACGCGTGATACAAGAAGCTACCGAAATTTTAGATAAAGTAAAAATAAGCTGCGAAATAATAGATGTTCAAACATTACTTCCTTTTGATCGCAATCACGTTATTTTGGCTTCTTTAAAGAAAACAAACAGGATTGTTTTTATCGATGAAGATGTTCCTTCTGGTGCGTCTGCATATATGTTTAATAAGGTAATGGAAGAGCAGGGTGGTTACAGGTGGCTTGATGTGTCACCAAGAACGTTAAGTGCAAAGGCTCACCGCGCTTCATATGGAAGCGATGGCGATTATTTTAGTAAGCCGAATGTTGAAGACATCATAAAAGTTGCTAAGGCAATAATGTCTGAATAAAAATCGATTTTGATACCGGGAATAAATTTTGAACGGCACCAATTTTAAATTGACATATGAACCTCACCCTTTATCACATAGATGCATTTTCTGAAAAGCTTTTCTGCGGAAATCCCGCGGCTGTTGTCCCGCTCGATAAATGGATGGATGAAAAATTAATGCAGGATATTGCCGGAGAAAATAATCTTTCTGAAACCGTTTTTTTTGTTCCTGTAAAAAATTCAGAAGAAGCTGACTTTGATATACGATGGTTCACGCCGGAAATTGAGATAAATTTATGCGGCCACGCCACACTAGCTGCTGCATTTGTAATTTTCAATTATTTAAATTTTAGCAAACCTGAAATCAGGTTTAACTCTAAAAGTGGCATTCTAAAAGTTATTAAAATTGATGCTTTTCTTCAACTGGATTTCCCCTCCTGGGAACCTGCTGAATTCCACGATCCGCCTGTTTATTTAAAAGATGCGCTCGGCGGAGCCAATATTATTGGACTGTACAAAAGCCGCGATCTTTTAGTAGAACTGGTAGATGAAGATGCGGTGAAAAATTGCACTCCAGATTTTGCTTTGATAAAAAAATCGGGATACAAAATTATTTTAACTGCCGCCGGCAATGAGGTTGATTTTGTGTCAAGATTTTTTGCTCCTTCAGCAGGAATTGATGAAGATCCGGTAACAGGTTCAGCGCATGCTCAACTAATTCCTTTTTGGAAAAATAAATTGAATAAAGATCAGATGGTTGCTCTACAACTTTCCAAACGAGGTGGCAAGCTTTATTGTGAGCAAAAAGGTGACCGGGTACTGATCGCCGGCAAATGTATATTTTATATGAAGGGAGAATTTCAAACTGATGGCAATAATGATAAATAATTCTGAGCGGCATTTTATTAATCAATGGCTGGAACAAAGTAGTGGGCCAAGGTGGAAATATTATTTGCAATTTACTATCGCATGGACCATCGTTTCCTTCCTGGTAATTTTCTTTCTTTCAAAGCTATTTACGAATGCCTGGGAAAAAGGGGGTCAAAACTTTATAATTTTAATTTTATTGTTGTCATTAATCTCTGGGTTTTTGGCAACGCATCTTACTTATACCATTAGTGAAAAGCGGTATAAAAAGATAATGGCAAGAGAAGGCAAACAGAATTAGCAAAGCAAATTAGTGGGCTATTGACTTTATTTTCCGGTTAATATCCACGAATATTTTTTCAGCATGTTCCCGTGAATTTTCTATAAAGAGCCGATGTGTATTCATGCCGCCACAAATAACACCGGCAAGATAAATTCCGTCAATATTTGTTTCATAATTTTCATCGCTATAAGTAGGCTTGCAAATTTCATCTTCTGAAAGATGAATGCCCAGGTTGCGTAAGAATTTTAGATTTGGCTGGTAGCCAGTCATAGAAAGCACCCAATCATTTTTTATTGTGACAAGGCCATCCGGAGTTTTAATGTCTACTTCATCAATTCTTATTTCCGCGATGCTGGAATTGTAATATGCCTTTATAGATCCTTCTGCAATTCGGTTTTCAATATCAGGCTTTACCCAATATTTCACGCGGTCACTTATTTTATCGCCGCGTATCGCCATGGTCACATCCGCTCCCTTTCTCCAGGTTTCTAAAGCTGCATCTACAGCAGAATTAGCAGCGCCCACCACCAGCACTCTTTGAAAGGCATAAAAATGAGGATCATCATAATAATGTTTGACTTTTCTTAGTTCTTCCCCTTTCACATTTAGGAGATAAGGAATGTCATAAAAGCCTGAGGCTATAATTATATTGCTGCTTTCGTATTCTTTAACTGAAGTTTTTATATTAAAATAATCTCCTGTTTTTTTCACATCCAACACGTCTTCAAATAAATGAATTTTAAGTTTAAACGATGTAACAATGCGCCGGTAATATTCTAACGCTTCGCTCCTGGTTGGTTTATTATTATTGCTTACAAAAGGAACATTCCCAATTTCGAGCCGTTCGCTTGTACTAAAAAAAGTCATGTTAACAGGATAATTATATATTGAATTAACGAGCACACCTTTTTCAATAATACAATAATTTAGTCCTGATTTTTTTGCTTCAATTGCGCAGGCAAGTCCGATCGGGCCGCCACCTATTATTATTACGTCGTATAAATCACGTTTCATCCAGCGCTAAGTTATTGCAATTAAGGTATTAAAATCTTCTATTCTCTAATCAAGAAGTTTATACCTGGTTCATTATCGTTGTCAGATTTCTATTTGGGCAAGATGGTTTATAAAATGCAAAGGTGTTTATTTATATTGCTAAATATTAAACTGCATTTTCGTTTAAATTAAATAATGGTGTTTTTTCAAGATTATAAATCTGTAATTTTTAAAAGAAAGTTTGTTTTCTTTTTCATGCTGTGGTTGTTTGTGCAGATTATGCTTATTTGGGAGAATGGAGTAATGATAGGGTTAGAGGCTACAAAATATATTAATGAGGCAAACTGCTTTTTAAAATTTCATAGGTTTAGTTCCAACAACCACTATCTCTATTCTACGCAAATTTTTTTAATAGCACTGGTCATTAAATTTCACCTTGGCTATTTCGTTATTGTAATTTTTCAAATTTTATTGAATTTTATTTCGACCGTAATGTTTTATAAATTATCAAGATCATTCTTAAAGATTCCGCCTCTCGTGTCCTTAGCTACTTTTTTCTTTATTGTAAATATTCCATATCAACAGTATAATACATTTCTTTTTACCGAGTCTGTTTTTTATAGCCTAACCATTATTTATAGTAGCTATTTACTTATGCTTGAAAAATTAACTTTACCAAAGCTGGGTTTGATAATCTTGCTTGGCGCAATTTTATGCATAACCCGGCCAACAGGAATTTTATTTTTAGTTGCTGCTTTTATATATATTTTTTTTCGGTTTCTTAAAGGGATTTCTTTTTTTAGTAAATCTCTAATCGTACTATCCTTTTTAATAGTATCGACCTTAACCCTAAATGCTATGTTAAACACTGGCGGGTCCCTTGATTTTATGCTTCCATTCAAAAAAGAAAATATCATCTGCGGAGTGAACAATATAGGCGATGCGCGAATACAGACAGCTGAAAAAGGAAACTCATTACAGGGAATAGCCTATTATATTGTTAACAACAAGGAGCAATTTTTAAAACTTTCTTTATTAAAAACTATTGCTTTTTTTGGCATGTTAAGAGATTATTATTCGTTCTACCATAATGTTTTCCTTGTATGTTTTTTTTATCCTTTTTATATTTGTTTCTTTGTTGGAATACGGAAAATCTTTAAGCAAAAAGATACCAGAATAATTTATATTTTTTCAATCATTATTCTATATTGGATCACCACGTTACTTACTTGTGATGATTGGCACAACCGTTTTGTTCTTACAGTTTCGCCATTTTTTTTTCTGATAGGTCTACAAATATTTGCTCAGTATTCAATACATGACGAAGGGTAATCGTTAGAAATTCTACATTATTTAAAGCTATTCTTAGTTAAAACTTTTTTCTAATTATCATCTCATAAAATACATCTTGCCATATCCCTTAGTGAAATATTTATCCGTATTGTCGCTGGCATCGGTAAACTTATCCATTGATTTTCCATTTATGTTGGTTAGCACCCTGTATAGATAAACGCCGTTCGCTACTTTTTGACCAAACATATCTGAACCATCCCATTTAAACTCAGTAATATTTCTGCCGATGTGCAACGGACCCAATTCATCTTTGGTGATTTCCCTGATCACTTTACCCGTGATCGTTAAAATTTGTATCCTTATATTTTGTGGTATAATAGACCCCGTAATCGTAAATACAAAAGCGGTAGAAGTCGTAAACGGATTCGGATAATTCATGAAATTTGAAATCATCGATTTATCAAAAACCCTGAAATCAACCTGGTAACTCAGCTGCCCGGCAGTATTACCTGCTGCATCTTTTCCTGAGATAATTAAAACATACTCCGCATCATCTCCGCTAAGTGCCGGCGATAGATCGATGGTCGCAGTGTTTTCACCTGTTGCTAAATTTGCCGGCGTAAAACGCAATGTATCGTTATCAAATTTATAGGTTCTTAAAGAGCCATCAGGAAACTGAATTTGAACTTTAATGAGTGATGTATCTTGCAAGCCAAGAAATTTACTTTCATCTTTAAGTTTCACAACAATGTGTGGCCGGGCAGAAACGATGTCCCTGTTTAAAATATGAACACCATCAAATGTTACATCTAATACAGGATTGAACTTGTCGGCCTTTACATAAAAACTTCTGTAAAGAAAATTATTAAAGTGGTATTGCTCCGGCTGATCGTTGTCAGGATTAAAATCAACCAATAGGGTATTGGTGCCGGAATAAAGCCTTGTATCAAGATCATATTTTAAAATGATCGTATCTCCACTTATCAGCGGTTTTTGTTTAGGCAGCGTAACGTAATGCGTTACATTATTATTATCTATTACCGCAACTTTCACCTTTATACTGTCAAAAGCGGTGAGGCTAATATTTTTAAAAGCGATTCCAAAATGTAACTTATCACCTTGTGCAAGTGTGTCAGTTGAAGTAAAGAAAAGATTTGGGGCCAAAGCACCTTCAGGTGCCGGCGTGTAATTTAACCTCCAATACGAAAGTTGATAGGGAGTAAGTTTCACGCTATCGATATTGCGCATTTTTAATTGTATGTATGGATATCTTGCTGCGCTGATTGAAGAAATATCCACATCCTGCATTGTCTTGTTTACATTCAAAAGACTAGTGGAATTACCTAAACTGTCAATGCCTATAATTTGCACAGTCGGGTTATCAGGAGAATTAGCTTCTAAACTATTTCCGCGCCAATGCATTTGTTTCCATTGTGTGGCAGGGCCAAACTTTGGAGAGGTGATAAAGCCTAATGTATCAGGCGTAAGAAACTTGTGGGTTAAATCTATCTTATCATATATTCCATTTGAAAAAACGAAATTAGGGTTAAAGGTTTCATTATTTTTTTGATACATAAAAATAAAAGCTCGTGGCCTGTAAAATGAATCAATGAGTACAAACCCTTGTGATTTTAATTCCGTATAAAGCGAATTGCCAGAACCTAAAGATGCAGTATCTGCTTCCCAATCTGATGCATAAGTGTTTGATGATGGAGCTGTGCCGGAAATATTTCGAGCTATAACAATATAATTATTAGGAACGGTGTTGCGGAGAAAATTAAGTGCCGCCTTTCTCTTGTTGGCATCTAATATATTAAACTGAAAATTGGCCAGGCGGTTATTGGCACATACGGGATCACTGCCATATAATCCTGATGAACCGCCTAAGGTATTCATCCATGGTTTCAGGCTAATTGGATCTAGTACGTTAAAAATAATTCCGGAAATTCCGCAAACACTTTCAGCATAAGCAGCTCCATTTACATTGCCTTCAAAATCAGTAGATACACTTGCTGCAGTGGGAAATACGCCCGACCTGTTTTCAATAACATTGTTAACAGTAGTGTAGTGCCACGACCGTGCACTGTCCAATTGAATATTTTGGGTGCCAGACTGAAGATGCTGATAATAATGCGATTGATTGGACCCTACAGAGCCATTAGCAAGAAAAATAAAAGAGGAATTGTTCCAATGATAGTCACTTTCCAAACCTGATGCCGGAACGAGCCCAACACGCCAATAGTACACTGTACTGTCTTTATAAATTATTCCCGGATCAAATTCCAATATACCACCAGGTGAATTTAAGTTTTTACCTACCTTGATTGAAGAATTAAATAATTCTGTTGTGTCGATCTGTAAAACATAATTTTTTGCAGCGCTAAATGGATTGGCTGTGGAAGCATATAATTTTTGATTCGCTAAATTTATGATAGCATAATTGTAAGGGTAAACCGGTGTTGCCTCATCCTCATAAATAAAAATATCTTTTGTAATTACATTATTAGTTTCTGATAATTCAGATACTTCATTATTTGCGTCTATGGTAACCGTTATCTTGTTATCACCTTTATCCCTTGTAGAAATAATAGGTATAGTAATATTTATTGAATCTGCATATCTTATTCCAGGTATTCTCTTTCGGTAAATTACTTCACTCGAGCCATTGGGATAAGTTCTTTTTACTTCAAAATTAATGGAGTCGTTTACTGCCCTACCAATGTTAAAAGCTTTTGCCTGGAATACAAAGCTATTTTCTGAAACTGAAATGAATGATGGATTGATTACTACATTGGCATCTTCCATAACATAATCAGGTTTCGCACTGGGATTAAGTCTTATTGCCGGATCACCATGCAACGACAATTCTTCTAGGTTACATCTTGTGAGATAATCAATTGAATTATTAGCTCCTCCCAAATTAGTTATTACATTTCTTATATCATTACCGATTGTATTACCGTAGTTTACTACGCCTATTTGGTTATACAATTCATTTCCATAATTATAAAGGTAGGGAGGCACACCTAAATGAGAACTTGCAAGAAATCCAATACTTCCTCTTTCATTTGCAAGAACAAAATTTTCTGAGATAGATAAATTTGTAGAGGTAATTCTTGTTGGGTCAAAAATGTAATTATTACCTGCTGTGCAACCACTCACAAAAAAGAAAGGATATCTTCCCTGGTTAGAATATATGGTAGGGTCACTTAAATTGAAAGCAAGAATGTTTGCTGATGAATGCCCAAAATAAGACAACACACTTATGCCTTGATTAAATAATTGATCAATGCGTGCGCTTGCAATTAATTGCACAGCTGAATTTGATGTTTTTGAGAAAGATTCAACGTGCCCTCCATACAATGTATCAGATATGATATTTGCTTCCTGATTCATATAAAAATTAAAAAGTCCAGTTTCAGAGCTATCGCTACCACCTGTAACATGGACAATATTCTTCATCCATAATTTACTATCGAGTGTTTGAACGCCGGAAACCTGCGCCTGTTCATACTCTTTAATTTTTTGTAAATAGTTTCCAATTTCATTGCCGGAAATAACCGAAAGCCTGCCAATAGGCACACTCGGAACTACGCTGCCATAAGGCGAAGCAAGCAAAACATCTGATGCAGGATTACCGAAAGTGGGTACCAAATTCAACTGGTCAGCATATATTGTGTTTTGATTGGCATAATAATCACTATAAGTTATTCCCTTTCCAATAATTAAAACATACTGTGGCTTTACTATAAAATTGCTATTAATATATTGAATAAAATCTTTTACTGATGATGGATGCTTTTTAATTCCATATGCAAACTGGTCATTCAGCTGATCGATATCATAAATTTTAGCATTAAAAGCTCCTCCCGCAGGACTACTTCTATAAGCACGATATGCCTCAACATTATTTACACCAGAACCATTATTAAACAATGCTGCATTACTAATGATAATATAGCTGCCCTGGTTCGCCGCTAATCCATAATTTATAAAGGTTTTTGTATTTAATGAGCTGACAACATTTATGTTAGAAAGGTCTTCACTTACTAATTCAAATTTTCTTTGTGCCGCAGAAGCCGGAAGAGCAAATTGAACCTTGCCGGGAATAGTCGTGATATCTCCAATATATCTTTTGTTATTGGTCATATCAAGCAGCACCGGGCTTGCGCTTCCATAGTTGAAATTATCAATAACCAAATAATTGCCAACAGCCGTTGCAGGAAGTTCAAAATAAAAATTTGGCTGGTTATTAAAATTAAATTTACTTGGATAAGTCAATTCAAATTTTGCAACAACAATCCTATCGGTTGTAACAGAAGAAATTGGTTCTATAGATATTACCAAATGATCAGGGCTCGGAAAGTAACTTGCAGGAAGATTACTGACCTGTTTTTTTAAATAAGTAAAGAATGACATTTGCTCATCATCAATAATATTATTGTAAAATTTTACCCTTACATTTCGTGAGTTTAAAGCATTGCCGCACACGGCGAAATTGAACGAAGCTGCGGGGCCGCCGGTATACATATTTAAGCTATCAAAATAATAACTCAATCCAAAACCCGGGGCAATGTCGTTTGAAGTCCAGCCTTCTCCAATATCATAAGACGACGAATAAACATATTCACCCAGCGGCAAGCCGTAACCGGGATTGATTTTATTTTTATAATAATTACCTCTTGTATTTATAAAATAAGGTTCAGGAGAAAGGTTATTTCCTGAAATATTATTGGCGCTATTTACGTATCTTAAATTATTGCCTGTGGGGTTTACAGTTAAAAAGTAGGACGAAGTATCTGTTTCTAAACTAAAGCGGTCACTAAGTTGATAATCGGGATCGCGGTATAATTTAGTATCTTTTTTTCCGTCATTCGTTAGCCCCCAAAATTCTATATAATCCGATGCTGCTAACGGGCCTGCGGCTATTGAAGTGTAGAGAATTACTTCTTCTCCATTTCTCCATAATTGAAATTGCTCAACTGGTGTGCTTCCTAAACCAATAGTATTTAACGCGGCTTGCGGAATTCTGAAAAGCCCGTTTTTTCCAATGTTGAATTTGAAATAAGTTTTGTTATAATCAATCCATTTATTAGTATACGTTTGTGAAAATGCAGTTGCTGAAATAAAGATTATAGAGCAAAGTAATATTTTTTTCATAGTCGGTTATTAAAGCCTAATTATTCTCTTTTTTAGCAAGATCAAATCTTAAAGAAAAAATATGAGTGTATAATGGATTTGATTGGTTAGCAAGATTGGAAAAGGCGTAATCAATGCTCACATTTTTTATTTTAAATCCCGCGCCTAAACTTGGCTGATAAATCCATACTTTTTTCTGGTTCGTTGTATCACCATCCGCAAGCGCTTTTTGAAAATTATAAACGCCTGCTCTGATAAAAAATGCATCCTTAATAGATAATTCAAGTCCCATATGAGGGTCAATACTGATGGTGTTTCCACTAAATACGGTATTTCTTTTACCGTCAAAAGTAAAATCCAGGTCGGCCTCTGCTAAAAGATTTACAGTTTCACCCAACTTGAAATTATATGAATTACCCACGGTTATTCTTGGAGCTGTTAACTCGGTCGATTTTACCGGAATGTCATTTTTTGTGAGATACAAAACTTCTTTTTCTTTTTCAGTAAAACTAAAAGACCATGCATTGAAAGTGGTGGTGATATCCTTTGCGGCAATACCGAGTGTCCAGCGGTTTTTCTCCATTTTAAATCCTGCGTCAAAGCCAAAACCCCACGCAGTAGCAAAATGCCCGACCTTTCGATATATTATTTTGGAATTGGCGCCAAAACTCATTTTCAGATCATCGTCATCTTTAATTTTTTGAGCAAAAGAAAATAAGAAAGCATAATCTGCGGAGGAAAAGGTGGTGATATTTCCATAATTGATGCTGCCATCAGGCTCAACCAAAAACAAAGTATTGGGAATGTCATCAACGGCAAATCTTAAAATTGAAAACCCAATCGTTCTTTTATTATCACTAATTGGCACCACAAAACTGCCATAGTCATACTTTCCGATGTTATCGAAATAGCTGGCGTGCATAAGATTTACGGATGAATGATCCTGAACACCTGTTAATCCTGCCGGGTTCCAATAACCTGCAGTGCCGTCTGAAGTTGAGGCAGTTACGGAAGCGCCCATGCCTAAACCGCGGGCACCTGCACCTATATTTAAAAATTCGTTAGAATACTTTCGGAATTGAGCAAAACCACAACAAGGTAAAAGCAGCAGGCAAATTAATTTGGTAACGCTTGAAAATCTCATATTGGGGGAATGATCAATTAATTGGATAGATTCGGTGCTTAATTCGGGTATATAAAACGTGTCTTAATCGTTTATATTGTATCTCATAAGGCCTATTACCCATTAAAAATAAGCAAAACTTCTCTAATCTTTTAGCTACATCAAAAGGCAATTTTTTTAAAAAATAATTATTCGAAGGCCATTTTCTTAATTAAAAGTTGCCAGGTGATTCACGCCAATTAAATTCAATTACTGAAATATTTTTTTGTGAGCTATTTTTGGAACGCTGGAATTTGAAAAGACACTTTCTTTTAAAAAATATGGAAAATATAATTGAAGAACTAAAATGGCGTGGCCTTGTGCAGGATATAATGCCTGGAACTGAAGAGCAACTTTTAAAAGAAGCAACGAGCGGATATGTGGGTTTTGATCCTACTGCCGACAGCTTGCATATTGGAAGCCTCATACCGATTATTGTGCTTATTCATTTGCAGAAGTTTGGCCACAAGCCTATCGCTTTGGTTGGAGGCGCTACCGGTATGGTGGGCGATCCATCGGGAAAAAGTGAGGAACGAAATTTATTGAGTATCGATATTTTAAATCACAATGAAAAAGCTGTAAAAAATCAGTTGGAGAAATTTCTTGATTTCACCCCGCAAAAAGAGAACGCCGCTGAAATGGTGAATAATTATGACTGGTTTAAAAACATTTCATTCCTTGATTTTATCAGGGATACCGGCAAGCATATTTCCATAAATTATATGCTGGCAAAAGACAGCGTGAAGAAAAGGTTGGAAGCAGAAAATGGAATGAGCTTTACCGAATTTACTTACCAACTGGTGCAGGGATATGATTTTTATTGGCTGCATAAAAATAAAAATTGCAAATTTCAATTTGGCGGCAGCGATCAATGGGGAAATATCGTTACCGGCACCGAACTAATAAGACGAAAAGGCGCCGGCGAAGCATTTGCGTTTACCTGCCCGTTACTTACAAAAGCCGATGGCGGAAAATTTGGAAAAAGTGAAAAGGGAAACGTGTGGCTAAGCGCGGACAAAACTTCTCCTTACAGCTTTTATCAATTCTGGCTCAATACTGCCGACCAGGATGCAGAGCGATTCCTGAAAATTTTTACCTTTCTTTCCAAAGAAGAAATCAGGGAATTGGTGGAACAGCACCATGGAAATGAACACCTTCGCATACTTCAAAAGAAACTTGCTGAGCAGGTTACCTGCCTTGTGCACTCACAAAAGGATTACGAATTCGCCGTAAAAGCTTCTGCAATTTTGTTTAGTAACGATACCGCACAAACGCTAAAAGAATTAAATGAAAGCCAGTTGTTGCAAGTGATGGAAGGAGTTCCATCAATCATGATTGAAAAAAAATTACTAACGGAAAATATTGACCTTGTTACGTTACTAACGGATTCAAAAATTTTTTCCAGCAAAGGAGAAGCAAGAAAAATGATTTCAGGCGGAGGTGTATTTGTAAATAAAGAAAAAGTACTTTCTGTAGATGCACTTGTAAACGAAGAAGTTCTTTTGAATGAAAAATATGTGCTGGTTCAAAAGGGAAAAAAGAACTATTATTTATTGACAGCAACCTAAATCTTAAATGAACTATTTATTAGATTGCTTTCTTTAATTTTCCCGGTGCGGCAAGCAGTTGCCGGTGATATTCCTCAATGTCTGGTATGAATTTTCTTTCCTTTAGCAAAAATCCATTTCCCTTTTCACAGAAATGAACTTTAATATTTTCCACGCTTATAGGGTTGCCGTCAGGTATGTCTGCAATGTTGCTGTGCATTATATCATGGCCATCTATAATCATAACCAGGCCGCTTCCAATTGCTTCCATCACGTTTCCGTTTTTAATCAGCATGCCGGTATCTTCTCCCAGCCCAATACCTATTGTTGATGGGTTGCTTGCAATTGCCTGTGCCAGCCTTCCAAATCTTCCACGCTTTTCAAAGTGGCTATCGAAAATAACATCATCCATAAAACCGAGGCCGGTGGTAATTTTAACCTCGCCTTTCAAGTGCGCGGTTGTTGCATTTCCTTCATATATCATGGTATTGCTCATGGCCATTGCCCCGGCGGAAGTTCCCGCAACTACAAAGTTTTTTTCATTCTGGTACCGGCCAAGAATTATTTCTAAAAATTCTGTACCGCCAAATGTAGCAGATAATCTCAACTGGTTACCGCCGCTAAACATTATTGCATCACAATTTTTTATGCGATCAAGATATTCCTTATCCATCGCATCTGCACGGTTACGTATTGGCATTAAGCCTATGTTAGTGCAACCTATTCTTCCAAAAGCATCAAGATAATTTTCACCAACTTCATTGGGAATCATTGAGGCTGTTGTGATGACTTCAATAGCTATGCCAGTGCCACCCGCTTCCTCAACAATATGGCGGAGTATGCCCAACTCAAAAAAATTAAGATTATTTCGAACCATTTCGCCTTTCTCAAGGTCAGAGCCTTTATCTTCTGCTCCACCTATGGCGAAAAGTTTTCCTTTCGGATTTTGCATGCATTCAATTTTGATATAAACAGCGGCGCCGCATTTGTCAATACAGTAATTTGAGTTAGTATTCCTGCGCCTTTACTGTCAAAATAAATACTAACTACAAAAATAACGGAAATGAAATAAAGAGATTGTGCAAACCATTCTATTTTCCGATAATGAATTATTACTAACTTACAAATTACATGACACTTTTCATGGCGATCAAAAAATATCTATACTTAAAATTATTACCTGCTTTATGAAGATTATTGAAATTAAAATACTGCGTGGGCCCAACTATTGGAGCATCAGGAGGCCAAAGCTGATACAAATGAAACTGGACCTGGAGGAGATGGAAAATTTTCCTACTAATAAGTTGGATGGTTTCAAAGAAAAGCTTGAACAATTATTACCAACACTTTATGAACACCGTTGTAGTGAAGGTGTTCCCGGTGGTTTTTTATCACGATTAGCAGAAGGAACCTGGATGGGACATGTGATTGAACATGTTGCGCTTGAACTGCAAACGCTTGCAGGAATGGATATGGGTTTTGGCCGTACCAGAACCACGGGAAAAGATGGTGAGTATTATGTAGTATTTGATTATATGGAAGAAGATGCCGGTGTGTTCGCGGCCAAATCAGCATTTAGATTGGTTCAATCTTTACTGGATAATTCTTCATACGACCTGCATGATGAAGTGCATCAAATGCGTGTGATCAGGGAAAATACGAGGCTTGGTCCTTCCACTGGAAGTATTGTAGAAGAGGCAGTAAAGCGCGGTATTCCTTATATAAGGCTGAACCAGCAAAGCCTTGTGCAGCTTGGTTATGGCATTCACCAAAAAAGAATTCGTGCAACGATAGCCAGTACCACTTCTTCAATTGCCGTGGATATTGCAGGTGATAAAGAAGAAACTAAAAACCTTTTAAGCGCAGCAGAAATTCCGGTACCTAAAGGAATAATTCTTTACAGTGATGAAACCGTTCAGCGAGCCATAGACGCAGTTGGCTATCCATTTGTAATAAAGCCCATTGATGGAAACCATGGTAAAGGAGCTACAACTAATATTACCAATTATGAACAGGCGGAGAAAGCACTTGAAGCCGCAAGAGTTTACGGCCGAAGCGTAATTTGCGAAAAATTTATAACAGGATTTGATTTCAGGATATTGGTAGTTAATTTCAAATTTGTTTGCGCCGCTTTGCGTACACCCGCTTCCGTTATAGGCGATGGCGTGCATTCAATTCAATGGCTGATAGAAGAAACAAATAAAGACGCAAGACGGGGCTATGGCCACGAAAAAGTTTTGACACAAATTAAAATAGACCGGTTTACTCAAAAAATGCTCGATGAAAAAGGTTATAGTTTAGAAACAGTTCCTGCAAAAGGGGAATTTGTTTTAGTAAAACCAACTGCCAATCTTTCCACTGGTGGTACGTCAACAGATGTAACTGATGATGTACATCCCGTAAATATTTTTCTTGCAGAACGTATTGCAAAAATTATCGGGCTGGATATTTGCGGAATTGATATTATGGCAGCAGACTTGAAATCTCCATTAGCAGAAAATGGCGGCGCAGTGCTTGAAGTTAATGCTGCTCCCGGTTTTAGAATGCATGTAGAACCTTCTGAAGGTATAGCAAGAAATGCTGCCGAGCCAGTTGTAGAAATGCTTTATCCAAAGGGAACTGATGGCAGAATACCCATTATTGCAATAACCGGCACTAATGGTAAAACCACCACCAGCAGGCTAACAGCGCATATTTGTAAAGCAGCCGGATATAAAGTTGGCTTTACAACTTCTGATGGAGTTTATATACAAAACCAGCTCATGATGAAAGGAGACTGTACGGGCCCAAGGAGCGCTGAATTTGTATTAAAAGATCCAACGGTAGATTTTGCAGTTTTGGAATGTGCACGGGGCGGCATTTTAAAAAACGGCCTTGCCTTCACCAATTGCAACGTGGCCATTGTAACGAACGTTACCGCAGACCATATTGGCCTTGGAGGCATAGGAACGTTAGAGCAAATGGCAAAAGTAAAGCAGGTATTACCTGAAACTGTTTTTCCCGAAGGCTACGCCATTTTAAATGCGGATGATGACCTGGTATACGCAATGATGAAGGATCTTGAATGCAATATTGCCTTGTTTAGTATGGATGAAAATAACAGCCGTATAAAAAAGCATTGCAAAAAGGGCGGCATAGCTGCTGTATTTGAAAATGGTTATGTAACGATACTGAAAGGTAATTGGAAAATTCGCGTAACTAAAGTAACCGAAATACCCATAACCTTTGGCGGTAAGGCTACGCATAATATCATGAACACATTACCGTCTATCCTTGCCTGTTATCTGTTCAGAAACATAAAAGTTGAAGACATAAGGCATGCATTACAAACATTTATTCCTTCAGTTACCCAAACACCGGGAAGGCTTAATTTATTCGAGTTCAAAAATTTTAAATTCCTTGCGGACTTTGCCCATAACCCTGCCGGCCTGGAACTTTTGTGCGACTTTGTAAACAAGCTCGATTCAACTTATAAAGTAGGTATTATCAGTGGAACAGGGGATAGGAGAGACGATGATATTCGCGAGATTGGAAGAATATCAGCCAAAAACTTTGATGAAATTATCATCAGGCAGGACAAGCATTTGCGGGGACGTACTGCGGATGAAATAATTAATCTTTTAGTGGAAGGAATTAACGAAGCTAAAACCCTGAATATTCCTGTAAAAATATTGCATAATGAAAATGAGGCAATAAAGTTTGCGTACGACAATGTAAAGCCCGGATCGATTATTACGATTATGTGTGATGTAATACCTGATGCTTTGAACCAGATAAAAAAATTAAAAGAAGACGAAGAAAGGTTGTAAAATGAAATCAGGATTGAGATTCAAAGATTTTTTAAATTAACTGCCAGGTTTTTGGTATTAAAATTTTCTGAAATTTCTATTTGCAAAAACAATCGATAACCTTACTTTTGCAATCCTTTTTGTCCCATAGTATAAAGGTAGTACAACAGATTTTGATTCTGTCTGTCGAGGTTCGAATCCTCGTGGGACAACCCTCCTTGTTTAATAATCAAACAATTATGCCGAACGTTTGACACTATTATTGACAAAAAAAACAAACTTTCAGCCATAGGTTCCATTTACCTTATTAGATTGCGAACAAATAATTGGTCAAACGGCACTCACAAATAATGCATACCAAAAAGAATCATAATTGAAGATGCTGAAGCAACAAGACCTAAAAGTGCCTGTATAACTAATTGCATCTTTTTACATACCTCATGCCTCGCCTATTAATCAATCAACAAAAGAATTTGTTATAGTTTTGATGACTAATTATTCCCGTAACTCAATGTTTACGTTAAATAAACAATCACTTTAATCAAACCTTATATGAACGAAAAAAAAGTTCCGCTTCCGGCATTGATAACTATATTCGGCGGCAAGGGAGACCTCACCAGGCGCAAGTTAATTCCCGCCTTGTATAACTTATATACTAGCAACCACTTGCCTGCTGTGTTCAATATTTATTGCATTGATTATTTAGCAAGTGATGAAAATATTTTTAAAAAAGAATTACTGGCCGGTATCAATGAATTCAGCCGCAATGGCATTGCAAAGCAAAAAGAGTGGGAAGGATTTTCAGCCAGGATTTTCTATATCCAGGGAGATTTTCAGAAAGCCGAAATTTTTCAAACACTTAAAAATAGAGCGGACGCCTTTGATAAGGTGAACAAACAAAAAGGCACGCGGCTATTTTATTTTGCCACCGCACCTCGTTTTATTGAAATAATTTCCGAAGGATTATATAAAAATAAAATCTGTAACCAGGCAACGCTACACCGTATTGTAATAGAGAAACCCTTCGGTACTGATCTTGCTTCTGCAAGAAAATTAAATCTTTTTTTAAACAGGAGATTTGATGAAAAGCAAGTGTATCGAATCGATCATTATTTGGGTAAAGAAGCAGTACAAAATATAATGGCATTCCGTTTTGCCAACTATGTTTTTGAGCCATTATGGAACAACAAATTTATTGACTATATACAAATTAGTGTAGCCGAAGAGGTGGGCGTTGGTACGCGGGGCGGTTATTACGATAGTAGCGGAGCTTTAAGAGATATGATACAAAATCACCTGTTGCAATTGATGTGCATTGTAGCAATGGATTGCCCTGCGGCCTACAAAGCAGAATTAGTGCGGGATGCTAAAGTAAATGTGCTGAAACATGTTAGGCGCTATTCCGGCAATGAAGTATTTAAAAACGTAGTTCGTGCTCAATATACTGCCGGCACTATCAATGATAAACCAATAAAAGGTTACAGGCAGGAAGACCAGGTAGCGCCCAAATCATCTACGGAAACTTTTGTAGCTGCCAAATTTTTTGTTGATAATAAACGCTGGCAAGGTGTACCATTCTTTTTAATGACCGCCAAATCTTTGCCCCGGCAGTCATCTGTTATTGCCGTGCAGTTCAAAGATTCGCCAAACAGGATATTTAAAGATGATATTGAATCAAACCGGTTAGTGATAAGCATACAACCGGAACTGGAAATAAGTTTGCTTTTTGAAAGCAAAGTACCGGGACTGGAAATGAAGCTTAAATCGGTTGATATGGATTTTTCTTACCAACAGGCTTATACCGAAAGCGTGCCGGAAGCTTATGAAGCTCTGTTACTGGATGTATTGGAAGGCGACCCTACTTTGTTTATGCGTGCCGACCAGGTAGAAAATGCATGGAAAGTGGTAATGCCCATTTTAGATGCATGG
>JBBRSV010000082.1:0-22528 GCA_038245055.1 Chitinophagales bacterium | reverse complement strand
CTCCTTCCTGCTCTCGTGCACATTATTTTTAATCACTTCTTTAAGTTCCATTTATGTATGTTTTTTCATATCACGAACAATATCTTCCAGTTTGCCTTTCTTACTACCGATAATCATGTGGGCGTGACTCGGCATTATACACCATCCATATATTTCAAGACCTTTTTCTTCCTGGCAATGCTTCCACGAATCTATGATTACCTGAAAGTAATCTTCCCTCACGAAAACGTCTATCCAATAAACTGTTGCAAATGATATGAAATATAGTTTATCGTTATCATAAAATTTATACTTTCTACTCATAAATTAAAAATACAAATCTCTTTACTACAATGCACAAGTATGGCTTACGCACAAGGCAAAGGCTACCAAACTTGCGCTAACGGAAGGGTTCGTGCGGAGGGTTGTGCATACCAATCACCAATAACCAGCAGAGAGTTGGTGGTTTGCATCTTCACAGGTACTGTTCCTAATCCCTTTTTCAGTTCCTCCCCACAAGCATGGCTGAACACGGCGACCATTCTACTTATCTAAGATTAAATCCACAACAATATTTATATTGTCGCAGGGCATTTACAAGTCAGTCCTGTAGAATATAAAAGCATCGTCTTCCGAAACACTTATTGAAAGAAAAGAAGGAGTATATTTGATGAGTGCGTAAGTGTAAACTGCCGTGAATCTCAAAGGCTAAGGCCACGCAGAAAAAAAATCCCAATCTTCAGCAATATTCAACCGAAATGTTCAATGCATTCATTTCATACTCACATAAAGCAGATGGCAAGCTGGCACCAGCATTACAAACAGCCCTGGAAAAATTTGCCAAGCCGTGGTATAAAGTACGTTACTTAAATATTTTTCGGGATGAAGATAGTCTTAGTGCTGCTCCGCATTTATGGTCAAATATCGAGATAGCTCTTTCACAATCAGAGTACCTGGTTTATATGGCTTCGCCTGCATCAGCAACTTCAAAGTGGACAATAAAAGAAGTACAATATTGGCTGGAAAATAAGTCAATCGATAAATTATTAATTGTATTGACGGATGGTGATATATCCTGGGATGATAAAACAAATTTTTTTGATAATAGGGATACCAATTCTTTACCGGATATACTGGAAAATAAATTTACTGAGGTTCCTTTCTATATTGATCTCCGCTTTGCCCGCACAGAGGAAGATATATCACTTCGCAATCCGATTTTTAATAAAGAAGTGTTGAAGTTGGCCGCCCAGCTCCATGGTAAAGAGCCGAAAGACCTTGCCGGTGAAGAAGTGACGGAACACCAAAAAGTAACACGTTTAAGAAATATAATAATTAGTGTCCTGGCCATATTGGTCGTCATATCAAGCAGCGCAGCATGGATAGCTAAAAGAAATCTTGATGAGGCCAGGAAACAAAAGAACATAGCCGTTAAACAGGAAAAGATTGCAGTTGAAGAAAAAAATATCGCCCAGGCCAATTACCTGATATCAGAAGCAAAGAGTGCGGCTGAAAATGATCCTACTTTGGGCTTGAGACTGGCTGAAGCAGGCATGGCCTTACACAATGATCCTGCTTTTGACGAGACAGCATTAAAAATTTACCGTGAAAATTCCTTTTACAAAATAATTTCAACCCAACGTGCAGATATATATTCCCTGGCTGTATCACCCAATGGAAAAATGATACTCACCGGCTCTGCAGATAGCACAGCACGTTTATGTGACTTGCAAGGAAACATAATACAATTATTCAAAGGTCATTACGGTGAAGTTATTTCAGTTACTTTTTCGCCTGATGGCAAAACTATTCTTACCGGCTCTGCTGATAAGACAGCCCGCTTATGGAATCTTTCGGGCAATGTTTTAGATGAATTTAGCGGACATACTGATGCCGTTACTTCAGTTGCTTTTTCTCCTGATGGCAAAACTATTCTTACAGGTTCCGCAGATAAGACAGCCCGTTTGTGGAACCTTAATGGAAATATTTTAAAGTTGTATAAAGCTCCATCAGGAATTGGTCACATTGCTTTTTCACCCGATGGAAAAAATATACTTGCAAGCCTCGGTAATAACACAGCCCTTCTGTATAACCTGCAAGGAAAAGTGCTCCAGGAATTTAAAAACCCTTCGGCCGGATTTGGTGTATCCGGATCGTTTTGCATTGCCTTTTCACCTGACGGCAAAACGATACTTACCGGTTCCGCTTCTCTTGATAATACCGCACGCCTGTGGGACTTAAAAGGAAATATCCTCCAGGAATACAAGGGGAACGTTTTAAATGCACCTTATGACATTACATCAGTAGCTTTTTCAAAAGATGGAAAAAAAATTCTCACCGGCTCGGAAAACCAGGAAGCTTGTCTGTGGGATATTAAAGGAAACATTTTGCAGGAATTTAAAAGTCGTTGCAGAAGTGTTTATGGAGTTGTTTTTGCCGCCGATGAAAAAAAAGTACTAACAGCTTCGGCAGATAAAAAGATTCGGTTATGGGATCTTAAGGGAAATCGCCTGATGGAATTCAAAGGTCACTCTGACGAAATATCTTCTGTGGCATTTTCACCTGGCGGGAAAACAATTCTTACCGGTTCCAATGATAAGACTTTACGTTTGTGGGACCTGGAAGGAAACACAATACAAGAATTTAAGGGTCATTCGGCGGAAGTTAATTGCGTGTCTTTTTCACCCGATGGAAAAACAATTCTTAGTGGTTCGGCTGACCAAACAATGATTTTATGGGATCTTCATGGAAATATTCTGCAAAAATTTGATAACCATTTTTTTGATGATGGCCATGATGTGTTAACTATAGCTTTTTCACCAGATGGCCAACGTATCATCAGTGGTTCCGACGATGACACTTTACGTTTATGGGACTTGCATGGACATATCATTAAAGAATTTAAAGATGCGTCACCGGAAGGTTTTGCTATTAAATCTGTGGCTTTTTCGCCTGATGGAAAATTGGTTCTTACCGGCTCAACTGATGGAGACACCCGTTTGTTGGATCTGCAGGCAGTTACTGTTGCCAATCAATTTAAAGGACCTGAGGTAGTTAATTCACTTGCTTTTTCTCCGGATGGAAAAACGGTTCTAACGGGTTCGGAAGATGGTATTGCGCGTTTATGGAACATCTCACGAAATACCATACAGGAAATCAAAGGTCATACAGCGCCAATAACTTCCGTAGCATTTTCCCCAAATGGAAAAACGATTCTTACCGGATCCATAGATAATACAGCCCGTCTTTGGGATTTGCAAGGACGCACCCTCCAGGAATTTAAAGGGTTTTCTTCATGGATCAATTCCGTAGCTTTTTCACCAGTTGGGAAAACAGTTTTAACCGGCTCTATTGATAAAGTAGCGCGCTTGTGGGCAGTATCTATACCGCTTCATGATTTTCTTAAAAGCAATTACATAGAACTGCTTTCTCCCGATCAAAAAAAACAATACGGGGTCAAATAATGGGGTTGAAATTTTTAATTAAGATGCTTACTTTCTCATTGCTATCTTAATTGTTGCATTGAATTTCTACCCAAATTCACTACTTGTTTATCGTCGCTCTTATAGCTGTAACTTCACAAACTGGCCCAGAGCGGAGTTACCAATTAATAAATCGAATATCTATTAATTTAATTTCAAAAAAAAGTCCTTTTCAAATAATAAGTTGATAGGGTTTCAAATTCAATGGTAATGAAAACTTGAGTGAATGACCCGATAAGCCAAACACATTCAAAAGATGGAATTACTATTTTTTAAAGAAAAATAATATCTACCATTTTTTTAAAACCATCTGCCTCTAATCCTGTCCCAGGTGGTAATCCCTATTTTAAATTGCACTGGATTTGAAAAGCTATTGGCGAAAGAACTTACAATATACACACCCAATTTAAATTTCGTAGGAATATTAAAAGGCGCTTTAAAAACTCTTTCCACTCCTGTAAAAAATTCGGCATAGCGAAGATTTCTTTCAGGAGCGACAAGAAAACCTGCACCTGCTATTTCTCTTAGCTCAAGTTTTTTAAGTAATGGAATTTTATTGAGTATGGCGCCATTGAACTCATGTATATAATGTCCCTCATAAAACCGTTTGAAAACTGCGAACGAGGAATCCAGCGCCTGGAAGGCTTCTTTGGGATTTAAAAATAAAACGGGATCACCGCGCCGCTGAAACTTATAATCGGCAATGCCTACATTCCTTATATTTAAAAAGCTTCCTGTTTTTATTGAATAAGAAGAGACACCGAGCAGGCCGAGTTTAATGCTTTGCTGCATGCCGGTTTCAAAATAGTCAAAGTTCACCTGGCTATTAAACAAACCGTTTAAACCCTTCTTCCATATAACCGAAAAGGTAGGCCATGCCGATCCCAATATTATTTTCTCTTTTGGCTCACGAATGTATTTCTGGTGCGGCGTATAACTTAAGTCAATAAGACCATAAGTAGCATTGTACGGTTGAAAATATACCGCCTGGTTGTCCCCTGCTATGCTGTTAAATAAAGTATCTATCAGCGCTTGTTTATAACCGGCAATTGAGCGGCGCAACGCAATACTAAAAGTTGTGTTCAGGAAAAGGCCATTTACAATTTCCAATCCATGTTTCAGGTCAATCGAATTATTAAGGTATAGACTGCTTCGCTTCAATAGATTGATCCAAGCATCACCGGCATAGAAATATTGGAAGTTTCGTCCCAGCTCTATTCCGTAGTAACCATGGCTAAATGGATTATACATTCTTGTAAAGCGGATATTTCCATTGAGATCGTGGTTGCGCAAGCCATAACTCAGGAAGGCAGCTACATAAATATTCTTTTTAGAAGGATATGTTTTGCTGAATGATACACCAGGATTGATGCGTGTACCACCGAATTGTATCGGTTGGTAATAAGAAATCAGCGGGTTAAAATTCCATAGTCTTTCTTTGTCGCGATCATAAAAAGGTTGCCCGCTCAGGAGGATTTTCTTAACGGTTACCTTATTGGTAACTTCGTCTATGGAGTCCTGGTAGGCTTTAGTGTGCGTGGCATTGTAAATGCTGTCTTTATAATAAATAAAGCGTACTTCCTTTGCTGTGAGTGGTTCCTGCCGTATATGTTGCCAGAAACTACTGTCTCTTTTATAAGCACTGTCAGTTGCAACACTCACTTCCGGACCGAAATATTTTTTAGCGAAAGTTTTATTCAGTTCAAAATTATTGTAGGTAATGGTAGTAGTTCCTGATATGGCTTTTTTATTTCTTTTCGTGTTGTAGGTGAATTGCTGGCGGGTAATCATCCATGCGCTGTCGTTAACCACACCGTATTGCTGCTCCACTTCAAAAAAATCATAGTCTGCCAGGTGGTATTTTGGAAAGTCAAATCTTGTATGCAATATTGCCCAGCCACTATCGGTAACCGTTAGTTCCCCGTCTACCGTCGCATTGCTCAGCTTCCCCGGCTTCGCGCTGATCGTATAAATTTTATGACCGTTGCGGATTTCAGTTTTCAATAGTTTATATCTGTACGCAATAAGGCCACTGTAGCTCACCGGAGAGAGAAAGGGTGTTTGAGAAATCGACGGCACATTGATAAGGTTGTTGTAAAAATTAAAATCACCCTGCGTAATTGACAGATAAAATAAATTCTCTGCCTTTCCTTTTTTAGCAACACCGGTGCGTTCTTCTTTTATTCGGCCGTCGGAGGAATGATCGTAGTGCAGCGAAATCTCCACCATTGACATGCGTTGAAGGTCTGCGTTTTCTTTGTTAACGGAAGTATCTGTAATTTGCTTTTTCTTTTTCCGCTGCTGCGTTGAATCGTCTTGTATCGCTTTTATGTAGGCCGTGGCGGAGTAAGAGCCCGCTGCAGATAGAATAGCTTCCTTGTTGCGTATTACCCGGCGGATGATATCTTCAGAAGGGTCTTTGCCTTTTATAATTACTTCATCCAGTTTTTTGGTATCATCTATTTCCAGCAATATGTTTTGTAACTGGTCAGCCTTGTTGATGGTTAATTGTATGACCGTGCTTTTATACCCAACAATGGTAATCACAATGTCATACACTCCGTCATCGAGCAGCATGGAGTAGTCACCTTTTTCGTTGGTGAGCGTACTCAGCGTACGGCCTTTTACCTGCACAGTCGCAAAGGCCACAGGCTCCAGCCTCGTATTAGTTACTTTGCCATACAACTTATACGACTGAGCATTAGCAGCGTGACCGATAAGCAAAAAAATAAGTAGTAGCCATTTTTGATTCATAATGCAAAGATCATTACCAGTTTAAATTCAGTTTGCCAGTTACAGGTTGCCTGCAAAAATATTGCAAACATAAAAGATTAGCTGTGTTTAAGGTTTTCGGCTATGAAGATTTATGGCAACCTCGCTGGCCTAAATGTTTAAGATTCGAAAAAAGCGATACACTATTTGAGGCCCAGGTTATAAGGATAGCTAATAATTAGGCTCTAATATTTGATGTTACTAGGGGTGGTTGTGAAAATTCTCTGGCAATTAATAAATTGAGTATCTATCAATTTAATTTCAAAAAAAAGTGCTTTTCAAATAATATGCTGGCGTGGCTTTATCTTTAAAGGTGTTGAACATTATCAGTTATCAACAACGGCATGTTGTGGGGTCGGCCAAAAGTGTTGATCACCAACGGCGGCAAGTAACCGGTTCTTTTTATGGTGAATTGAATGGCCTTTTCAAGCACTTAATCTTTGCCTTGTTTAATTCCCTTAATTGTTGGCGAAACTTTTACATCAGGCACTTTCCCATTCCCTTTGTTGGCCGACCATCAGGGTCATGAATTGCATGGCCTGAGAAAGCTATTTGAATTCCACCTGGTTTGCTAATGCCGGTTACATCACCTTCTGCGCCTGCTGTTTGGCCATTTCAATTCAAGGCATTCAAAAATTTATCTGCTGTTTCAATATGCTGCTGTTGCTTCCCTACAGGCATTTTATCAAACGTTTTTACAAGCATTCCTATCCTTGGATTTTGCTCAAAAAAATCACGGTGCACATGCATGAACCGCCAGAACAATCCATCCCATATTTCCTGCCATGGCCCTTTTTTATAATCACTCATTTTCAAAATATAATTGCTGCCGCTTATGTAGGGTTTTGTTGACATCATTCCGCCATCGGCAAACTGGCTCATACCATAAATGTTGGGAACCATCACCCAATCGTAGGCATCAATAAATAATTCCATAAACCAGCGATACACTTCATCGGGATCAAACTCACACAGCAACATAAAATTTCCCAATATCATCAGCCGCTCGATATGATGGCAATAGCCTGTTTGCAACACTTTTTTTATGGTGCTATCAACCGGCAGAATGCCCGTGGTACCATCGTAAAAAGATGCAGGGATTTTTCTTGTAAAGCCCCAATAGTTTTTCGTTCTTTCTTTTGTGCCAATAGAGATATAAACCCCACGCATAAATTCGCGCCAGCCAATTATTTGCCTTATAAATCCTTCTGTTGAGTTTATAGGAATTTGTTCCTTCCTTGCATATTGTATTGTTACGTCAATTATTTCCTGCGGCGTAAGCAAGCCAATATTAAGCATCGGCGTGAGCTTGCTGTGGTAAAGTATATGTTGATCCCTTACGATAGCATCTTCATAAGGGCCGAATTCATTAAAGCGATAGTGCAGAAAATCGTTTAGCCATTTACGTGAAGAAGCAAAATCAAACGGTTGTAGTGGATGCTTTGTAAGTTCGCCAGGGTTACCGGCAAAGTTTTTTTCTACATAAACTTTTGCTTCTTCATAGAAATGATTTGTTGTGGGATATTCTATTTGTGGCGCTTGTTTTTTGGCAGGATATTTTTTCCTGTTCTCATGATCATAACTCCATTTGCCCCCAACAGGATTGCTGTTTGCCTCCACCAATATTTGCCGTTTCTTTCTTTCGGAAATATAGAACTCAGTTTGAAAAAATTTCTTTCGCTCTTTGGTGAAATAAGTTGCCAATTCTTTTTTATTGTTGAGAAATAAATGACTTTCACATTCAACCGGCGTGATACCGGCTTGTGCAGCAGCAGACGCAATCCGTTTCTCCAGCCAGTTATCAGTCGGGTCAATAAAGTGAATGATTTTTACGCCCTGCTCATGTAAATAAGGTATAAGCTTGCGAATGTCTGACAGCGGATTTGGGGCTTCTATATAGAGTACATCATTGCCTTTCGAGGTAAGATAGTTTTCATAAAACTTCATTCCTGCACGATGGAAAGCAATTTTCTGTTTATGAAATTTATATTGATGGAAAAATAAATATTCCTCTATTAAGTAAACAGGAAAGCCATTGCCATCCAGGGGGCTCTTCTCAAAAAGCTGGTGCGGAAATATAAGGTTGGCCTCTTTCATGTATGCTATTTTCAAATTAATTAGATCAACGTATTCTTTGTTTTGCAAACTCCGGCTAAAATCCTTTAGCATTATAATACATATAAAGCAGGTAATTGTTTTTAAGTATTATCATCTTTACTCCCTGATCCGTTTCTGTTTTACAATTTAAGAAGCATCCTTTAAATAAGGCAGGTCCGGTAAGATTTTCCTGCGAGGGTTACATATATTGCAGGAATAAATATCAATTGTGGAAAAAAATTTATCAAGGATTACTATCATTATTTGCTTCTTCTTTGCAAGCTGTTCTTCTTCGAGAAAAAATGCAGCAACATCTTCAAATGAATTGATGGCAACAAGCCTGTAATGGGAAGGCTTTTGTTCCCATTGAAGCATCGCATCGTTTTGGCTTTAACCATAGCCGTTAGCGATGTTATATTATTGTGTTGGGAGGATGTTGGTGAGTGCTATTGACGTTGATCAGCGACCAATAATGGAAGAATTTTATTTAAAGAACTTGCCGCGAAAAAGTATACCGCTGAGATATTTTGTGTCCACTTATGTTAGCGCACTATAAATTTTGCTCTCACTTAGTGCCCGTTGCAAACGAGGACTAAGTAAGAGCAATACCTACCGGCACTCAAAGGCTTTTCGTGCATTATCTGCCTATTTCCTTTTCACCAATTGCACTATTTGTTTTTGTGCCCCTTGTAATATTTCAACAGTATAGATTCCGGGTGCATAGAGGGCTCCGAGTCGCAGCGTTTGGCCGGACTGAACCGAATTCTTCGTTTCTACATTCCTTCCCAGCAAATCATATACATTTACTTTTACATTATTGCCTTCATTTCCGTTTATTTTAATGTCAAAATAGTTCATCGACGGATTAGGGGAAACTTTTACTGAAAGACTACCTGTTTTTTCATCCATAATGTTGTTACCAAGGTTTGTAATACCTGCTATCTTTCCGGCGCAGCTACCCAACATATCCCCATGTCTAAGGTGAGCGGGTACCGCTGAAGCATCAATGGTAAGCGTATTGCCCTTATGGCAAAGCACAATTTTATCTCTCTTATTACCCCCGGCTATGTCCTTAACGTTTACCGTTTTATTTGCTGTACCGAGGCATCCGTTTACATCCTTTACCGTAACAGTATACTGGGTGGTGCTAACCGGACTAACTATAACCGCAGAAGTAAATGAACCGTTGGACCAACTGTAGGCGTAAGGACCGGAGCCGCCACTAACGGTAGCCGCCAGGGTTAGAGATGCGGCGGGTGTATATGCGGGGTAAACTGTGTTTGGCTGTACACCCTGGCCGAGAGCAAATGCGTCCGGAATTGCAACCGCTATGGTCGGGCAACCAGCGAGAAAGCCCGTGATTTCACCTCCGGGAAAATTAGTCGTATGAATATTTAAATAGGCAGTGCCGTTGTTTAGAGCAGCTTTCAGCGCCGCAAAAGCAGAGGCTGCGGTACCTCCATTTGCAATAATGTATGCCGGGTTGTAACTGGAGGTAAGGGTCATGTCATAAGTGTGGTCGTACGTTCCGGATGTTACTCCAAGCGGAAAGCCCACAAAAGTTGGAACTGTGGTAGCAACACCTGCTGTACCTGTTCCCGCAACAGCCGTGGCAGCATGAATATGAGAAGCTGTTGTAGGTGCCGTTAGGCCAGTAAACGTGACCTGTACCCTCATGGTGGTACCGTTAATAGTAGCTATAGCATGGCCTGTGCCCGGAGAAGCATTTGGAGGAGTAGCTTTTAGCCCTGAAAGATTGACGGTGTAAATCTGTGCTTTGGCAGCATAAAATGCTCCCAGGAAAAACATGCATAGCAAAAGACTTTTTTTCAGTCTTAACAACAATAGATTTGAATTGAATTGTTTCATGGCTTTATAATTTTTATTTAATAAAAGGACGCTGTGACACAGCGTTATTCTCGGTGTGCTATATTGACCTTGCAAAGGGTAATACAAACGTTGGCCGCTCAAAAATTTCTTCTTATGTTGATTTGCAGGTGGTAAGCAATGCTTAGGGAACGGATTAATTGCTTTGCGGTATATTAAATAAAGAAAGAGAACAGAAAAAACAATAAAACAGTTCCCGCTCTTGCGTTCTGTAATTTAAGCCCTTAGTTTGATTAATCAAAATATTTTAAAAGCCTTTATTGACCTTGCTGGTATTGGCGTCCCTGCCAACATTTTCAACTTATCACAAAGACACAAAAAAATGATTATATTATATTCTTTGACACATCAAAATTATCATACGGAATTTTCAACCGGAACCGTGTTTAGCTGGGAACATATTTTTGCAAATGATGATTTTAAAAATATTCTCTTAAGCTCTTTTCAATGGTTGGAGAACCAGAGAAAATATACCATAAATGCTTTTGTTCTTATGCTAAATCATATTCATTTACTTTGGAAAATTTTGGATGGTTTTGAAAGAAAAGTTGTTGAGGGAGCATTTTTTTGTTTTACGACACATGAATTCAAAAGATGTTTGAAGAAGGACGAACCCATGCACATGGAAAAGCATTTTGTAAATAACTCAGATAGGTAATATCAATTTAGGGACGAACTCCGATGGTTAAGGAATGTTGGACGAAGAAATTTTTTCAACAAAAATTAAACTATATTCATTTTAATCCCTGTCAGCCGCATTGGAATTTGGCAGCTTCACCCGAAGAATTTAAATGGTCATCGGCAAGATTTTATGAAACAGGAATAAAAAATTTTGATTGGTTAACGCATTTTATTGACTAATGAATTATATGTGTTGGCGGGAATGCCAACACCATCAGTTGGAATTTAAAGATGAATAATTTATATTTTGAAGTCTAAAAAACGCATCAATAATAAAAACAAAAACATGAAACTAAAAACAATTGCTCTCATCACCGGCATCCTGTTTCTATTTAACTGCACAATAAATGCGCAGGGAAAAAACGAAGACACTTTATTAACGAAGCCGCAAAAATCATTAACGAAAGGATCCGTAACGGTTGAAGGCAAACTGATAAATTATGATGCAATAGCCGGTACCATTATTTTAAAAAATGCAAGAGATACTGCCACCTGCAGCATGTTTTATACCGCTTATTTTAAATCGGGCGAAAGCGATGAAAGTAAAAGGCCGGTCACTTTTGTTTATAACGGCGGACCAGGCAGCGCAACGCTTTGGCTGCATATTGGCGCATGGGGGCCACAACGTGTTTATGCAAATGATACTTCCAGAACAATGGCGCCATACAGAACGGTGAACAATGAATATAGTCTGTTAGATGCAAGTGATCTTGTGTTTATAGATGCGCCGGGTACGGGTTTCAGCCGCATTGTTACAAAAGATAAAGGCGGCGCGGGTGAGACAAAAGATTTTTATGGTATAGATCCGGATGCACATGCATTTGCTTCATTCATCACCAGTTTTCTTTCAACGTATAACCGTTGGAATTCACCTAAATATTTGTTTGGTGAAAGTTATGGCACGTTTCGTTCTGCCGTAGTTGCCAACATTCTCGAAAATGAAGCAGTAGATCTGAATGGCGTAATCCTGCTTTCACAATTATTAACTTATGGAAATATGTCTGATGCCGCAGATATGGATCCGGGAAATGATCTTCGTTATGAACTTGCATTGCCCACCTGCGCTGCTACTGCATGGTATCATCATAAACTGCCCAACCAAAATGTAAGCATCGAAGCTCTCGTAAAAGAAGTGGAGGATTTTAGCATGAGCGAATATGCATCTGCATTAAATAAAGGTTCAATGCTCGACAGCGTTGAATATAATACCGTCGTAACAAAATTGCATAACTATACCGGCTTGCCTGAAAACTTTATCCGCAAAGCAAACCTGCGCATCAACGGTCCTGAAATGGAAAAGAATTTATTGGCTGATGATGATAAAATTACCGGCAGGCTAGATACGCGCTTTAGTGGTTTTGATATGGATCCTTTAAGTAAAACACCTCGCTACGATCCGCACGGTGCAACATTCGAAGCAGCTTTTGTAGGCGCATTCAATAATTATTTACGCACTACATTAAATTATGGAAAAGATATGGAGTATCATCCTTTTGGCGATCATGTAATTAATCAATGGAACTTCCGGCATCTCGTACCAGGCTCA
The DNA here is from genome assembly GCA_038245055.1 of Chitinophagales bacterium. Lineage (GTDB taxonomy): Bacteria > Bacteroidota > Bacteroidia > Chitinophagales > Chitinophagaceae > Ginsengibacter. Next base: position 10,084 of record JBBRSV010000082.1, on the reverse strand, counting down.
GATTTTAACCGCGCAATGTTTGCCAATGTAATGCCCGATCTCGCACAAGCGATGATATTTAATCCGAAATTAAAAGTGCAGTTAAACATGAGTTATTTTGATTTAGGCACACCGTTTTTTGAAGGCATTTATGAAATGCATCATTTACCCATGCCTGCAGCATTGCAGAAAAATATTTCCTACAATATTTATAATTCCGGGCACATGGTGTATTTAAATCTTCCATCGCTAAAAGAACTGCATGAGAATGTGAAGAAGTTTATTAATGATACACATTAGGTGGATTTTATAAAGTGAACAAGCCGATATCTTATCTGCAAAAAATACATTTTTAACGATGAATAAATAAAACAACAAATGGAAGTACATCATCATCACCCACGGGCGCTGGCGTCCCCGCCAACATCTTCTCGAATGATTCGGCCACGAAACAAAGTATAATTTTTATATTCATTGATGCATCAAAATTATCATACCGAATTTTTAACCGGAACCGTCTTTAACTGGGAACATCTTTTAGCAACTGATGATTTTAAAAATATTCTCTTAAGCTCTTTTCAATGGTTGGTAAAGCAGAAAAAATGTACCATAAATGCTTTTGTCCGTATGCCAAATCATATTCATTTACTTTGGAAAATTTAGGATGGTTTTGAAAGAAAAGATGTTGAGGGAGTATTTTTTGTTTTACGACACATGAATTCAAAAGATGTTTGAAGAAGGACGAACCCATGCACATGGAAAAGCATTTTGTAAATAACTCAGATAGGGTAAATCAATTTTGGGAACGAATGCCGATGGTTAAGGAATGTTGGAAGAAGAAATTTTTTCAACAAAAATTAAACTACATTCATTTTAATTCCTGTCAGCCGCATTGGAATTTGGCAGCTTCACCTGAAGAATATAAATGGTCATCGGCAAGATTTGATGAAACAGGAATAAAAGATTTTCATTGGTTAACGCATTTTATTGATTAATGAATTATATGTGTTGGCGGGGACGACAACACCAGCAGCGATCCTGGTAAGCCGCATTGGAATTTAAAAGCTTTACCTGAAGAATATAAGTGGCCATCGCCAAGGTTTTATGAAACAGGCATTAAAGATTTGACTGGTTAACGCACTTTAATGACTATTGAATTAATTATATGTGTTGGCGGGGACGACAACACCAGCAGGAGGATAGCAAAATAACAAAAAGCCACTTCAAAATTTGAAGCGGCTCTCTTTAGTAAAGTGTACGCTTGAATAATTTATTTTATAAAACCTTTAATAATATCCAGCAAACCGCCGCCGCCATTTTGCTGTTGTTGCTGTTGCGCACCACCGGCAAGACTCTTCACTATATCCATAATGCCACCACCGCCTGACGATTGACCACCTCCTGTTAACTGTTTCAACATATCCTGTAAACCGCCACCACCATCGCTTTGAGCGCCTGTGCTGGTATCAGTATTATTACCCGTAATCGAGCCTAATAATTTTTCAAGCGAAAAACCTGAATTGCCGGGATCATTAGTCTTACTGATAAGGCTGCCAAGTACATTCGGAATAAGGCTACCTGATAGATTATTTGCCTGCGTATTATTCATGTTGAATTTATTCATCAGCTTGCCGGCAAAGTGCCCCATCATCATTGATACAATTGGATTGCTGAGCAGGCTTTTCTTATCGCTGTTTCCGCTGCCAAATAATGATAACAGGCTTTGTACGCCTCCTCCTGCCACAACATTCCGCAGGCCAGAAGCTACCGTATTGGTCGCTTCAGCTACTACCTCATCATTATGCTCATTAGGCACATCGGGGTTATTAATTACGGCGTCAGTGGCATGCCCCTTTACGAGATCGAATAATTCTTTAAGCATAGTGTAAATTTTTTAAGATGAATAATTTTGTAGGATGAATATAGAGAATGTTTATGACGTTCCATTAAATGGGGCTTCTTAAAAAAATTTCGCCATTGCCTCAGTTATTAAGAAATAAGTGAGGTAATTAATATTAACTACCAGGCTTCACGGCATCTTATTTAACAATCTATCAAAGTCCTGAAAAAAATAATTATTATTCAACTTATCTTCGCCTTGTTGGCTCATTGAATTGTATCTTAATTTAATAGCTAAATTTTTCGATAACCGATTTCAAATAAGGTAGTTTGAACACTTGTAATAAATATCTTTTAAACCATCACACTTATGATTGATTCTCTTGAGAAAATTCCTGTTGAGATTTTTTACACCCCAAAAGAAGGGTCGCAATATGTTGCCCGCATTATTTCTAATCTAATTAAAGAAAAAAAGGCTGAAGGGAAAAAAGCTGTAATTGGCCTCGCCACAGGGTCCACGCCAAAATCCTTATATGCAGAACTGGTAAAGTTGCACCGGGAGGAAGGACTGAGTTTTAAAAGTGTTATCACTTTCAATTTGGATCAATATTATCCAATGGAGCCAGACGCGCTCAATAGCTATCATTATTTTATGCGAAAATATTTGTTTGAACAAACAGATATCGATCCTGAAAATTATTATCTACCCAATGGAATGATTCCCAAAGACAAAATAAAGCAACATTGTGCCGAATATGAAAAGAAGATAGCAGATGCAGGTGGAATAGATTTACAAATACTGGGAATAGGTAATAACGGGCACATTGGTTTTAATGAACCAGGCTCGCCTGTTTATTCGCGCACGAGGCTGGTAACGCTGGAAAATTCTACAAGGCTTGCCAACTCGCATGAATTTGGAAATATATCCCAGGTGCCACGCATGGCAATTACTATGGGCATCAGTACCATCATGAAATCAAGACGCATTATTTTAATGGCCTGGGGCAAAACCAAAGCCCCTGTAATCCAAAAAGCTGTAGAAGGTAAACCGACCGAGGAAGTGCCGGCATCACTGTTACAAAATCACGATCATGTGTCGTTTGTTGTGGACGAGTTTGCGGCTTCACAATTAACAAGGTTCAAATCGCCATGGCTCACTGGTGAGTGTGAATGGACACCCAATATAATCAAGAGAGCAGTTATCGGGCTTGCTTTGAAGCTCCACAAGCCGGTCTTAAGTCTCACTAATCACGACTATAACGAACATGGCCTTAGTGACTTGTTGGTAGATAAGGGAGATGCCTATGAAATAAATCTTGAAGTATATTATTTACTGCGGGATAGCATCACCGGATGGCCGGGAGGCAAGCCAAATTCTGACATGCCGAATCATCCGGAAAGAAGTACTCCTTTTCCAAAAAAGGTGTTGATCTTCTCCCCTCACCCCGACGATGATATTATTAGCATGGGCGGAACTTTTATGCGCTTGCAAGACCAGGGACATGAAGTACATGTAGCCTACCAAACCAGCGGCAACATTGCAGTTACCGACGAATTTGTAACAAGATTTCTCGATTTCACCGTAGGTTTTGAGAAAATATTTGACATAGATAACACGATCAGCAAAACGATATTTAATAAAGCCACCGCATTTATAACCGAAAAAAAATCAAGCGAAAAAGACACGGAAGAAATAAGAAGTATCAAAGGATTGATACGGCGCTGTGAAGCGCGTGCAACTTGTAAATACGTTGGGTTAAAAATAGAACAGATACACTTTATGAATCTTCCCTTTTACGAAACGGGAACGATAGAAAAAAACCCGATGAGTGATGAAGATGTGCAACTAACGGTAAAGCTTATGCGCGAAATAAAACCGGACCAGGTTTTTTGTGCAGGAGACCTTGCTGATCCTCATGGCACCCATAAAGTATGCATAGATATAATACTTGCCGCAGTTGCCTTTATGAAAGCAGCCGGGGATGAATGGCTTTCAGGTTGCAGGATCTGGTTATATAAAGGTGCCTGGGAAGAATGGGATATAAGCGAAATAGAAATGGCTGTACCCATGAGCCCCGACCAGGTAAGAAAAAAACGATATGGAATTTTTATCCATCAATCACAAAAAGACAGTGTACCCTTCCAGGGAAGTGATAACCGTGAGTTTTGGCAACGTGCGGAAGAAAGGAATGCGAACACTGCTGATCTTTATGCAAAACTTGGACTTACCCGGTACGCCGCCATGGAAGCTTTTGTACGCATGGAAATATAACGGTACTGCTTATTCGTCTTTTTATATTTTTTTGGTAGAAATTAATAATATAAGGGCCTGAAAGAAATCTTATCGCTTGTCAAATTCCATTGGGCAACCGGTGCAGGTATCTTTAAAATATTTAACCAGGAAGGATAGGTAATTGCATTGTTTGCTGTGAAAGCGCCGGATACACCCAGGAACAATTTCCGTTCTCTCAAAAACGAAGGAATGTTTTTCCCATTCATTTCGGAAGGATTATGAACTGCGCTGATCATGCCGGATGCACCGTAGCCAACATTCGCCGTTATCCATTTTGGGAAATTTGTTTTGCCCATGAATGAAGACACATTAAAAGACAACCAATAGCTTTGACCGTTATAATCTTTTAATATTCTTTGAGGTAAATTTCTCCCAAGTTCACCGGGATTGTATTTTGAAAAAATAGAATTGTGGTAAGAAAACTGCATTAAAATCCTCTGCTGGTGCCAGGCAGCCTGCTGCGCGCCGAACATTGCCACGCCGCTAACATTAGCTATCATATCTCCAGGTGAAAAACCCCACTCCTTTGAGAACCCATCCGATACCTCTATCATTGTCATGTAGCCCAACGCAGTCGCAATCCCAACCCAAAGAGATGTCGTTTTATTAACCCCCGTCCACCTCATCACGTTATATTGTACTGCGGCAATGTTGTATGCTGAAGTTGCATGCCCCACTTTATCCATATTGAGCCATTCATTGTTATCATTAAAAAAATGAAACCGGCTTTTTGGAAACTTTTTATACCACAAAAATTCCAGGCCGATTGTTGCCAGTGTACTTAAGCCTGCCTCGCTTAGGATCACCACATTAAACCGCTGCCTGTTGAAGTTTGCAGAGGCCGGTAGAAATCCTTGCTCTTCCATCTTCTGGGCCTGGACGCTTTGTGATATTGAAACTAATAAAAATAGAAAACAAATTATACAAAACATTTTCATTTTATTTCCATTTTTATATCTTTTCATTTCGCTCAATATTTTCGGTATCGTCAGGATTGTGAAGCACGTCAAACCTTCTATATGCCCGAGCAAAAAAATGTGGAAAGATTAAAAGAGAAAAGAACATCGCACAAATGATACCACCGATAACGACACGTGCCAGTGGCCTCGAGCTTTCTGAACCAATGCCGTGAGAAATAGCTGCGGGCAATAAACCGATGGCGGCCATCAGAGCCGTCATAATTACAGGACGAACTCTAGCATTCACGCCCAACCTAATAGCAGTGTACAATGATTGATGGCTTCCTTTTTTTCGAAGATCAAGATTATGCTTGAACTCCGTAATTAATAAAACACCAAACAAAATACATATACCAAACAACGCAATGAAGCCAATACCTGCAGAAATACTAAAATTAGTTCCAGTAATGAAAAGGGCAGCAATACCGCCAACAATAGCAAATGGCACATTTAAAAAAACAAGGCCGGCGTCTTTAAAATTTCCGAACATAGAAAACAGTAAAAGAAATATCAACAGAAGACTAATAGGAACAACCTGTTCTAATCTTTTTACTGCCCGCTGCTGGTTTTCAAAATCTCCCTCCCAACTCATCGCATATCCATTTTTTAAATGCACCGCTTTATCAATTTTAGCTTGCGCCTCTTTAATGGTGCTGCCCATATCCCGTCCTCTCACAGAAAACTTAACAGCAGAATATCTTTCATTGGCATCCCTGAAAATCAGGCAAGGTCCGGTTTGCGTCGTTATATTCGCTATTTCTTTTACCGGCACTTTTGATCCGCTTTCAGTTGGCACCATCAGGTTACCGATATCAGTTTCGGATTCGCGATATTGTTCGGGTATGCGTATACGTATGTCAAACTTTTCAATGCCTTCATATAATTGAGAGGCTGCTTTTCCCCCTATCGCCATTTCAATAACAGCATTTGCATCGGCGGTGGCAACACCATATAAAGCCATTTTTTGTTGATCAAGATCAATATCCAGTTCAGGCTGCCCAATGTTTTTAATTACCCCAAGGTCTTCAATGCCATTTACTGTTTGTAACACTCTATAAATATCATTGGCCTTATCTTCCATATAATTTAACGAATCACCAAAAATCTTTACACAAATAGATCCTTTCACACCAGATACAGCTTCTTCTATGTTATCCGTAATGGGCTGCGAAAAATTTAAATCTGCCCCGGGAATGACAGATAAACTTTTATTCATACTATCAATCAAAGCATCCTTTGTAATTTTGGGTTTCCATGAATCTTGGGGGTAAAGCAACACGTCAAATTCATTATTATAAAATCCTGCAACGTCAGTGCCATCGTCCGGCCTGCCTGTTTGGGATACCACATACTTCACTTGCGGAAATTGAATTATTTTCCCCCGAACCTGGTTTGCTATTTCTACTGATTTATCTAATGAAATACTATACGGCAATTGCACCCGTACATAAATTGATCCCTCATCTAATTCGGGTAAAAATTCAGAGCCGAGAAATTTAAATGAAAATAATCCGACAATAATTACTATTATAGAAACTATTACAGAAGTGCGTTTGTGCCTGGTCGTGAAAGCAAAGCTTTTAAGCATGAACCCGGTAATGTGGTGTACGATCGGGTTATGCTTTTCATGAACATTTTTCCTAAGTAGCATGCTTATTAAAACCGGGACAAGTGTAAGCGTTATTATCAAAGCGCCGAGCAGCGCAAAGCCGAGCGTATATGCCAGCGGCGAAAACAACTTGCCTTCAACTTTTTGGAACGAAAAAATCGGAAGCAAAGCAGCAATTATAATGAGCTTGGCAAAGAAAATAGCTTTGCCTAATTCTGCCCCTTTATTTTTTAGTAATCCCAATTTGGAAACTTTATTAAACCGCTCCATTCCCATTTCTTTTGCTTTCTGATCAAGGATTACAAATATTCCCTCCACCATTACGACGGCGCCATCTATTATTATTCCAAAGTCTATAGCTCCTAAAGACAATAGGTTTGCAGACATTCCCATAAGTCTTAAACAGATAAAAGCAAACAGCAGGGCTAAAGGAATTACTATTGAAACTATTAAAGTGGTTCGCCAGTTAAACATAAACAACGAAACTATCAAAGTAACCAGCAGTATACCTTCTACCAGGTTATGCAGCACAGTTCCGGTGGCAAAATGTATAAGATCTTCCCGGTCGTAATAGGGAACAATTTTCGTATCCCTCGGCAAAACCTGGTCATTAACTTTTTGTATTTTTAGCTTTAATGCCTTCATCACGTTAGTTGGGTTCTCGCCCTTGCGCATTAAAATAATTGCTTCCACAGCATCATCATTATTTGTGATGGTTCTTGTGGCTGCAGAATCTATTCCATCAGTTCTACCGACATGGCCAAGGCGTGGCAAGTTAGAAATTTCAACGTTCGCAATATCCTTCACGAGTACAGGAATACCGTTCACATTTTGTATAATTATATTTTTAATTTCGTTAATGTCATTTAACAAACCAATACCGCGAACAACATAAGCCTGGTTATTAATATTGATCACATCTCCACCAATATTGATGTTACTTTTTGCTACAGCATTATATACATCTAAAGCCGTAATTCCGAGCGTGCTGATCTTTCCTGGATCAACTCTAATTTCATAAGCCTTTGTTTCGCCGCCAAAACTTACCACGTCTGCCACGCCTGGAACGGATCTTAATTGCCGGTCAACTACCCAATCCTGCAATGTTTTTAGTTCCCTGGTATTTCTTGTTTTACTTTCAAGTGTGTATCTAAAAATTTCTCCCGTAGGCCCGGTTGGCGGTTGAATAGAAGGCGAAACGCCAACAGGAAGATCTGCATTGGAAATAAGATCGTTGACTTGTATGCGGGCCTGGTCGTTGGTAACATTATCTTCAAAAACTAATTTGATATAAGACAACCCGAAAATACTGGTAGAGCGCAAGCTGATTTTTCTTTGAACAGGATTCATCGAAATTTCTATCGGTATCGTAATGAATTTTTCAATTTCTTCGGCGCTGCGTCCAGGCCATTGCGTTATGATGGTGATCTCCGTATTCGTTACATCAGGAAAAGCTTCAATGGGCATGTTCTGAAATGTAATGATGCCGCCCACCAACAAGCCCAGCGATGCAAACAAAATAAAATATTTTCGCTTTAATGAAAAAGCCAAAACAGATCTGAGTATTTTTAACATGGGTTATTTTTTGCTTTAATTATTCATTGCCTGGTAAATCAATAATGCATCAGAGGCAATAATTCTTTCTCCTGCGTCTACGTGCCCCGTTATATAGGTCTTATTAGCGTTGGTACTTAGGGTTTTTACCGAGATTACTCTTACATCTGACGGGCTTTTGTACACCAATATGAAATATTGGCTTTGGTCAAAGATCAACGCGCTTGATGGAACGCATAAAGCATCGCTACCTTTTTGATTGATGACATTAACGCTTGCAAACATTTCGGGCTTGAGCGCGTAGTCATCATTGGCCAATACAACTCTTATTTTCATTACTTTATTGGTGGGGTCAAGCACGTTTAAAACCTGGTCAACCTTACCTTTAAAAACCCTGCCCGGGTATGAAAGCGTTGTTACCTCAGCAGCATCCCCCACGTGCACCTGCGTTATGTTTGACTCGTATACGTTCGCAATAACCCAAATATTTTTAAGGTCAGAAATGGTAAATAAATTACTGTTATTATCATTTCTAATAGCCATGTTGTTATTCACCTGCTTTTCAACAATAAAGCCGCTAATCGGCGCTTTCACAATAAATTCACCTCGTGTGTTTCCACCGTTTATTTGCAAAACCTGGCTGGAGCGTGTGTATTGTGCCTGCGATTGTTTATATAGTTGTTGTGCATTAACATAATCCTTTTCTGACATCAGCCCGCTTTTGTACATATCATTTGCAGCATCCATATTTTTTTGGGCAATGAGCTCATTCGTTTTCGAAGTAATAAGATCACTTCCATAACCAGCCATTTCGCTACTTCGTATAACGCCAAGTCGTTGGCCCTTCTGGACGAAATCTCCCAATTGGGCAGTTACCCCGGAGATAACGCCACTTAACATAGGGAATATTCTGCTTACTTTCTCTTCATTAAATGAAACCTTTCCCGTTAGTTTTAATGAATTAACAACAGGGCAAATCATTACGCTGTCTATCTTGAGTGTTTTCAGCAGTGAATCGGCAATTACATACTTTGGTTTTGCTTCCTCAGGTTTTGTATCCTTGCATGCAGACAGGCCAACGATCGCCGCGACGAAAAAGGAAACAGGAAAAAAATATTTATGCATTTTATTGAATATTATTGATTGGAAAATTGGAATGAATCTGTCGATTATTAAGGGTTAAATAAAATTTTACCTGTTGAAAAATTGAGCTGTTCCAATGCGCTCATTTTATTATACCGCAGTTGATTCAATTGTAAAACGTTTTGTTTATATGAATCATAAAAATCCAGGAACTGCAGCATAGTTATATTTTTCTTTTGAAAATTTATCGTGACTTCGTTTATCAAACGAGTATTATCTGCGTCGAAGTTCGGATCAAAGCTTGCCAGCAATTTCTCAGAGCGTAATGCAGTTATATAATTTGTACTTACATCATTTTTCACTTTATCCAAACCGCTCTCATAACCTACCTTACTTTGCTCCAATTGTATTTTCGCATTTTTGATGTTTCCCTGGTTGCGATTGAAAAACGGTAAAGGAATGCCAATGCCAATAGCGTTATAATTGTTTACATAACTCCCGAGCCTGTCATAGCTTGCACCAACAGTGATGTCCGGCTTGGCAAATGCCTTTTGAAGTGTAAGGTTATTATTGTTATAAACTATTGTTGCCCTCAAAACTTTAAGATCCGGCCGATTTGCAATTGCGCTGTCTAATAATTCCTTGTAATTCAATCTTGAAATAAATTGACCGCTTATTATTGCTTTATCCGCAACACGAACCAGGTAGGTTTCCACAGTACTTCTCAATAGTAATTTTAACTCACTTTGAATATTGTCGATGTTTGTT